>JAJDNH010000024.1 GCA_022340775.1 Acidobacteriota bacterium
GGCAGTGGCGGTGAGCGGGATCGTGGTGGCGCGCGCGTTCTACATCGGCGATCGCGCCTACGAGCGGCCGCGCCGCCTCGCCGAGCGCTTCCCCCTCGCCTACAAGCTGATCGCCAACAAGTACTTCATCGACGAGCTGTATGAGGCAACCGTGATCGCCGGCACCCTCAAGGTTGCCGATCTGCTGTGGGAGCTCGACGCCCGGGTCGTCGACGGAGCCGTCAACGGCACCCGTCATACAACGGTCGGCACGAGCTTCCTGTCGGGGGTCTTCGATCTGAAGGTCGTCGATGGTCTGGTCAACCTGGTCGCCTGGATCTACCAGTGGGCAAGCCGCAAGTTCCGTCGCCTGCAGGTCGGGTTCGCACAGGGCTACGCGATGGTGATGGTCCTCGGAGCGGTTGCGCTCCTGGCCGTCTACTTCATCTTCTAAGGAGCGGGGACGACGATGGACTTCCTCCAACACTACCTTCTGAACTTCATCTGCTACCTGCCGTTGGTCGGGGCGCTCCTGATCATCTTCGGCATCAACCGCGACAACGTCAAGGCGATCAAGACCGTGGCCACGGTCGTTGCGGGCCTCGACTTCCTGATCTCCATCCCGCTGTGGTTCCTCTACAACCCGGCGGGAGCGGAGTTTCAGTTTGTCGTGAAAGGGGAGTGGATCCCGAAGCTCGGCGTCCAGTACTTCTTCGGCGTCGACGGCTTCTCCATTCTCCTGATCCTGCTGACGACGCTGCTCACCTTCATCTCGGTGTACTCGTCGTTCACCGCGATCGGACACCGGCAGAAGGAGTACTACGTCTTCCTGCTGCTGCTGTCGACCGGGATGCTGGGCGTCTTCATGTCGCTCGACTTCGTCCTGTTCTACGTTTTTTGGGAGGTCATGCTCGTCCCCATGTACTTCCTGATCGGCGTCTGGGGCGGGCCGCGCAAGCTCTACGCAGCGATCAAGTTCTTCCTCTATACCCTGTTCGGATCTGTTCTGATGCTGGTGGGCATTCTGGCCCTCTACTTCTACAACTCCGACGGGCTCGCAGCCGTTGGCCTGCCCGGCCTTCACAACCCGGCCACCTTCGCGATCCCCGAGCTCTACAAGATCGCTCCCCACATCCCGCCGCAGCTCCAGTTCTGGGTTTTCCTGGCGTTCTTTATCGGGTTCGCGATCAAGGTCCCGATGTTCCCGTTCCATACCTGGCTGCCCGACGCCCACGTCGAGGCGCCGACGGCCGGCTCGGTCATCCTCGCCGGCGTGCTGCTGAAGATGGGGACCTACGGCTTCGTCCGCTTCTCGCTCCCGCTGCTGCCCGATGCGACGGTCAAGGCGGTGCCGTGGGTGGCTGCGTTGGCGATCATCGCCATCATCTACGGCGCCTTGGTGGCAATGGCGCAGAAGGACATGAAAAAGCTGGTGGCCTACTCCTCGGTGAGCCACATGGGATTCGTGATGCTGGGCATGTTCGCGCTCAACGAGGTCGGGCTCAAGGGCTCGATCCTGCAGATGATCAACCACGGGGTATCTACAGGCGCGCTCTTCCTTCTCGTCGGCATCATCTACGAGAGGCGCCACAACCGGATGATCGCGGAGTACGGGGGCCTGGCCAAGGTCATGCCTCTGTACGCGATGTTCTTCATGGTGCTGACGATGTCGTCGATCGGGCTGCCGACCCTCAACGGCTTCATCGGTGAGTTCACGATCCTGATCGGCGTCTTCCGCGCCAACTGGACGTGGGCCCTGTTCGCCGCCACGGGAATCGTGCTCGGCGCGGGGTACATGCTGTGGATGTATCAGCGAGTGTTTTTCGGCGAGGTCACCAACGAGAAGAACAAGGATCTCAAGGACCTCAACCGCCGCGAGCAGTGGACGCTGATCCCGCTCGTTATCGTGGCCTTCTGGATCGGTCTCTACCCGAAGCCGTTCTTCAACCGCATGCAGCCAACGGTTGACCGGGTCGTGCAGCGGGTCGAGGTGGCCCTTCACCACCCGGATGATGCGGCGCAGCGGATCACGGAGATCACGGGAAGCGCCCCGACCGGGACCGATCAGGGCGCTGGGGAGTAGCTCATGAACCTGAGCCAGTTCATCCCCTTCCTGCCGGAGATCTTCCTGGCCGTTGCGGGCTTCGTGATTCTGCTCGCCGGTATCGCTGCTGGACGGCGGGGGATTCGGGCCTTGACCATCGCCGGCGTTGCCGCTCTGGCGGTGACCGCGGTGCTCACGTGGCTGCTGGGGCGCCCCGCGGGCGGGCCGGAGGTCATCCTCGGCGGCATGCTGGTCCTGGACGGCTTCGCTCTCTACTTCAAGCTGGTGATGATAGTCGCCTCCGCGATTACCTTGATGATGGCGGCGGGCTTCTTGGAGAGGTCGTCGTACGGAGGCGGGGAGTTCGTCGCGCTGGTGCTGTACGCCACCCTCGGGATGATGGTCATGGCGTCCGGCGCCAACCTGGTCAGCCTGTACGTCGGGCTCGAGCTGATGGCGCTGTCGCAGTACGTGCTGGTCGGCTACTTCAAGCTCGAGGTCAAGTCGAACGAGGGCGCGGTCAAGTACTTCGTGCTCGGCGCGCTGTCGTCGGGGATCCTCCTGTACGGCATCTCACTCGTCTACGGCACCCTTGGAACGCTCGATCTCGGCGGCATTCGTGATGCGCTGGGGGCCGGCGTCAGCGGCAACACCGCGCTCGGCCTCGGCATTATCCTGGTCGGGTTCGGGATGCTGTTCAAGGTCGCTGCCGTCCCGTTCCACGTCTGGACACCAGACGCCTACGAGGGGGCACCGACCCCGGTGACGGCGTTCATTTCGGTGGGGCCGAAGGCGGCCGCGTTCGCGATGTTCCTGCGGCTTTTCGCGGGAGCGTTCGCGCCCGAGATCCACAGCTGGCGCCTGGTGATGTGGATGGCCGCCGCGCTGACGATGATCTACGGCAACGTCGCCGCCCTGACCCAGAACAACGTCAAGCGGATGCTGGCCTACTCCTCGATCGCCCACGCTGGTTACGCCCTGATTGGGATCGTGGCGGGATCGGTGATGGGGACGTGGGCGCTGCTGCTCTACATGCTGGTCTACACGTTCATGAACCTGGGTGCGTTCGGCTTCGTGATCCTCCTCGAGACGCGCGGCTACGCGGGCGAGCAGATCTCAGACTACGCCGGGCTGGCCAAGCGGCACCCCGGAGCGGCGGCCGGGATGCTGATCTTCATGCTGGCGCTGGCGGGGATCCCGCCGACGGCCGGTTTCATGGGCAAGCTCTACCTGTTCTCGGCGGCGGTCGAGGCGGGATACATCAAGCTCGTGGTGATCGCGGTCATCATGTCCGCCGTGAGTCTGTACTACTACTTCCGGATCGTGCTGGAGATGTACTTCAGAGATGGTGAGGAGGACGTTCCGGCACCCCTGGCCCGTGACCGCTGGCTGGAGGCGATGATCACCCTGTGCGTGGTCGCAACGCTGGTGATCGGCGTCTGGCCGGCGCCAATGGTAGGCTGGGCTCGCCATGGTCTCATCGCGCTCGGTGTCGGGTAGTGAGGGTCGGCCAGCTGAACCGCACGCCTCACGACGGCAGGTGTTGGCCTGGGCCGGCCGGGGAACGACGTATGCCGGGCCTATGTGGCCCGGGGGTGATCCACAAGAAGCGGGGACGACGTGAAGAACCGACGGCGCCTCCTGCGCCAGGCACGTACTTGGGCCGATCTGTCGATCATCGGCATCCAGTTTCCTGTTGCGATTGCGATCGGTTTCTTCTGGGGCCGCTGGCTCGACCGAAACCTCGGGACGTGGCCGTACCTGACGGCGGTGTTCAGCCTCTTCGGGATCGTTGCCGGCTTCATCAACCTGTTCCGCATCACCGCCAAGGCGGCGCGGGACGAGGAGGAGTTGGCGGCGCAGAACGAACGGGGTCCGGAGAGCTGGGATGACGGCGACGGTGGCGATGACCGCAGCTGAGACGACTTTCTCCTCGCGCCGAGTGGCGGTCATCTCCCTCGTGCTCATCCTGATCGGAGGCGCGATCGAGCTGTTGGTGCTGAGCTCGCCCGCGGGGGCTGCCAGCTTGACCGTCGCTGGGGCGCTGGCTATCATCAACTTCCGCTGGCTGGAGGTTGCTCTCGAGCGGATGCTGCAGCCCGGTGGCCTGCAGCTCAGTAGGCCGATCGTCGTCAGGCTCGGGCTGAAGATGGTCCTTCTGCTGTGCGGGTTCGGGGTGCTGTTGGCGGTTCCTCATGTGGAGCCTGTTGCGGTCGCGGCCGGCTTTACAGCGGTCGTGGTCGCCATACTGGTCGAAGCAGTACGTTGGGCAGGTAAGGGCGGAGGCTGAGAGTAGATGCATCACGAGTACTCGATTCTCTTCGAACCGGTCAACCGACTCCTGCTCGCGATCTTCGGGCAGCCGAGCGAGCGGTACCTGGAGCTGATGGGCGCCCAGCACGGCCAGGTGTTCTGGCTGCCGGATCACGTCATCATGGCGATGCTCGCTGTGGTCGTGATTGCGGCGTTGCTGATCCCGGTCAAGAGGAAGCTGTCCGTAGAGCATCCCTCCCACCTACAACAGTCCTTAGAGCTCGTCGTTCATGGGCTGCAATCGCTGCTCGACGACGTGATCGGCGAGGGTTTGGGCAAGACGTTCCTGCCGTTCGTCGGAGCACTCGCGATCTTCATTTTCGTCTGCAACATCTTCGGCCTCTTCTTCTTCTTGCAGCCGGCAACGGCCAACCCGAGCACCACCTTCGCGCTGTCGATCACGGCCTTCCTGTTCTACAACGTCGTCGGCGTGCGCAAGCAGGGTTTGTTCCACTACCTGCGGCACTTCGCCGGGCCGGTGGTGCTGCTGGCGCCGCTCATGGTCCCGATTGAGCTGATCTCGCACCTCGCCAGGGTCCTTTCCCTGGCGCTTCGTCTGTTCGGAAACATCTTCGGTGAGCACACGGCGACCGGGATCTTCTTTACGCTGTTCCCGTTCGTCGTTCCGTGGCCGATGATGGGCCTGGGGATCTTCGGATCCCTGCTCCAGGCCTTCATCTTCATCATGCTGACGATGGCGTACATCCAGGGCGCCGTCGTCGTGGAGCAGCACTAAAGGTCGAGCACACTAGTCCGGGAGGAGGATCGTATGAACCGTCGTTTCGTCATGATGGCCCTGGCCGCGGTCAGCGTGGTCCTGTTCGCCGCGCCGGCGATGGCGCAGGAAGCCGGTGCAGCGCACGCGGCTGCGGGAGGGAACTGGGCCCAGTTTCTCGGAGCGGCCTTCGCGATTGGTTTCGCCGCCGCTGCGGGCGCGATCGGCCAGGGGCGCGGCATCACCGCGGCCTGTGAGGCAATGGGGCGTAACCCCGGCGCCGCGGGCCCGGTCCGTATCACGATGATCATCGGGCTCGCGCTGATCGAGTCGCTGGTCATCTACTCGCTGATCATCGCCTTCATGATCCTGGCGAAGTAGTCCCATCACAGCACGGAGGACCGGCACAGGCGCCCGCGGGCGCCTGTGTTTTTCGTAGTTTCGGATGTTGCATGACGGTAACAAAGTTCATCAGAACTTTACATCGGTGACGACTTGACAGAGTCGCCGTCTCAATGTATCATTCCTGTAACAAGGAGGTCGAGATGGCGTCTCACGAGCCTACCCTGTGGAACTTCGAATCCGGAGAGCTTCCGTACCGCGAGCAGCTGTTCAAGAGCGCCCTCCGCATGACGCGGTCGGCGGACGACGCCGAGGATCTGCTGCAGGAGACCTACCTCAAGGCGTTCAAGTACTACCAGCGCTTTACCGAGGGTACGAACTTCAAGGCCTGGCTGTTCAAGATTATGAAGAACACCTTCATCAACTCGTACCGCAAGAAGAAGCTGCAGCCGACCGCCGTCGACTTCGACGACGTCGAGGGCGGTCTCGAAAGCCGGTTGCTCGACCAAGAGGAGAAGGGCTTCACGGATCCGGAGGCAGAGCTCCTGACCTACGACCTCGATCACGAGGTTCGCGAGGCGCTGCGGGCGCTGCCGCACGACTACAAGATGGTCGTCGTCTTTGCGGATCTTCAGGGCTTCGCGTACCAGGAGATCGCGGACATCCTGAGCATTCCCGTTGGGACTGTGATGTCGCGTCTGTACCGTGGCCGCCGCATGCTGGAGCGTGCCCTCCTCAGCTTTGGCACCCGCTACAACTACCTCCATCATGCGCCGGAGAAGCTGCGCGACCACCGGATCGACGTCACCGAGTTCTTCGACGGGGGTCCGAGCAACTGAACGGCCGCTGGGGACAACGCCGCAACTACCGCGGCGAATCCCCGATTCTCGGCTCACGTTCCAGCTGCCCGAGCGAGGTGTCTGTCAGCCCTGAGTAGGGTTGTCAGTGGCCGGCGGCAGGGGTGACAGCAGCTGATCTGGAACCACGAGCCCACCCGAAATCACGAGCTTGACCCCGGCCTCGACCGGAATGTTGAGCTCGGTCACGTCACGCTTGCGGACCGAGATCAGGAAGCCGGACGTGGGGTTTGGCGTGGTGGGCACGAACACGAGAAGTGAAGCCTCGTCGGCAAACCTGCTCGGGCGGTCGATCTCGCGGGTCACGAAGCCGAGCGAGCGCACGTCGTTGTGGGGAAAGCGAACCAGAACGACCTTCCGGAACTGGTACGTTTCACGCGCCTGCAGCGCCTCGGTGACCTGTCGGGCTCCCTGGTAGATCGGGCTCAAGAGCGGAATGCGTGCGATCCGGCGCTCGAAGAACGAGAGAATCCGGCCTCCGAGGACGTTGGTCGCTAGCAGGCCGAGAAGGTAGAGCCCCAGCAGCGACAGTGCGGCCCCGATGCCGGGAATCGGAAACCCGAAGTAGTGCCGGGCGACCGGGCGGAACCAGCGGTCGAGCAGGTCGAACAGGAACAGTGCGAAGAAGACCGTCACCACCAGCGGAAAGGCGACCAGGAAGCCCACTACCAGGCGCTTTCGCAGACGGGTGGCAAAGCGGCTCGGTCGGCCCTCTGGACCCCGAGTGAAGTCGGCAAGGCGGCGGAAGAAGCCGCTCTCCGGGTGTGACCCAAACTCGCTCATGCAAGAATAGTAGCTGATGCGTGCCTGTGTCCGTAACCCATGTGCGGGTCTGGGAGCGCCGCCGACGGACGAGGCACTCGGCGCGCCGGGCGCCTCGCTGCCGAGGACGATTCCGAGACGAGAATCCGGGTTAGAATGGACCGCTGGAGGGCTGAAGTGAAAGGGCACAGCTCGCAACAGGCGCTGCTGGTTCTCGGCGGCCAGTGGGGAGATGAGGGCAAGGGAAAGGTCGTCGACCTGCTCTCGGCCGGATTCAAGGCCGTCGTCCGATACAACGGCGGACACAATGCCGGCCACACCGTGAAGTTCGGGGACCGTCACTTTGCCCTGCACCTGGTTCCATCCGGTATTATCCACGCCGGTTCACGTTGTTACATGGGCGCCTGGATGGTCGTGGATCCCCTGGCGCTGGTCGCGGAGATCGCCGACCTCGGCGAGAAGGGCGTGGACGTCAACGGCCGCCTCACCGTGTCGCCGCGGGCAACCCTGATCCTGCCCTCACACCAGGCCTTGGATCTGGCACGTGAGCAGGCCCGGGGCGCCTCCAGCATCGGTACCACCGGACGCGGCATCGGCCCCGCCTACCAGGATCTCGCGCAGCGGCGGGCCCTGCGTGCCGGCGTGCTGACCGAGCCCGACCGGCTCGAGGCGGATGCGACGGCTCTCATGGAGAGCCACAACCGTGAGCTGGAGCTGCTGTTCGGGGCGGCGCCGGTGGACATTGCGCAGGCCATGAAGAGCCTGCGGCAGGCCGCGCGCGTCCTGTCACCGCTCGTCGGCGAGATCGGTCCGGCCCTGAACCGCCACGGGGAGCGGGGCGAGCCGATCCTGTTCGAAGGTGCACAGGGCATCATGCTCGACCTCTATCACGGCACCTATCCGTACGTGACCTCGTCGTCGTGTCTGCCCGGCGCCGCCGCCGTCTCCTGCGGCATCCCGATCGCAACCCTCGGTCCGGCGCTCGGGGTCATGAAGGCGTACGTGACCCGGGTCGGCGGCGGGCCGTTCCCGACCGAGATCGAGGACGAGGTCGGCGACCGGCTCCGTGAACGGGGCAACGAGTTCGGTACCACGACCGGCCGGCCGCGGCGGTGTGGCTGGTTCGACGCCGTGGCGGCGCGCTACGCGGTGCGCGTGGCCGGGCTGGCCGGGGTGGCGCTGATGAAGCTCGACGTATTGGACGGGCTCGAGGAGATCCGGGTTGCGGTCGGCTACAAGACCGCGAACGGACGCGTCCTGGCGGAGCCGCCGGCGGATGCGCGAAAGCTCGCGGAGATCGAGCCGGTGTACACGACGTTGCCCGGCTGGGGGACGACGACCCGAGGTATCACCAGGGAGAAAGACCTTCCGCCCGCGGCCCGCGCTTACCTCGAGTTCTTCGAGGACCACCTCGGCGTTCCCATCGTTCTCGTGTCCACCGGCCCGCGCCGGGAGGAAACCCTGATCCGCGGCAGGTCCGCACTCGCTGAGCGGCTGCGACACGCTGTCCACACCGTTCAGGAGGCTGCCGCGACGCCTTGATCGGCAGGCCGATCGGAAGTACTCTGACGCTCCCCGAGGTCCGGCCGGACGCGCGTGGGCCGTTAGCTCAGTCGGTAGAGCAGCGGACTTTTAATCCGTTGGTCGGGAGTTCGAGTCTCCCACGGCCCACCACTTGGCCCGGATCGTTCACTCGCAATCTACTGCGACCGGCGATAAGCCAGCCATTGGCGTGCTCTTCACCTCTCGCTGTCCTCAACATACCTTCCAGGTATGCCTCCGGCAGCTCGACGCTCAGATCCCGCCACTGACTGACGTCTCGCCGGTCTCGCTACGATTGCTCATGAACAACCCGGGCTAACTTGGGCCGCTCATTCTCGCTCGGCGCGGCGCGAGCTCGCCTGTGCCGGGGCGTATGAAGGCCCGCCAGGCCCACTGAGGATCAGGCGGAGGACGTTGCCTCCCGGGGGCGGTCCAGGTAGGGGAGGAACGGGATCAGGGCCATCGACGGCAGCGTCGCGAGGAAGGTCAGGCCGAAGTAGACGGTGAAGCCGAAAGCGGCAGCCAGGAACCCCGAGCAGACGCCGGCGAGGGTTGCAGACACGGTGGCGATGCCGGTGGCGATGGCCATGTGGGCGGCCTTGTACTCCGCCTTGGCGGTGCGCATGACGAAGACCATGAAAGCGGCCGTGCCGAGCCCGGCGCCGAACGCCTCGACGACAATCAGGACGCCGACCAGGCTCAGGTTGGCGTGTCCGAGGTCGGGGCGCTGGAAGATCCCGCGATAGTGCCACGCGATGACCATGTAGAGCAGGTTGAGGAGGTTCTGCGAGAGAACGAACGGCCAGATGCAGCGCCGCAGACCGAAGCGGGCTATGAGGGCGCCCCCCAGGAGCCCGCCCGCGATCGATGCTGCGATCCCGAAGGTGCCGTAGGCGACTCCATACGCTGCGCGGCTGACGCCGATGTCCTTGAGGAACGGGTAGGCCATGTTGAGCAGGAACGACTCACCGGTTCTGTACAGGGCCACGAACGCGAGGATGACGCCCACTCGTGGCTGATCGAGGTAGTCCACGAAGGCGAGCGCGTAGGTCGAGTCGGAGGCGTAGAGCCGCCGCTTGAGGACCGGGACGCGCAGTGCGGCCGCCGCCAGGCTGACGAGCAGGAGAAGGACGATCCACTCTGGAACCGAGAGCGCGCCGCCCACGCGATGCAGGATCTCCATCCCGGGTCGCAGGTAGAGCCAGCGGAGACTGCCGGCAAGAACCGCGGTGGCCGCCAGGATGAGGAGAACCCGGGGGCGTGTGAGGTACAGGAGCAGCCGCACCGCGGGTCGCTTGGGCGCCTCCTGGCGGGGCAGGAAGAACGCATGCAACGTGAGGATGCCGCCGATGGCCAGGGCTGCGACCCCGAAACCGGTGGTCCACGAGGTCCAGCCGGAGAGGGCCATGACACCGCCGCCTCCGGCGATCAGCGCCAGGCGGTACGACATCGCCTGGAAGCCCACGAAGCGAGCCTGCTCGGTGCGGTCGAGCGCCTCCAGGTAATAGCCGTCGATCGCGGTGTCGTGGGTGGCCGAGGTGACGGCCAGCAGCAGGAAGACGACCGCTGCGATCGGCAACGCTCCCTTGAGCGAGGAGACTCCGGCCAGCACCAGCACCATCGTCACGAGGACGCTCTCCGCGGCCAGCAGCCAGCGCCGCTTGGTCGAATAGGTGTCGACGAACGGCGCCCACAGGAACTTGAGCGTCCATGGCAGGCCGTACAGCGAGGTCAGGCCGATCGCTTGCAGAGTGGCCCCGGCGTCCTTGAAGTACACGGTCGAGATCTGGCGGACGATCGAGTACGGAAAGCCCTCGGCAAAGTACGTGGTCACCACCCACCACGGGACGGCCTTCCGGGACTCGCTGGGTCGTTCGGGCATGCGCCGCCATGGTACACCGGCGTGCCGCGTGCCGGCGCAGTTTCTGGACTAGCCGGATATCGTGAACGTGGGAATCAGCTCCCTGGCCATCCGCTGCTCGCCGGCGGTGAGCTCGCCGGGCTGGAAGGTGACGCCCAGCTCTTCGGCCACGCCCGTGGCCAGTGCCCCGGTCAGCTCGGAGTCAGACGGCACGAGGCCCAGCTCCGCCGCCACCGTGGTGACGAACGGCCGCAGTGAGCTGTCGTCGGGGAGCCCGACGGCGCCCGCCTGGAGGTCTGAATCCCAGTCGAGAAGGAAGGCGCCGTGCTGCAGAATCGCGTTTCCGTGCCGTCTCATCGCCGAGCCGATCAGCTTGCGGCCGGAGACGACGACCTCGCCGCCGGCCGGAGCCTTGAAGCACGGAACCGACGTGCGGGGACCCGGCAGCTGGAGGTTGACCTCGCCGGGGGTGAGCTCGGCCGAGATACCGAGCGCGTGGCACGCTCGTACGAGACCGGAGCACAGTTTGCGGTAGGCGGCCTGGAGGTTAGTGGGCAGGGTCGGCGGCGACAGCGGTGCGATCACGGCGTAGGTCAGCTCGAGGTGGTGGAGCACCGCCCTGCCGCCCGTTGGACGTCTGGCGATCTCGATGCCGGCGTGGTGGCAGAACCCCTCGTCGGCGGCATCCAGGGGCTGATGGCGCCCGAGGGTCAGGCACGGCGGCGACCACGAGTACAGCCTCAGAGTGGGCTGCGCCTGGCCGATGCACACGTGCTCCAGGATCGCCATGTCGCGGGCCATGTTGGCGGCGCCGGCATCGGCGCCGTTGATGAGCAGCCGCCACGGTTGCGTCATTTCTGGTTGGTTGGAGAGGTCCACCGGCGCCAGGCGGCGGCGACCGGGTCGCCCCCGTCCCACAGCGCGCGGGTGAAGGACTCGACCCACTTATCGAAGCCGGGGATGATGCGCAGGTTGCCCTCCACGGCCATGCTCTCGGGGTCCTTGTCGAGCGGTTCGAGGGCGGAGGCGGCTCGACGCAAGCGCCAGCCCCAGGAGCTTTCCTCGTGGGACTGGTCGAGGCGGCGTGCCCACAGCCGGAGCAGGGCGGCCGTGTGCGCTGCCTTGGGATGGGCGCCGCCCGGGATCAGGTACGGCACTACCGGCTCCATGCCCATCGTATGAACGGCGACGCCGGCTTTCCGCTCGAGGGCGTGCAGGCCGCGGCTGACGTCGGCGTGAAACAGTGCGTTCTCGAGCTCGGCCTCATGGCCGCAGCCGTCGCAGCCATCGAGAATACGGTGGCGGTCCTTGGGTGTGAGCAGCAGAGGTGCCGCTATCGCGAATGACGCCCCGGACTTCCACAGCTGGGTGACCCGGCTCTCGATCTCAGCCATCGCCCCGGGGAACGGGAACAGACCGAGCACAGCGCCCCAGCGCCGCTTCTTCCATGCGGCAGGGATCTGGACCTTGTCGGCGAGGGGCGAGGGCAGTACGGGGAGCAGCGCCGTGACCTGGGACTGGGCCAGCTCTCCCTCCAGGCCGAGGTCTTCCGGCTTGATCTTCGGATCGTCGAGGACCAGCAGCAGCGAGCTGCCGCGCTCGAGAAGCCGCTCGACGACCTCGCGCCGCATCGCCGCCACGCGCCCGAACGCGATCGCCCGCACGGCCATCCGTGGGACCGTGCCGTCTGCAGGGAGGATGCGGTGGGGCGCGTCCTGCCAGACAATCCCCATGCGAATCGGGTCCAGCTCGACCGACGAGCCGGGGAGGTAGCCGGGCCGAAGCACGTGGGTGACGGAGAACAGGTCGGGGAAGGCGGGCTCAATCCGTCGCACCGAGACCCCCCGCGAGAAACTCCTCGAACGCTCCCGGCCTGCCGTCGTGCAGGCCGACCGCACGCGCGACGTACTTGGCGATCACGTCCGTTTCGAGGTGGAGCTCGGCGCCCGGCCGAAGAGCGCCGAGGGTCGTCGACGCCAGGGTCTCGGGAATGAGTGCCACCTCGAACCAGTCACCACCGAGCTCGGCGACGGTGAGAGAAACCCCGTCGAGAGCGACGCTGCCCTTGCGCGTCAGCTCGCGTTCGCAACCCCTCGGCACCGAAACTCGCCATCTCGTGAACTGGCCTTCCACGCTGGCTGCAAGGAGGCGGACAACAGCATCGACGTGTCCCTGCACGAAGTGACCGCCGAGCCGCTGACCGACACGCAGGGCCCGCTCGAGGTTGAGCCCTGCACCCGGTGGAAGGGAGGCCAGCCGCGTGCGGGCCACCGTCTCGGGCGAAAGGTCGGCGTCGAACCTCTCCGCGGTGGGTCCAAGGGCGGTCAGACAGACGCCGTTGACGGCGATGCTGTCGCCGGCGTCCGGGGCCTCCCGGTCAGGCCAGGTCACAGCTACAGAGAGCCGCGCCCCCGGGCCGGACCTCGTAATCCCCGCTACCCGGCCGATTGCCTCAACCAGTCCAGTGAACATGAGTGGTCTCCAAGCATACCGCAGCGACCTCGAGGTCGTCACCAAGCGGGCGCACATTCTCGATGACGAAGCCTGGGGCGGCGTGGAGCGTTCCGGACCCGAGACCGGCGACCGCCGGACGAGAAGCCGTTCCGCCAATCAGGATCGGGGCCACAAAGAACACTGCCTCGTCGACCACGCCGGCGTCGACGAACGAACCGTGAACCTCGGCGCCGCCCTCCACCAGCAGCGCGGCGACCGGGCGCGGTGCGAGGGCGGTGAGGAGAGCCTGCACGTCCACTTTTCCTCGGTCGTCTGCGTTCACCTCGAGGAGCTCCACTCCGGTCTCCAAGAGTGCGGCGCGGCGGTCGTCGGGAGCGTGCCTGGTGTGGGCGATGAGCGTCAGTGAGGGGTGGCTGCGAACGACGTCGGCGGTGACCGGCGTGCGCAGCGTCGAGTCGAGGACGATGCGGCGATACGGGCTGCCCGGGTTCAGACCGAGACGGCGGGTGAGTTGTGGATTGTCCGCCAGCACCGTGCCGACGCCGACGACAACGGCGTCATGCTCCTCGCGTAGCTCGAGGCCTCGCCGCCTCGCCGCCTCGCCGGTAATCCACTTCGATTCTCCCGTTCGGGTCGCCGTACGTCCGTCCAGGCTGACGGCGGCCTTCATCGTGACCCAGGGGCGCGCCGTCGCGGCCCACCGCAGCCAGCGGCGGTTCAGAAGCCGTGCCCTCTCCTCCAGGAGCCCGAAGCCGACCTCGACGCCGGCACTGCGGAGACGGCCACCGCCTCCCGACGCCTCGGGGTTCGGATCGGCCATCGCGGCCACAACCCGTGCGATGCCGGCAGCCAGAATGGCCTCGGAGCAGGGCGGTGTCTTGCCGAGATGGTCGCACGGCTCGAGCGTGACGTAGAGGGTGCCACCCCGGGCCCTCTCCCCGGCCTGAGCGAGCGCCTCGACCTCTGCGTGAGGGCCGCCGTAGCGGATGTGGTAGCCCTCGCCGGCGAGCCCGCCTCGCCGGTCGAGCACGACCGCGCCGACCATGGGGTTCGGCGAGGCGCCGCAGCGTCCGAGCTCGGCGAGCTCGAACGCCCGTGCCATCCACCGTTGATCCGCGTCAGCGCTCATGGCCGGCGCAAACGGTAGTGCTGCGGACGGCGGCCGTCGGGATCACTACGAAAGCTCCAGGAGGGCGTCGACGAACTCCTCGGCGTCGAACGGGAGGAGGTCGTCGGCAGCCTCCCCGACTCCCACCCAGCGAACGGGCAGACCGAGGCCTTCGGCAATGGCCAGTATCACGCCGCCCTTGGCTGTGCCGTCGAGCTTGGTCAGGACAACGCCGTTGACGCCTGCCGTGGCGCCAAACCTCTTCGCCTGCTCGATCCCGTTCGACCCGGTCGTCGCGTCGAGCACCAAAAGTACCTCGTGCGGTGCTCCTTCGACCTCCCGTTCGGCAACCTTGCGGACCTTCTCCAGCTCCTTCATCAGGTTCGTCCGTGTGTGGAGGCGGCCGGCAGTATCGACGATGACCTCGTCGATCCCCCGCGCGCGCGCCGCAGCGATGGCGTCGAACACGACTGCCGCCGGGTCGGCTCCCTCGGCTTGATGGACCAGTGGGACGTCCAGGCGGTCGGCCCAGACTCGAAGCTGCTCGACTGCAGCGGCGCGGAAGGTGTCAGCGGCGGCCAGGAGCACGCTGCGACCGGCTTCGCGGCGCCTCTTGGCCAGCTTGGCCGCGGTTGTCGTCTTGCCAGTGCCGTTGACGCCCACCAGCATGGTGATCCGCGGTGAGCCCGTCGTGACCTCGCCCGCATCCTCTGCGGTCGAGCGCAGCAGATCAAGAAGCCGGGTACGAACGGCCGGTCGCAGCTCCTCGGCGGAGCTGATGCGCCCGCTCCGCACCTCTTCACGGAGCTCGTCGGTCAAGCGCAGCGACAGCTCGACCCCGGTATCGGCAGCGATCAGGGCGTCCTCGAGACCGTCGAGCTGTTCCGGCGCCACCGGCCCCGACCTACGAAACGTCTCTCCGACTTTCTCGAGAAACTCGGTATGGGTCATGAACAGACCCTTCTTGAGCTTCTCGAGCATCGTGCGTGCCATCAGACCCCCGTCTGCGTTCGAGATTGCCGGAAGCTCAGGCAAGCTCCCGGAGAATTACATGAGCGGCGCGCTGCAGGAAGAACCTCGCGTGAGCGATCGAGCCGCCACAATCCATCACAAGCACAACATAGTAGCCACCCGGAAGAACCTGCGTCAACGTCACCAGACGGTCGCCATTCATGACGTAGGTCCGAACCGGGCCCCCGAGGTGCGCTCCTCCGGCGTCGACGATCTGTCGCGCGAAGATGCTGTGATAGGCCCCTTCGACCTTCAGCTCATAAGGGTCTCCGTGGCGGGTGACGCACTCGATGGTCTCTCCCTCGTCGTCTAGGAAAATGGCTCCCACGGCCGCTGGGACGTCGACCAGCAGGTTCGTCAGCAGATAGTTGAACGGCATCATTGTGCCTCGAGCAGCTTCCGCGCCTCTTCGGCCAGCTTGGAGCTCGGGTCGCTGTCCGCGATCTCCTTGAAGTACTTCCGAGCCTCGTCCTTGCGACCGGCCTGGAGCAGGAGCTTGCCAAGCCGGAACGTGGCCTCCGCCTGATCGGGAAACTTCAGGTGTGCTTGCTCGAGGGTGTCCATGGCAGCGTCTTTCTTGCCCTGACGCTCCTCGATTTCGGCCAGCCGCAGGAAGGCCTCGAACACCGGCGCCGAGGAGTAAGCGGCGCGGCGGAAGTTCTCGATCGCGGCGCCGAGCTGACTCCGGTCGAAGTAGGTCATTCCGAGGTTGTAGTAAACGTCCCAGCGGTGGGGGTATGTGGGGTCGCCGAGAACGGCGAGGAAGTCCACCTCGGCGAGCCTGTACTGCTTCAGGGCAAGGTAGGTGGCGCCTCGGTTGTTGCGGGCGTCCGAGAAAGACGGCACCAGATCGAGGGCCTTGTTGAAGGCGGCGAGCGCCTTGTCGTACTGCTCGAGCTTGAGATAGCACAGGCCCACCATGTTGTGCGTGGTGGCGTTCTCTGGCTGCAGCTGTGCCGCCTTCTCGAAGCTCTTGAGTGCATCGTCGTAGCGTCCCTGCTGGAGGAGAACCGATCCCTGGCGCATCAGGGTGAACGGGTAGAGCGGGTTGGCCAAGTCGTTCTCGGAGCCGGGGCGCCTCATCGGCCGCGAGCCCGGTGGGGTGCTGCTGCAACCGCCAAGGACGAGCAGAAGGGCAAAGGTGACCGCTATCGTAGCTGCGTTTTTCATGAGACTCCCTCTTCCGACACGGCGTCTGTCGAGGCATCCGGTGGCGTGATGTCTCCGGCTTCAACGGCGGCCAGGAACGCTTGAACGACCTGGGGATCAAAGCGAGAGCCGGCCATCGCCCGCATCTTGGCGAGGACGAACTCGAGCTCGAGAGGCTTCTGGTAAGGACGGGCCGTGGTCATGGCGTCGAAGGTGTCGGCGACACCGATGATTCGTGCGACAAGTGGGATCTCCTCGCCCTTGAGCTTGTCGGGGTAGCCGGTCCCGTCCCACGTTTCATGGTGGTTGCGGATTCCTGGGATGATGTCCTTGAGCATCCGGATCGGCGCCATGATCTGTGATCCGATCTCGGGGTGGCGCCGCATGACCGTGTACTCGGCGTCGGTCAGGCCGCCCGGCTTGTTGAGGATGTTGTCCCTGATTCCGAGCTTGCCGACGTCGTGGAGGATGGCTGCGATCCGGACGCGGAACACCTGATCGCTGTCGAGGCCGAGGGCTCGCGCGATGGCCATGGAGTAGGAGCTCACACGTTCCGAGTGACCGCGGGTGTACGGGTCCTTGGCGTCGATCGCCGTGGCGAGGGTCCGAATCGTCTCCAGGAACAGCTCCTGGTTTTGCCTGAGCGCATGTTTGAGCCGTCGGACCAGAGTCTCGAGGCTCCCGGCCATGTGGTTGAAGTTGGCGGCCAGCTGGGCAATCTCGTTGTGGCCGGGGACCTGAGCGCGCTCGGTCAGGTTGCCTTCGGCGAGGGCGGAGGTGACGTCTGTGAGCTTCTGCAGGGGCCGGATCAGGTAGCCGCTGAGCCCGAGGCCGATAGCCAGCGCAGCCGCTGCCGCGACAACCGTCGAGATCAGGGTGCGCTTTTGCATGGCTCGCACGGACGCGAACGCCTCAGCGGTTGGGCGCTCGACCACGACCGCCCACCGGGGCCACTGTGCGGGCGCGATCGAGCCCAGCACGTCGCTGCCGAGCCGAAGCTGTGGCTGGGAGTACACTTTCGTCAGGCGGAGCGGACGCCGTAGATAGTCTCGCACCAGCGGAGAGCCGGCCAGCGAGGTGTTCTCGAGCTCGGTTCGCGACGACAGAACGGCGGTGCCTTTATCATCAATCACGGTGACGATCAGCCCGCTGAGCGCGTTGTCGCTCAGCCTGCTCTGCAGCGGCTGGAGATCAAGGACGCCGGTCAGCACTGCCTGAACACGGTTGCCGTTGCCGCGAACCGGGTATGCGAAAATCGAAACCCCGGCTGGGTGGCCCGGAAGCAGCTCGTGAAGATCGCTGACTTCCTTTCCGGTGGCGGCGCGCTGGGAGGCATCCGAGATCAGGCCCGCCAGGGCCTCGGCAGCTTTCGGCTCCAACTCCTGGGTTGAGACGAAGCTGCCTTCACCGTTCGAGTTCACGAGTTGGAGACGCATCAGCAGCGGGTCGCGCTTGGCGATGCCCTTGAGAAGGGCGTCCGTTTCGCTCACGCTAGGCCGTGAGCCCACGTCGAGTGCGCGGGCCGTGGCCTCGAGCTGGGTTCTGTGGCTTGAGAAGAACAGCGAGACCTCGCTCGCCAGGCCCACCGCCTGTCTCGTCAGGTACTGCTTCTCGACCGTTGTCAGGTGATCCCGGATGCTGGATGCCAGCAGCAGACCGACTGCCGCCACGGGCAGCACAGTCACCAGGACGAGCGTGCCGGCGACGGGGTAGGTCAGGCTCGATCGGAATCTACGAAGCAGTCCCATTGAAGCACGAGCGACTATACCATGATGGTGTTGAACGACCGCCCGGGTCCGTGTGCCGGTCAGAGCTGGGTCATGGGTACCAACGGGCTCGGACGAGGGGATTATACATGGCAAGTGTGGATCGCAAAGAAGCGGCAAGGGTCCTGAAGACGATTTCCACGTTGCTCGAGCTCCACGGCGAGAACCCTCACCGGGTGCGTGCTCTGGCGAGCGCGGGGCGCACGGTGGAACGCCTGGAGGGGGACCTGAAGGAGCTCGTCCAGTCGGGGAAGGTAACGGAGGCTCGCGGCATAGGACGCGGCACCGCGGCGGTACTTGCCGAGCTGGTCAGCGGTCGCAAGCCCGAGGTCCTGCGGGAGCTTGAAGCCAAGACGCCGCCGGGCGTCGTCGAGCTGCTGTCGGTGGCGGGCCTCGGGCCCAAGCGAGTCCGGGCGCTGTGGCAGGATCTCGGTGTGACCACCCCGGGAGAGTTAGAGTACGCCTGTCTGGAGAACCGGCTGGTCGATCTTCCCGGGTTCGGGGCGACTTCACAGAACAAAGTGCTGGAAGCGGTGCGCTTCACGCTTCAGGCGCGCGAACGGTACCTTCTCGATGTGGCCTGGGATACCGCCAATGAGGTGGGCTCGCTGCTTGGCGGCCGGACCGGTGTTGGGGATGCGCTTACGGTGGGGGAGGTCCGCCGCGCGTGCGAGACAGTCGGCGTCGTCGAGCTGCTCGTAGTGACGACCGATCGAGCCACACTGGGTGTTGCCCTCGGCGAAGTTCTGTCGGAGCTCGAGCTGGAGGAGCCGGGGGTGTGGGCCGGGAAGAGCGCCACCGGTGTGCGGTGCCGAGTGCTGGCCGTCGACCCCCAGGTCGCAGCGGCCGCTTCCCTCTGGCACTCGGCAGCCGAACGTCACCTCGAGATGCTCCAGCAGCGTGCCTCCGGGTCCGGCCTGCGGCTCGGTGCCGATGGCCTTTGGCAGGGTGAGGAGAGGATCGAGGTCGGCTCCGAGGAAGAGCTCTATGAGCGGCTCGGCGCGACCTGGGTCCCGCCCGAGCTGCGGGAGGGGGAGGACGAGCTGGAGCGCGCTACGGCCGGTCTGCTCTCGGATCTCGTGAGGTGGGAGGACATCCGTGGCGCGCTCCACAACCACACTACCGACTCCGACGGTGCGGCCACGCTGGCGGAAATGGCGGCGGCGGCGCGGGAGATGGGATGGGACTACCTCGGAATCGCTGATCACTCACCGGCTGCTTACTACGCCAACGGGCTCGGTGGCGAGCGCCTGCGGGACCAGTGGATGCGGATCGACGACTGGAACCGAGAGCATCCGGAAATCAGGCTGATCAAGGGGCTGGAGGCCGACATCCTTCCAGATGGAAGGCTCGATGTGCCGCTGGGCTGCGACGAAGGCCTGGAGTATGTGGTGGCGTCAGTGCACTCCTCCTTCCGGCTCGCGGAGGAGGCCCAGACCGAGCGGATCCTGGCCGCCATCCGGCACCCGGCCTGTCGCATCCTTGGACATCCCACCGGAAGGCTGCTGCTGGCGCGTCCGCCGTACGCTCTCGACCTCGAGAGGGTCCTGGAGGAGTGTGCGGAGCGGGGCATCGTGGTCGAGATCAACGCCAACGCCCACCGGCTCGACCTGAGCTGGCGTTGGGCGAGACGAGCCCTCGATCTCGGGGTGCAGCTCGCTATCAACCCGGACGCTCACGCGGTCGGCGGGCTCGGCGATGTCCGCTGGGGCGTACTCCTCGCGCGCAAGGCCGGCGCCCGCCGCAAGGATGTCGTCACGACTTTCGGAGTGGGGGAGCTGGCGGCGGCCGGCCTGTGCTCGTGAGCGTCCTGCGAGCAGTGGCTTCTATCATCCCGCCGGCCTTCGGCGAGAACCGCGAGTGTAGAATCGACTGGCCGGAGCGGGCGTGGCTGCCACGGCGGGAGGTGCGGCGTGAATGAGTTGATCCTGGTGGTCGAGGACGACCAGGCGAACGCCATACTCCTCGAGGCCATTCTGACCGAGATCGGCGGCTTCGAGGTGGCAACCACAGATGACGGTGACGAGGTCCTGGCGGCGGTCGATCAGGGAGGCCCGGCGGCAGTGCTCATGGACGTGTCGCTGACCGGCACCTTCGTGGGCGGCACGAAAGTGGACGGGCCCGAGCTCACCCGGCGGATCAGGTCGCGTCCCCGCGGTGCGAATCTGCCTGTGATCCTGCTCAGCGCTCACGCCATGCGTGGTGATCCGGAGCGCTACCTCTTCGAGTCAGGGGCTAATGACTACTTGACGAAACCGATTCTCGACCACGAGGAGTTCATAGGTCGGATCCGAACGCAGATCGAGAGCTTGAAGTCGGCAGGCCAGGGGGGGGGGGGCCGCCTCGAAGGGGAGCCGGTTCCATGACTGATCCGGCGGTGCGGTTGCAGCCGCTGGACCCCTCGGACAGATGGCTTGACATCAGCAGGCCGCTGGCGCCCGGGATCCCGGTGTGGCCGGGCGACCGGCCGTTCGAGCTCGAGCAGAAGCGTGCGAACGGGATGGTGCTCTCTGCGATCTCGACTACCTGCCACGTCGGAACCCACGTTGACGCAGACCTGCACATGGAGGGTGCCGGCGCGGCCGTCGAGAGCATCCCGCTCGAGCGGCTGGTCGGTCCGGCGGAGGTCGTCAGGGCAACAGGACGGCCCCGTCGCGTCGGCTTTGAGCACCTGCCGGCAGGGTGGACGCCGGCAGCTCCACGGATCCTGGTCCGCACCGACAGCCATCCGGCCGATGCACGAACCGTGGGGGCCGGTCTTTCTGGTCTCGCGGTGGAGCTGGTGCACGGGCTGGCCGATCGCGGAGTGGTCCTAGTCGGGATTGACTCGCCGTCGGTGGACCCCTTCGACTCGACCGACCCAGAGTCGCACCATGCACTCGCCCTGCGCACCATGACCTGGATCGAGGGTCTCCTTCTCGAGGCGGTGGAACCCGGGCTGTACGACCTAGTTGCCCTTCCCATGCCGCTGGTCGGCGCCGAGGCGTCTCCCGTCAGAGCCATTCTCAGACCGAGAAGCTGTTAGGCAACAGCCCCGCCCATCAAGTGACGGAGTGACGGAGTGACGGAGTACCCGCCCAACCGGGAAGACGGGAAACGGAAAACGGGAAACGCTCTCCCACCCAACCGGACCAGTGACGGAGTGAGGGAGTGACGGAGTGACGGAGGCCCCCGCCCACCCGGGCAGATCGCAAGACGCGAGACGCGAGACGCAAGACGCAAGACGAACCCCTCCCACCCGGAGAAAGCTGCCATAGCGCGCTCCAGAGAATGGTGCGCTCAAACGGACGTGCGGTCCTTGGTGTTTCTCTGAAGAGCGTTCACAAGCGGTTGGCGCGGGCGAGAAACGTCAAGGGGGGCAATCACGGCCCTTGGCTCTGGGAGCATTGGCCTCACGGTTGAGGGAGGCCTGCTCGAGCAGCCTCCGGCGGTCGCCACGGAATGGAGCATCCCCACTCGCTACCTCGCGACCGCCGGAGATCTCGAGACGGGCGGTCGCTTTGGACCGCACGGCCGCCGGAGCTCCGTAGAATCCTCCCGATGTTGTGCGCTCCGAGACAGGTGACGACGGGCGACTGCAGAGCAGACGTCCGGGCGCCGGGTCTACAGAGAATGTCGCTCTCCCCCGGCGCTTGGCGGTGGGAGTGTCGGAGCCAGAGGGAGGCGGCTCGAGCGGTTCTACGCGAACTCGCGGAGGGTGACATCGACCGTGCGCGTGCCGCCGGGCGCGCGGTGCCACTGGATGAGGATCGGGCTCTGGTAGGTGCCACGGACGACCTTGCCCGGCGACCGGCCGTCCGCGTTCGAGATCGGCAGGCTGACGGAGCGCTTGAGCCGCAGGAACCTGCGAGCGGGAAAGCCCATGGCGCGCCCGAGGAGGCGCTCGAGGGCGGACTCGGATAGGCCGAGCGAGTCGATGATCTCGTTGAGGACTCGAACGACGTCGTACTTGGCATACTCCAGCGACTTGAAGGGGATGGCCCGCGGATCCCGCAGAATGCTCCGGCCCCTTTGGGCCATGAAGCGGAGCGGGTCTTTGAGTACCTCGGTCAGGTCGTGCCGCATGAGCATGGTCTCGTACTCGTTCACGGTCAGCGCGGCGTCGCGGTCCTCGGGATCCAGGGAGATCTCGACCCGTCCCTTGACCACCGGATGCCGTTCGAGCAGGGTGTCAATCTGGTCCAGGAGCCCGGTATCGGCATCGGCCAGGTTCACCGAGTTGATCGGGTGGCGGGACACGGGCACCTGGCACCGTTCGGTGTGCACGACCTCCTCACGGTCGTAGGCCAGGATCGAGGTGCGGCGGGTCCGGACACGTCCCTCGAACACGCCGTCCAGCTCCATGAAGTACACCGGGGTACGGGGTTGGTTGGTATAGGCGACGCAGTTGCGCAGACCCGAGCCGATGAAGGTGAGGTGAGAGTCGGCGTTGCGAGGCTCGACCCGCTTCTGCTCGTCCGTCAGCTCGTCACGCAGCTCCATCTGGTCGTGCCGGTAGCCGGCGTCGGGGGGGAAGATCTTCTGAACGGCTCGGATGAACGGGTCGAGCCGATCGCGCTGGTAGCCGAGGCGCGCACACAGGCTCTGCTCGAGGTAGCCGGCGGTGGTGTGATAGGAGCAGTAGAACGCCTTCCGGTAGCGGTCCAACACGTCGCCAAACTGGTCACGCGTGCGGGCGGCGACGTCGATCACGTCGAACCGCGCGCTCGGCCGCAGCTCCAAGGTCAGCTCTGTTGGGGCCATCGGTCAGCACCACTCCCGTTCGTCGATCTCAACCTGCCGGGAACCCCGTGCTCCCGTCCGAATAAGGTGGGCGACCGGGCTTCTTGTCAGCTTGACACCGGCGACCCGTCCGAGCTGCGCTGCGACTGAGGCTCAGCGCGCGGCAACCTTAGCACAGCAGCCGCCTGAGGCCAAGCCGAAACCCCGCCAGGGGTAGGTGTTTCGGACCGAAGAAGGGCCGGCAATAGTCGGCGCGGCTCAGGAGTGGACGGTCGGGGGTAAGCTGAGGACGTGACGGAGGAAACTCGAGAGCTGGGTAACGGGGTGCTCGTCAGATCTCTGGGGAGCTCACTCGTGGTCCTGAGCTCGGAGTTGTCCTTACCATGGAGGCCTCGCTCCGGCGCGGTGCCGGGCACCGCGGTGCGTTGGCAAGATGATTGGTGGGAGGTCGTCGACCACTCGGGTGGCGCGACGACGAGGCGTTGGGCGCTCCAGCCTTGGGAGGAGGGAGCCGCCATGCGCGACTCGTTCGGTCTCGACGCCAACTCGCTGTCGGCCCTGGCGGCTGCTCAGCGAACCGAGGCCCGAGTGAGGCAGCAGCGCACCTGGATGAGCCTGGCCGCTCCACTGCTCGGGTTCGCGCCGGCCGAGCTGCAACAGCGCTGGGAACGACGGCAAGGCTTTCCTGCACAGGCCGCTACCACGCTGTCGGCGCTGATCGAGATGGCCGTGGGGGGGGTCGGGATCGTGCAGCTCCTGCTGCTGCTCCTGTCGGCTCGATGGTTCCTTCCCGGGGGGCTCCGCTGGCTCGCGTTCCTCGGTCCCGTGTTGGTTCCGGAAGGCATCCTGCGCCTGCACCATGTCAACGCTCATGGCGAGCCGATCGGCTCGTTCCTCGGGGTCGTTCCTCTGCTCCCGTTCACTCCACGCAGAAAGACCCCAGTGAGGCCGGCTCATGGACGCGGGGCGTTCGAGAGCGTGCTCCGGACCGCTGCCGTCACCGTTGCCGTGTTCTTCGCGCCACGCCGACATCAGGAGGCGTGGGGTAGGCGCCTCGGTTTGTGGGCGCCGCTCCTGACTCTCCTCAGCTCCGCATGTGAGATCGTGGGCGGGGCCGTTGACGTCACGCGGGATGGTGCCGGTGCAGGTGTGCTGACGTTGGTGAGCCTGCTGGTGCTGGCGGACGGTATGGCACGCCTGTTGCTCGCAGTCCTGAGCCGGGGACCGGTCGGGAGCATCTTTGGCCTACCGTTTCTCAGGTTCTACGACGGCTGGATCGGCCGCTAGCCCTCACCAACTGGCGTCACGAGTGCGAGGAGGTAAGAGAGAGCCGTCCGGTACGGCCCACCCCTCGACCGTTTGCGGACGACCCGGTCAAAGGCCCAGTCGGCGCCGTGTCAGGGCCTCGAGGCCCCCGGCGAGAACCAGCTCCTGGGCGGTGACGCCAAGTGGGGACAGAGAGTAGTCCGTGTCGCGCCAGGTGGCAGTCGAGCGCCGGAAGTCGATCGCGACCAGACCCGCAGGCACGGTGCGGCGCCCGGCGGTGGCCTCAGCGGCGTGCGCCTCGCGTACGGCTGCCGCCAGCTCGGCACTTTCGAGGCAGACAAACGCGTTGTTGAAGGCGTTCTTGAGGTAAGTGGCGGAGAAGCTTCCCGCGATGACCAGGCGTACGCCGCGGTGCTTGAGGGCGGTCGCGGCCTGCTCGCGCGACGACCCCGTCCCGAAGTTCGAGCCGGCGAGGATGATATCCCCGTCGCGCACGATCCGCTGGAACTCGGGGTCGTAGTTGAGCATCGCGTAGGTCGCCATCTGCTCCGGCGTCAGGTCGTCGCGGTAGGTGACGTCTTTGCCATAGATTCCATCGGTATTGAGGTTGTCTGTGGGTAGCAGGAGCAGTCGGCCCTCGAGATGATCCGGAAAGCCGGGCAGGATGTCGACCGAGCCTGGCACGGCGCGGGGAGCCATCAGGCGGTACGAGCGGGGCGGCCGGGAGGTCCCGAGCTCGGCCGGACCGGTGATCGTTCCGGCCACCGCGGAGGCCGCGACGACCGCCGGACTCGCCAGGTAGGCCTGCGCGTCACGAGAGCCCATCCGGCCCTTGAAGTTGCGGTTGGTGGCGGAGATGCCGACCTCGCCCGGTTCGAGGAGCCCGGTCCCGAGCCCGATGCAAGCGCCGCAGCCCGGTGGCAGCGGCTTGGCACCGGCATCCACGATCGCCTGCCAGACGCCCCGGCTCTCCGCCTTTTTCTGAACCTCCGCCGATGCCGCTGCCACGTAGAGCTCGACTCCGTCGGCGACATGGCGCCCGCGCAGCACGTCGGCTGCCTCGGTGAGGTCGGCGAGGCGTGCGTTCACGCATGACAGGAGGTACGCCTTGTGGATCTTGATCTCCTCCTTGGCAATGTCGGACACCGGCCGCGTCGTGAACACGGTGTCGGGGCCGGCGACGTGGGGAGACACTTTCGCCAGGTCGAGGATGATCTCCGCCGCGTAGCTCGCGTCTGGGTCGGGCACCGGCGGCCGGGCCTCCCACCCTTCGATCATCTCCTCGGTGAGCCGCTCGGTTATGCCTTCGGCGGCCAGGTGGATGGCGCGCTCGCGAAGGTAGGCCGCGGTCGTGCTGTCGAAGGGGAACCATCCAACGAGGGCGCCCCACTCGGTCGTCATGTTGGCGATGGTCATGCGCTCCTCGATCGAGAGCGCCGCGACCCCGGGTCCGTCGAACTCGAGGGCAGCGTTGAGAACCTCGCCCTGCGAGTACATCCCGCACAGGGTGATGATGACGTCCTTGCCGGTCACGCCGGGCCGGAGGTAGCCCTCGAGCACGATCCTGACCGTCCGCGGTACCTGCCACCAAGTGGTGCCGGTCGCCCAGATCGCGGCGGCGTCGGTTCGCACCACCGGCGTACCGACGGCTGCCAGCGCCCCGTACATGTTCGAATGCGAGTCCGAAGCGACGACCAGGGTCCCCGGGTGGACGAAGCCACGCTCGATCATGAGCTGGTGCCCGATCCCGTCACCAGCGCGGTGGAACACGATTCCCTGCTCGCGAGCAAAGGCCTCGATTGCGGCGTACTTGGCGAGGTTCTTCTCGCCTCGATCCTGGACGTTGTGGTCGAGGGCAAAGACTGGCTGTGTGGGGTCGGCGACGTTCACGGTCCCGGTGGTGCGGAACTTCGGCAGCACGGCACCGGTGTTGTCGTGCGTCATGACGTGAAACGGGCGTACCGTGACCATGTCTCCGGCGCCGACCAGGTGCCCCTGCGGGAGACCGACGGCGTGTGCCTGAACGATCTTCTCGGTGATGGTCTGACCCATGCTCCACCTCCCAGCGGCCGCTCGGAATTATCCCGCATTCTTCGTCGGTCGTGGCGGTCGGCCCAGAGGGCCTGCGCCGTCAGACCTTGAGAGTGCCCATCAGCTCGTGAAGGCTCTCAAACTCCTCGGCGCGACGAATCGCAGCCTGCATCCGGCCCACGTCGGCCGGCGTCGCGATGCCCTGTGCCAGGGCCGCGAACTTGGCCGCGATCTCGTCGTCGGTGAGAGCGTTCCGGGGATCGCCCTTCGGGTAGTCCAGCTCCTTTGTCAGCTCCCGTCCGTCCTGTGTCACCAAGACCACGCGAACCCGCTGCAGGCTGGGGAAGTCCGCCTCGATCTCCGGATCGGCCACCACCCGCACCTTGCTCAGCTGCTCGCGGATGACCGGGTCCATGATCTTCTCCGACCTGAACTGGTTGGGCGTCACCGCCCGCTCGACCAGCGCCGCCGCGATCACGTAGGGCAGCGAGTGGTCCGCCGTTTCCTTGGACCGGGGATCGTACTTGGAAGGATCGGCGAGGATGTCCGCGGCCCGGGCCAGGGAGTGGATCGTCACCTGACGCACGTCCTCGGGCCGGAGGTCGTTCTCGTTGACCAGATCGAGGACCGCGGAGATCGGGGCGTGGGTCAGTGCCTCGGTAGGAAAGAACTTCATGCCGCAGTGCAGGATCCGCCAATCACGGCCGAGCCCTTCCGTCAGGACCTCCCACTTCCACTCGCTATCGAACACATGGCCGAATCCTTCCTTGCCGTCGAGGACGTGCTCAGGACCGGTGTAGCCGCGCTCGGCGAGTAGGGCGGCCAGGACACCGGACTGGGTAGCCATCGGATCGACGGTGTTCTTCATCATCGTCAGCTTGCCGGCAGTAACTGAGCCGGTTGTGCAGTGGCGGGACGCGGAGATCCCGATCGCGTGCTGGATCCGCTCTCCGTCCAAGCCGAGCATCCGTCCTGCAACGATGGGCGAGGCGGCCGCCGTCAGCGTTGCGTGATGCCAACCAAGCTCACGGATGCCGGGGTACGAGACCTCGCAGAGCCGCTGCTCGAACTCGTACGCCAGCGCGATCCCGACGATCAGATCACGGCCGGAGCCGCCGGCCCGCTCGCCGGCAGCCATCGCGGCCGGGATCAGATCCGACGGGTGTGACGGGTCCTGCTTCCAGTAGATGTCGTTGTAGTCCATGACCCGGATCATGAGCGCGTTGAGGAACGCCGCGGACACGGGGTCCGTGGTCATACCGCTGACGAGCACGGTGGCCGGCCCATCGCCCGCGATCTCGCGGTAGACATCCTGCGCGAGGCTGACGTCGTGCTGCTGGGCGCCACCGAGAGCACAGCCGACGGCATCCATCAAGAACCGCTTGGCCGCCAGGACGACTTCCGCGGGAAGATCGTCGTACTTCAGGTTGGCGGCCCATTCGGCCATGGCGCGGGTGACGTGATCCATCAGCGATCCTCCGAGGTGTACTGCTACGACGCGCAGAGGCGTCGGCGGCGCCGATTCTACCCCGGGCTGGAGACGCGCGTCACGGTTGAGATTCTCCGGCCGGGTTCACGCCCAGACGGCTCGCGACCTCCTCGAGGATGGTCGGCAGAAAGTGCGACGACTCGACCTCTTTCCAGGAGATGAACCGGGCCAGCTCCGGAATGATGACATCGGCTCCGGGGTCGGTGACCGCACCGGCGCCAACCGTGATTCGTCCGGCGACCATCGCGCCCTTGAAGATCGAGCGTAGAGCGTTGATGCGCTCCGCCAGGGGCCCCTCGGCACCCCAGACGTGCCCCGCCTCCATGTCGGTGACGAGGAGGAAGATGTGACAGTTCTGTACGAGAGGCGCCGCCAGATCGGGCTCGAAGGTGTCGGCCCGGAAGCCCAGGACCTCGAGCCGCGGTCCGGCGGCCAGCGGCACGCTCTCATGGAGAATGCGATACCGAGGCTGCTCCTCGACATCGGGAGGAACGGGTCGCAGCCGGCCGATCAGGGCCTCGACGGTACGGAAGCAGGTGCGAGCGTCCCAGGACAGCACCGTGATCTTCAGGCTGCGACTGTCCTCCCCCTTTGGGCACAGCTCCTGGAGTAGCTGCGGCACCAACCTGTCGAAGTCCGGGCCGCGAAACACCAGGGTCTCAGCGGCCGAGCGGAGGGCCAGCACCTGCCGGTCGGCGAGCGCCATCACGGCCTGGACCGCGCGGTGCTCGTCCATCCCGCAGCGCTGCGGTATCGAGCTCAGCGCTGTGGGCTTCTCGACCACCTGCAGCACCGCCAGCTGTGCCGGATCGGAAGGGAGCGTGTGCCAGCTTCCAGGAACCACCATGATCTCGTCGTAGGGTGCCGGGAGCTGTTCCATGAGCCGCGGCCACAGCTCCTCCCGTTCCTTGGCTGCGGCGATAAGATCGCCGACCGTGCCCAGGGCGTGGCGCTGCCTCTCCGCGGCAGGCCCGTTTTCGGTTTTCTCCGCGCGAAAGGTCCCCTTCCTCCAGGTGAGGGCGTCGAGCAGCAGCTGGCGGGCCCAGAATGACTCTTCTTCCTGGCTCGAGGCCCGCGGCAGCCCCGACCCGACGGCGAGGCGGGGCTCGCCTGCGGTCAGGTGCACTGCCACGACTCGACGCGGAGACTGACCTGAGATCAGCACCAGCCGTCCTGAGAACCGCGTTCTGGCCAGCATCCGGAGCAGGTCGCGCGGCCCGACGACCTGCAGGGTCCCCTGCGCCCACTCGGGATTTGTGGCGTCCGCCTTCATGCAGTCATTGTGAACAAACGGATAACACAATTGCAAGTAGGTGGTTGAGATGGGCTGGGGTCGGGCCGTGGCGTGCCGGGCGCTGGCGTATGATGCCGCGGGAGGTGCGCATGGGCTGTGTGGAGACTGCCGCGTGCCTAGCAGTCGGATCGGAGCTGCTCGGTCAGGAGCGCGTCGACACGAACTCGCTGACCGTGACCCGTTTTCTGGCGGAGTTCGGCGTCCGAACGGCAGAGAAGCGCGTAGTTGGCGATGACGTGACCGCCATCGCCGAAGCTGTGGCCGGCCTGATGGAACGCGCCGATGTTGTGGTCGTGACCGGTGGGCTGGGGCCGACGGCCGACGATGTGACGAGGGAAGGGGTTGCCGCTGCGCTCGGCACCCAGGTGCAGCGCGACACCGAGATCGAAGCGTGGCTGCACGAGCGGTACGCGCACTTCAAGCGCAAGATGCCCGCCTCCTGCGTACGGATGGCCGATGTGATCCCAGGCGCCCAGGTCCTGCGCAACTCGCGTGGCACTGCCCCGGGGATGCTGTTCGAGGTCGGGGAACGGCTGCTCGTGGTTCTCCCGGGGGTGCCGTGGGAGATGGAGCTGATGCTCGAGCATGACGTCAGACCGGTGCTCGAGAAGAGAAACGCAGACCGCAGGCGGTCGACCCGCACGTTGCTGTTGTCGGGGGTTATCGAGTCGGAGGTGGAGGAGCGGGTTCGTCACCTGTACGACCGGTTCGGGCGAGAGAACGTGACCATACTCGCCTCTGCCGGCCTCGTCCGCCTCCTGCTCTCTAGCTCCGGTTCGGCGGCCGAGACCATGCCCGCGCTCGACCGCATGGAGACGGCGTTCAGAGAGGCGCTCGGACGCGACATCGCAGCCGTGGGCGAAGGCGGGATCGCCGAGGTCGTGCTCTCGATGCTGCGCGAGCGGCGCATGACCCTGGCGACAGCAGAGTCGTGTACGGGCGGCCTGGTGGGCAAGCTGATCACGGACATCGCGGGGTCATCGGACGTCTACGCCGGCGGTGTGGTGACCTACTCCAACGCTGCCAAGGCGACCTTGCTGGATGTCCCCAACGAGCTGCTCGTCGCCCACGGCGCGGTTTCGGAGCCGGTAGCGCTGGCGATGGCCAAGGGTGTGCGGCAGCGGCTGTCGGCCCACTGGGGGCTCGCGATCACCGGCATCGCCGGTCCGGGTGGCGGTACCGACGACAAGCCGGTCGGACTCGTCTACTGGGCCGTTGCAGGTCCTGACGGCGAGCGGTGTCTGACGCGGGTTCTCCCGGGAGGGCGCGGCCTGATCAGGCGGCTGAGCGCCAATA
>JAJDNH010000029.1 GCA_022340775.1 Acidobacteriota bacterium
CAGGAGAATCACGCAGTGGCCTTCTTCTTTCAACCGCCGCCGTCTGCGGAGTTGTGGAAAACGGGGCCCCTACCCCCTTTCCCACAGCCTCCGCATCCTCGACGACGGCGACCTCTTACACCACACCGCTGGACTCTACTCACTTGTCAAGATGTTGACCAGTTGCGTGCCACATGCTTGGCAGGCTTCCATGCTTCGTGGTTTGGCCCGGTGCATCTTCGGTCCCAGGTTCGATGAAGGCGAGCCGTCTGGTGGGTCCGGTGCCGCTGACGCCTCGCTTCCGCATGAGCGGCCGTTTCAGCTCACGAAGGCCGGCTGCAGCTCATGGGTGGCCGTTGTAGCTCATGAACGCCGTGGGTGTGGGTTCCGCGGTGGTTTTGGGGGCGGCTGTCCGGGCGCAGGGGATACAGAAGAGATTCCCCAGCACCGCCCCGGAGGACGTTGCTCCTGACGGCGCGCGGAACCTCTGCCAGCGCAACGGGGAGTCCTTGTCCGGGGCTCCGGCGGCCGCGCGGTCACGGGGTGACCGCACGCCTCGCGTTTCCGGCGGTCGCGAGGTCACGAGAGGGGATCGACGCCTTTGAGGCGACCGCCGGAAGCCGCTCGGGCCGCCTCCCACGTTGCTGTGGCATCTACTCCCAACGCCAAGGGCCGAGGTTGCCCCCCTTGAGGTTTCTCGCTGGCGCCGGCGGCCCGTGAGCACAGTTCAGAGAAACCTCAAGGACCGCACGTCCGTTTGAGCGTCACATTCTCCGAAGCGCGCTGCACCCGCGTGCTATGGGCGGGCGGGGGAAACCTCATCACTCAATCACTTGATCACCGAGTGGGTGGGGGAGCGTTTCCCGTCTCGCGTTTCCAGTCTTCCCGGGCGGGCGGGGGCCTCCGTCACTCCGTCACTTGCCTGGGTGGGCGGGGGAGTGTTTTCCGTCTCCCGTTTCCCGTCTTCCCGGCTGACCGGCGCGCTTCTACTCGAACAGACCCTCGACAGTCTGGTACTGGGAGTGGACGGCCTCGACCGCCGTCGCGATGGCGTCGCCATCGCCGCCGGCGACCGCGGCGCGCAGGCTCGCGGTCGCTGCGCAGAGCCTTGAAACCTCCTGGGCCAGCCTGTCCCCGATGGCAGCAAACCGCTTCGGTACCGCCGCCGACGCCAGGGCTCCGCACCGCCGCTCCAGCTCCTCGCTGTTGTGGGCAAGCTTCGCGAAGTCCTTCTGCGGGAGATCCTGGTGGTAGATGCGGTAGAGGACCACATGGTAGTCCTGCAGCTCCGGCATGACGGGCTTGATGATCCGCACCAGGTTCTCGAAGCGCATGTGGAGCGCCTCCACTGCGTCGAGTAGGGGCTGATCCGTACCGGCTGCAGCTGCCTTCCGGTACCGGTCCAGCGCCTGGTTGAGTGCTACCACTCCGGCCTTCCACTCAGCCTGCTTGTCGCGCAGGATGCCGGGGAGCTTGGCGGCTGTCACCGCCGCCGCACGCTGCTCCACCTCAGGTAGCATCTTCTTCATGTGAGCGACATCGCGGGCAGCCCAAGCGTTGTGCCACAGATCGAAGATGACGTCGTGCAAAGCCGTTAGCGCCGGGACCTCCGCCTTGAGCTCGGCCGGCAACGCATGCTCTTGCTCACCGGCAATCCCGGGCCAGGAACACAGAAGCAACGTCGATGCGAGAGCCAGAATCAGCGCATGGATCTTCACCGTGTCCTCCTCCTATCGATTGCTTGCCGCCCGCCACCACGCCCTCGTTCTGGGGGTGGGTGGGGGAACATCTCCCGTTTCCCGTTTCCCGTCTTCCCGGGCAGGCGGGGGTCTCCGTTACTCCATCACTCCGTCACTCCGTCACTCCGTCACCGGGCGGGCGGGTGGGCGGTTCCTTCTCCACCTTCTCCCAGCACGACCAGCGGCAGTCCCACGGCTCCAGCATCGCGAGCCGGGGGTTGTCACAGTGGATCCCGATCAGCTCGCGCCCCGACGCACCGCGCCTCCACTCGACCAGGAGGTGCGCCGTACGGGCCTCCTCGGGGCAGTAGATATTGAGCGTTTCGGTGACGGTCTCGTCATTCATCGCCGTCCTCCCCTGCACTGGTGTTCCTCCTCACGATAGTAGAACCTCACGCCACCGGCAACGCAAGCGCTCGGAATATCCCTCGCCACACTCGCGCTGCGGTATAACGGTGCGCAGGCCCGAGCCGGCCAGCGGCGCCGGATCCTGCTGGGGGAGGACACCGTGAACAAGACCATGACCACTGCGAGCCTCGTTCTTGCTATGCTCGTCGCCACACTTGGCACCGCCGACGGAGGCACTCCTGCGGAAAAGGGGAAGGCCGTACCGAGCCCGGAGCGCTCGGTCATCGAGCTTCCCGGCGGCGGCGGCAGGATCGGCTTCGACGACGTGGGCTACTCGAAGACGCTGAAGCGAATACTGCTGCCCGGCGGGCGAACCGGCAAGCTCGACCTCATCGATCCCGCCTCTGGCGCAGTGACTGCCATCACGGGCTTCAGCACCGCTCCGGCCTCCAGCCGCCACGGCGGCGGCATCACGTCGGTGGACCAGGGTGGCGGCTTCCTGTTCGTATCCGACCGCACCGCCCGCACCGTGGACGTCGTCGACGCCGCCACACGGAAGATCGTGACCCACGCCTCCCTGGCCGGCGGCCCGGACTACGTGCGCTTCGTGGGCCCGACTCGCGAGCTGTGGGTGACCGAGCCGCACGAAGCACGGATCGAGGTCCTCGGCCTGCCGCCCGGAAAGGCGCCGGTGCCGTTCCACCAGACGTTCATCACGGTCCCCGGAGGACCCGAGTCGCTGGTCGTCGACGCCTCCCGTGGCCTGGCCTACACCAACCTGTGGCGGAACCAGACGCTGGCCATCGACCTGAAAAAGCAGTCCATCGTTTCTCGCTGGATCAACGGCTGCGCCGCGTCTCGCGGCCTGGCGCTCGATCGCGGCTCCAACCTGTTGTTCGTGGGTTGTGCCGAGGGCGGCGCTACCGTCCTCGACCTCGCTCACGGCGGCAAGGTCGTCGACACCGCGAAAGCCGGTGAGGGGGTCGACATCATCGACTTCTCGCCGGTTCTCCGCCACCTCTACGTTCCCGGCGGACGCAGCGGAACCCTCTCCATCCTCGGGGTTTCCCCCGCCGGCAAGCTGACGCTGCTCGGCGAGGTGGCCGCGGCAAAGGGGGTCCACGGCGTTGCCGCCGCCGATGGCAAGGCCTTCGTCCCCGACCCGGAGAACGGCCGCCTCCTGGTCTTCACCGACCCCTATCCCCGGACACGCTAACTGATCTGGTGGCGCTTCATCTTGCGCCACAGGGTGTTGCGGGAGATCCCGAGGTCCTGTGCCGCACGTGTGCGGTTGCCGGCGTGACGGTCGAGCGCCTCGCGGATAGCCGCCGCCTCCGCCGCCTCCAGCGGGTTCGCCGTGGCGCCCGGGGGAGGTGGTGAGGCCAGCGAGCCACCCTGGATGTGGGGGGGCAGGTCGTCGCGGCCGATGATGCTGCCGCCGCACACCACGAAGGCGTGCTCGATGGCGTTCTCGAGCTCGCGCACGTTGCCCGGAAAGTGGTAGCGCATCAGCACGCCCATGGCTCGCTCCGAGATGCCGCCGATCCGTCTCCCCTGGAGGGCGTTGAAGCGCGAGATGAAGTGCTCGACGAGGAGTGGGATGTCCTCGGTACGAGAGCGCAGCGGCGGCACCGACAGCCTGACCACGTTGAGCCTGAAGTACAGATCCTGGCGGAAGCGGCCTGCCATGACCTCCAGTGACAGGTCGCGGTTGGTCGCCGCAACGACCCGGACATCGGCCTTGACCGGGTGCGTGGCGCCGAGAGGGGTGAACTCGCGCTCCTGAAGCACCCGCAGCAGCTTGACCTGAGCCGCGGGCGAGAGCTCACCGACCTCGTCCAGCAGGAGCGTTCCGCCCGCCGCCACAGCGAACCGCCCCGCCCGGTCCTGGTACGCGTCGGTGAACGCCCCCCGAACGTGGCCGAACAGCTCCGACTCGACCAGCGTCTCCGGAATCGCCCCGCAGTTGACGGCCACGAACGGCCCGGCCCGACGCGGCCCGAGGTTGTGGATGGCGCGGGCAATCAGCTCCTTGCCGGTGCCGGGCTCGCCCTCGATCAGGACCGTGCTAACGCTGTTGGCCACCAACGGTAGCAGCTCGCGCAGGTTCCGCATCCCGGGGCTCTTGGTGATAATGTCCTCGAGCGTGTAAGAGGCCTCCAGGGTGCGCCTGAGCATGGCCAGGTCGGACAGGTCGCGGAACATCTCCACGCCGCCGACCACCCGCCCCCCCTCGTCACGGAGCGCGGCCGTGCTCACCGCCACCGGCAGCTCCCGCCCGTCGCGGCGCACGATCCGCACCTCACGGTCGCGGTAGGCGGTGCCGCCTTCGATGCTGTTGAACAGGAAGCACGAGCCCTGGCAGTGGTTGCTGCGCAGGACCTTGCTGCACAGAAGACCCACCACCTGGTCGCGGCGCCAGCCGGTAATCTCCTCGGCAGCGTGATTGAACGAGGTAATCCGGCCATCCGCGTCGACAGTGAAGATGCCGTGCGGCACGTGCTCGAAGATGAGAGCGTTGTAGCGGGGATCGAGGGGCATGTTCATGATATCAATGTGAGGCTTCTGCTCCAAAATTGCAACATGTCACGGAACAGTTGTCACGATCTCGCGACAACCGACTCTTGTCCCGCAACAGTCTCTTCCCCCAACTGATTCAGCCACAGTGAGTTCCCGTTTCGGTCCCGAGGATGGCACACGGTTTGCCTTGGACCACGGCGACAGGCATGCGCCCGGCGCACGGAGGAATACACCCAATGGCGATTGAATGCTCGTACTACCTCGAACCGGTCGACACTACCGACCTGCCGCGCCGCTTCCTGGAGGCGTTCGCTGCCATTCTCACTCATTCGAACTACGCGATGGCCCTCGACGCCGCGTCTCGCGTCAGCGCTCGCTGCGGTCGCTGCGCCTCGACCTGCCCCGTGTATCAGGCCAGCAACGACCCGCGCGACATCCCGTGCCTGCGCTCCGAGCTGGTGCTCAACGTGTACCGTCGCTACTTCACGCCCGGTGGCGCCCTTTCCACGCGCCTCGGTTCCGGCTTCGAGATCGACGAGGCCTACATCAACACCATGGCCGAGGAGCTGTACCGCTGCACCGCGTGCCGCCGCTGCAAGCTCGAGTGCCCGATGGGCATCGACCACGGCCTCATCACTCACCTCGGCCGCTGGCTGCTGGCCGAGGTCGGGATCGTTCCCAAGGCGCTGCGGGTGGCGACCCGTGAGCAGCTGGAGGGCAAGACCAACAACACGTCGGCCATTCCGGCCGCCGCACTCATCGACACCTGCGAGTTCCTGGAGGAGGACTGCGTCGACCTCCACGGCTTCAAGATCCACTTCCCCATCGACCAGGAGGACGCCGAGTACATCTTCTTCCCGGCGGTCAGCGACTACCTGCTCGAGCCCGACACGTTGATGGGCAACGCCGCCGTCATGACCGCCACCAACGCCTCGTGGACGATCGGCACACGCTACTTCGACGGCATCAACTACGGTCTCTTCTACTCCGACCGCATGCTCGACCGCATCGTCAACATGGAGGTCGAGGAGCTCAAGCGGCTCAAGGCCCGCACCGTGCTGATCGGCGAGTGCGGCCACGCGTCGCGCTCCGCCAAGGCGTTCATCCGCACCTTCTGCGGCGGCAACCAGGCGCCCGAGGTGATCAACTGCATGGAGTACGCCCTGCGCATGGTCAACGAGGGACGGCTGGAGCTGCGCAAGGGCGCCATCGACGCCCGCGTGACCTACCACGACCCCTGCAACATCGCCCGCACGGGGTGGATCATCGAGCAGCCGCGCGAGATCCTCCGTCACATTGCGACCGACTTCGTCGACATGACGCCGCACGGCCGCGAGAACTACTGCTGCGGCGGCGGCGGCGGCACCGTCTCGATCGACGAGATCCGCTCCTTCCGCACCGGCGTCGGCGGGCGGACCAAGGCCGAGCAGATCCGGAGAACCGGAGCCACGATCCTGGTTTCGCCGTGCGCGAACTGCAAGAAGCAGCTGCGGGAGGTGTGCGAGGACAACGACCTCGAGCACGTGCAGGTCGTCGGCCTGCACGACCTCATCCTGAAGGCCATCGTCCCGCCCGCCGAGATGCGGGTCGAGAAGCAACCGGACCCCGAGTCAGAACCGGCCGGCTCATAGGAGGCATCGTGGACACCTGGATCGAGCTCGCACGCGGACCGCTCTTCCGCATCGCCCTGGCCGCCCTGCTCATCGGCCTCGCCTACCGCCTCGGCTCGGCGGCAAGCCAGGTGATCCTGGCCTGGCGCCGTGCAGGAGACCGCCAGCTCCCCCTGCGCAGCGTGGTGACCGCAACCCTGTCCTGGCTGCTCCCCGTGCGGCTGCTCCGGCAACGGCCGCTGTACGGCATCGCGTCGCTGCTCTTTCACGTCAGCATCATCGCGTTACCGCTCTTTCTGGCCGGCCACGTGGTCCTGGTTCAGCCGTCGTTGCCGTTTGCATGGCCCCGGCTTCCGGGCGGCGTCGCCGACACCCTGTCGGTGGTGGCGTTCCTGGCCCTCGGCGCGGTCCTCGTCGGCCGGCTGGCCGTTCGCACCGCGCGCGTCCTGACCCGCTTTCAGGATGTCGCGGTGCTTGCCCTGCTGCTGTTTCTCGTCGGTTTCGGCTTCCTCGCCGCTCACCCGGCGCTGTCGCCGTTTCCGGCGCGCACCATGCTCCTGCTCCATATCCTGGCCGGCGATCTGGCCCTGGCCCTCACTCCGGTGACCAAGATCGCCCACTGCATCGTCTACCCGTTCACCCAGCTCATCTTCGAGCTGGCATGGCACTTCCCCGCCGACAGCGGCCGCCACGTGGTGACCGCCCTGGGTAAGGAGGGTGAGCCCGTATGAAGCACTTTGCGATCCTCACCGACGTCACGCGCTGCATCGGCTGCGAGGCGTGCGTCGAAGCTTGCCAGAAGACCAACGGCACCGGCGACGATGCACCGCATCGATGGCAGCCCGATCCCAACGCCCTGTCATCGAGCCGCTGGACCACCCTCGCCCACACCCGGGAGGGGCGGTTCGTCCGCGTCCACTGCCGGCACTGCCTCGACCCGTCCTGCGTTGCGGCGTGTCCGGTCGGCGCCATGCGCCGAACGCCGCAGGGGGCAGTGGTCTACGACCCGGAAATCTGTATGGGGTGCCGCTACTGCATGATCGCCTGCCCGTTCCGGATGACGCGGTACGAGTGGAGCTCCGCAGTGCCGAAGGTCCGCAAGTGCATCCTCTGCTACCAGAAGGTCATGTCCGGCGAGCTCGAGCAGCCGGCGTGCACCGCGGCGTGTCCGACGAAGGCAACCGTGTTCGGCGAGCGCGAGGCGCTGCTGGCCGAGGCACGACGGCGCCTGGCTGCCGAGCCCGAACGCTACATCCAGCACATTTGGGGTGAGCACGAGGTGGGCGGCACGTCGGTTCTCTACCTGTCCGACGTTCCGCTGGACGAGGCTGGCTGGCCGCGCACCCTCGGCGACCACCCTCGCCCCAAGCTGGCCCGCGAGGTGCTCGGCACGGTGCCGTGGACCTTCGCCGGCGTCGCCGTCGCCTGCTATGGCGTCCACTGGACCCTGGACCGCCGCCGCAAGGTTGCAGCGGCCGAGCACTCCCACGAGGACGAGGATGGAGGCGAACAGTGAGCGGCGCGAACAACTCCCGTCTGGTGCTGACCCGCGCCGTCCTCTGGCTGGTGGTGGGCATCGCCGCCGTGGTGGCCGTGAACCGCTTCGCGCGCGGCCTGGGCGCCACCACCGCCCTCACCGACGCGACGCCGTGGGGCCTGTGGATCGGCTTTGACGTCCTTGCCGGCGTCGCGCTCGCAGCTGGCGGCTTCGTGATCGCGGCAACCGTCTACATCTTCCACCTCGACCGCTATCACGCGATCGTACGCCCGGCGGTGCTGACGGCGTTCCTGGGCTACGTCGCGGTCGTGCTCGGGCTGCTGATGGACCTCGGCCGACCGTGGAACATCTGGCGACCCATGCTCTTCTGGCAGCCTCACTCGCCGCTATTCGAAGTTGCCTGGTGCGTGATGCTCTACCTGACCGTGCTGGCCCTGGAGTTCGCGCCGGTGGTGTTCGAGGGGCTACGGCTCGAGCGCCCTCTTCGCATCATGCGGCGGCTCACGCTGCTCCTGGTGATCGCCGGCATCGGCCTCTCCACCCTCCATCAGTCCTCCCTCGGCACCCTGTTCCTGCTCGCCCGCGACCGGCTCCACCCGCTCTGGTATTCGCCGATCCTGCCGCTTCTCTTTCTGGTCTCGGCAGTGGCCCTCGGTCTGATGATGGTGACCTGTGAGAGCCTGGCCAGCTCCTGGCTGTTCCGGCACCGGCCCGAGTGGCCACTGCTTGGCGGCCTCACGCGGGCAGCGGCCGTCGTCTCCCTGCTCTACCTCGCCCTCCGCCTCGGCGATCTCGCTTGGCGCCACCAGCTCGTCTACCTGCTCGAGGGCTCGTGGGCGTCGGTGCTGTTCGTCTTCGAGATCGGCATCAGCGCGGTCGTTCCCGCCCTTCTCTTCCTGCTTCCGTCGACCCGCACGAGCCACGCCGGCGTCGCGACCGGCGCCGTGCTCGGGGTCGGCGGCTTCGTCCTCTACCGGGCCGACGTCGGCGGAATCGCCCACCTCGCGGTCGGCGGCCACCACTACGTCCCCGCCCTCACCGAGATCGTGGTCAGCGCCGGCGTGGTGTCGGCGATGGCGTTGGTGTTCCTCTTCCTGGTCGAGCGGTTTCCGGTGTGGGAGGAGCGCCCGCAGGTCCCGGGCCACTTTACGGCGCCGATGCGGGATCGCGTGACCGGCACCTTCTTCGGCGGGCCGTGGTTCTCGCGCGCTCACCTGGGGGCGGCCGGGCTCGCGCTGGGCATGGTGCTCGGCGTGGCGCTGGTTGAGGCCGACGCCCCAACGTCGGCGGCTGCCCGGTTGCGGCCGGTGCCCGCCGCCCGTACGGCGCTGATCCGTGAGGTCAAGCGCAACCCCAGTCCCGGTCATCGCTTGGAAGTCCTATCACCCGAGCAGGTCACCCAGGACCCGGACGGCATCGAGGCCGCGCTCCTGGTCGGCGGCGGGAGGAACGGGCGCGTCGTCCTCTTCCCGCACCAGGCCCACCAGCAGCGGCTGGGCGGCCCGGCCTCGTGCGGGAAATGCCACCACCGCAACCTCCGTCACGACCGCGGGACGCCGTGTACCGCCTGCCATCGCGACATGTATGCCGCCACCGACACCTTCGCCCACCAGCCGCACGTCGAGGGGCTCGGTGGCAACGCTTCCTGCACGAAATGCCACCAGGCCGGGACAGCACCGGCTCGGGCCTCCGCCCGCGCCTGCGACGCTCCGGCCTGCCACGGTGGTGACGTCAGCACGGCCGCCGTGGCCATCAACCGCTCCAAGCTGCCGGCGGGGTACGCCCCCGGATACCGCCGCGCCATGCACACGTTGTGCATCGGCTGCCACACCCGTCACGAACAGAAGACCAAGGTCACCACGCCCTACCTCAGCCGCTGCACCACCTGCCACCGCGATCGAGCGGTCGAACCCGAGCCGGCCACCGTTGTTGTGGCCCGGCTGGAGGCACCATGAGCGAGCCACAACCCGCGCGTGCCCCGGTGATCGCCATCATCGACGACGAGCAGGACATCATCACCTACCTGCGCGTCGCGCTCGAGGATCACGGCTTCCGTGTCGTGGCCACGACCGACCCCGCGAGCGCCCCGGCTCTGCTCGAGCAGGCCTGCCCCGATTTGATCTGCCTTGACATCCTGATGCCCGAGCACACCGGCCTCGCCCTCTACGCCGAGATCATGGGAAGCCCGCGTCTGGCGTCGGTGCCGGTCGTGATCCTGAGCGGCCTCAACGCCAACGACGAGCTCCTCAACCAGGTTTGGAACACCAACAACCTGCCGGCGCCGGCGAGCTTCATCGAGAAGCCCGTGGACATCGAGCACCTGCTTCGAACCCTCCGCGCCGTGCTGGGTCAGCAGGTGGGGGTGGCGCCATGACCGCCGTCGCGTGGCATCCCGAGTGGCGGGCCGAGCTGGTCGACCAGTTCCTCGCCGGCGTCATGGTCCTCGACCGCAGCCTGGCCATCGCCGACCATAACCGCGCCTTCACCGAGATGTTCGGTGAGGCGCGCGGGAACAAGTGCTACAAGGTGCTCAAGGGCCGGTCAGAGCCGTGCGGCATCTGCGCCGCAATGAGCACCTTCAACGATGGCCGCCGCAGGGTGTTGGAGCAGGTGGGGCAGGACAGGGAGGGGCGCCCCGTCAACTACCTGGTGCAGGTCGGGCCGCTGCGCGACCCCGCCGGGGACATCGCCTTCACCGCTGTCATCACCACCGACCTCACCGCCACCAAGCGGCTGCAGCGCGAGTACCAGGCTCTGTTCGAGAAGGTCCCCTGCTACGTCGCGGTGCTCAACCGGGACTTCCGAGTGGTCAAGGCCAACGAGCAGTTTCGGCGCACGTTCGGGGAGCCGACCGGCGAGCACTGCCACGAGATGTTCAAGAAAAGCCCCGAACGGTGCGCGGGGTGTCTGGTCGAGCAGACGTTCCGCGACGGCGAACCCCATACGGCCCCTCACACGGGCATCGCCTGTGACGGCGAAACCACCCACTACCTCGCTTTCACCACACCTCTGCTCAACGAGAGCGGCGAGGTGAGGCACGTCATCCACATGTCGCTCGACGTCACCGAAGTCAGGGCCCTGGCCGACGAGTTGGGACGCGCCAACGAGATCCGCCGGGCGCTTGTCGAGAGCTCGCTGGACGCCATCGCCGTCACCGACGAGCACCGTCGCGTGGTGATGCTCAACCGGGCGGCCGAGCAGCTGTGGGGAGTCTCCCGCGACGATCTCGTGGGCCGGACGGTACCCCGCTGGATGCTGCCGGCCGAGTTGGCCCCGGTGCTGAAGAACGAGGCCGAGCAGGAGCTGGTCCACGACGCTCGAGTCTCGACCGCCTCCGGCGTCCAGGTCCCGGCGCGGATCGGCGCCGTCTCGCTCTCGGTCGAGAACCGCTTCTCGGGCGCCGCGGTGTTCGCGCAGGACCTTCGCGAGCTGAAGAAGCTCGAGCGGGAGAAGCTGGAGGCGGAGAGGTTGGCTGCGGTGGGTCAGACCGTGGCCGGCCTTGCCCACGGCATCAAGAACATCCTCACCGGGCTCGAGGGCGGCATGTACGTGACCTCGTCCGGGCTCAAGCGCGGTGACCAGGGACGCATCCGCCAGGGCTGGGAGATGCTCGAACGCAACATGTCACGGGTCTCCGACCTGGCGAAGAACCTGCTCGCATTCTCGCGTGGGGATCACCCGGAACCCGAGCTGGTGCGGCCGGCCGACATCGTCCACGACGTGGTGACGCTCTTTCGTGACGGCGCAGCCCAGCACGGGATTGAGCTGGAGGGAGTCGTCGACGACTCCGTCGAGCCGGCCTGGATGGATCCAGAGGCCATCCACAGCTGTCTCGCCAACCTGGTCTCCAACGCCATCGACGCCTGCCTGGTGAGCCAGGACCCTGGATGCCGGGTCGAGCTCCACCTCCGCGAGGCCGACGCCGCCATCATCTTCGAGGTGGTGGACAGCGGCTGCGGCATGGACTACGAGGTCAAGCAAAAAGCGTTTACCAGCTTCTTCACCACCAAGGGCAAGGGCGGAACGGGCCTCGGCCTGCTCCTCACCCGTAAGATAGTCCAGGAGCACGGCGGTTCGATCACCCTGGAAAGCACACCGGGCCAGGGCAGCACCTTCCGCCTGCGCTTCCCGCGGGCGCGGCTGCCGGAGCCACAGGGCAAGGAGTCGACTTCATGAGACCAGACACGGACACTCCGCCTCACCAGACCGCAGAGACCGGTACCGGAGGGCAACGATCCTTGAGCGACCTCTCGATCCTGGTCGTCGACGACGAGCCGGATGTTGCGGTGTACCTCGCATCAGTGCTCGAGGACGCGGGTTTTGCAGTGCTCACGGCAGGCGACGGCGAAGAAGCGATGCGGCTGATTCGCAGCCGGCGGCCCGCCTTGATCTCGCTCGACCTGGTGATGCCGGGCAAGTCAGGGATCCGCCTCCTCGCCGAGCTGCGTCGCGACCGGGAGCTCAGGCGCATTCCGGTGGTGATCGTGTCCGGCCACGCCCACGATGCAGGTGTGCGCCGCGACCTCGACGAGGTGCTGGCTGACAGCTCCATGGTCGGACCCTCGCTGTGTCTGGACAAGCCGATTACTCCTGAAAAGTACGTGCGCCACGTATGTGAGCTGCTCGGAGTGGAAGCACCCGACGAAGCTGAGCGGACCGACCCGACCGATGAGCTGCGCCGCGACGCCGTGGACCTTCTGGGCACTGCCGACCAGGACACCCTGGAGGCCGTGCTCGCGGAGCTGCGAAGGAGGAACCGATGACACGCGAGTCCTCACCCCGCCGCATTCTGATCATCGACGACGACCCCGATGTGGTCACGTACCTGGAAACCGTCTTCCGCGACAACGGGTACGAGCCCTTGTGCGCGACCGACGGCGATGCCGGCCTCGAGCTGGCACGCGCCCAGCTTCCCGACCTCATCTGCCTGGACATCTCGATGCCGGCCCCGAGCGGCGTCCGGGTCTACCGCGAGCTCCGCGGAGATCCCAAGCTGTCGGGTATCCCGGTCGTGATGGTCACCGGCGTCCTACGGCAGTTCGAGGAGTTCATCGGCAGGCGCCGTCAGGTCCCACCCCCGGACGGCTACATCGCCAAGCCGTTCCAGGTCGAGGAGCTGCTGAGCGTCGTGCGCCGCCTCCTCCGGACGCCGGCCGCAACAAGCTAGTCATTCGCCGGGAAGGACGACTGTCGCGGTTGGGTCGGACGCTCCCGCGCGGTCGTCGTGTGCTTGGTGTGTACCATTCTGATACGTGTGACTCCAGTCACCTGCCCTTCACTTGACCGTGACGCCCCACATCAGCTACATTTGAAGTTGAACCGGCAACTTAGGCTCAACGCTCCGCCTGGACGGCGGGCACTGTGTGCGAGGTCGAGAGGTCTCGCAGCCGCACCTTCCTCGGAGGCAGCATGGACGGCCGTGGCCGTGCACCAGAGCGCTTGAACTCGCCGCAACCGCGGCTGGGCTCGGTCGACGTCATCCCACATCTTTACGACGCCGCAGTCCAGCCGTCCGCCTGGGCCGGGGCGCTCGAGGCTGCTGCCGAGCTCCTTCAGGCTGCCGCAGTCATCCTCGAGTGCGGCCCACCGTGCGCAGGCCTGATCCACATCATCGCCTCATCGGGGCTCTCTGCAGAGCTCGTCACAGCCTACAACCGGAACCACATCGGTAATGATGAGCTGCTGCAGGAGGCTCTGGCACGTCCGGCGGGGATGCTGATCTCCAGCCGCCTGGCCCTATCCGATGCGGCCCTCGAACGGTCCTCGCTGTTTCGCAACCTGCTGCGGCCGGCTGGTCTTCTGGAGATGGCGGGGACTGCCTTCGTCAAGGAGGCAGACCTGTTTGCGGGCGTGTGGATCGCCCGCGGCGCCGGATCCCCGACCTTCTCCGAAACCGAGTATCAGCTCCTGCGCGAGCTCCTCCCGCACATGGAACGCGTCGTCACGGTCCGAAACCGGGTCGCTCAGGCGGAGCAGATGGCAGAGCTCACGGCCGGCGCCTTCGACCGCGTCGCCATGGGCGTCGTGCTGATGGATGGGCTCGGCCGGCCGCTGCTGACCAACCGCGAGGCTCGCAACATCGGCAACGAGGGCGACGGATTCACCATCCTGCCGGATGGGCCGGCCGCCGCCAGGCACGACGACACCAGAATGCTCCGCGCCGCCATTCGGAAGGCCGGAGGCGCAGACCGCTCGACCTCCGGCCCGGCCGGGAAGGCCCTGCGGCTCGCCAGACCCTCTGGCCGCTCCGAGTACCAGGTCGTGGTGCTGCCTCTGCCCCAACGATGCCAGCCGGCCGACGCCAGCGGCGTGGTCGCGGTGCTGTTCGTCACCGACCCCGAGAGATCCCACAGCCCGATCGACCATCTGGTAGCTGACCTGTTCGGGCTCACCGAGGCCGAGGTTCGCCTCGTCATGCAGCTGCTGGGGGGCAGCACTCTCACCGACGCAGCAGAGACCCTCGGGTTGTCACGGAACACGGTTCACTCGCAGCTCGCCAGCGTCTTCCGCAAGACCGGCACCAGCAGGCAGAGCGACCTCGTGAGGGTGGTGCTGCGGGCACTGGCGCCGGTTCGGGGCCCCGACGACTCCTCGGGGTTCTACATCGTTCCAGACGACGGACGTTGGTGAGAGCGCGCCCGGCCGGAGACCCACCTTCCGACCACGAGCCTGGCCCGTGACAGCGCAATGGACGACCCTCATTCGCCAACCCGCACCCGCGGGCCCTCGTCCGTGTCTTCGGGATCGTCCTGCTCCCAGGCGGATCTCCCGGCCACCATGATGTTGCGGATCGTGCCCGCGGGTGAGCGGGCCTTGATCCTCCAGGCCAAACGGTCAGGGAAACGGTCATACGTCAGCACCGGCTTGCCGAGGTCCTCGTTGGGCATCGCAAACTCGGCCGCCCGCCGCAGCACCCTGTCCGGATCCAGCCAGTCCGCAGCATCCGGTACACCTTCGAAGCTGTCCGACCTGCGCCGAAACGAAACCTGGCGAATCAACAGCAGATTACAGTCCAGCTGCAGGTACCCAACCATATGATGCTTGATCGTCACCGGAACCAGCCACGAATGAGGACCGCCCCGCGGCTGGCTGACCATCAGGGGCGTGCCCACGACACCCCGCTGGCGCATCAGCTCCTCTCCCAGCTGGCCGGCGGCCATCATTCCCCGGACGCGTCGAAGAACGTCCTTGGGCGACCGCTTCTCGGTCATGACTCGGCCAGGCTCGGATGCATGCGTTCGTCTCCACAGGCCGGCGCGGTACACGTGGTTGCGGCCGGGGAGTAGCGTCTCTGTACAAGCACCCGGCCCACCGGCTGATACCGGCATTAATGGCGCGGGCGACAGGCGTCGTCATCACCCAAATGGGCTAACGAAATGAACAGCTCCCCGAATCGCTTGTATCTACCGGACCGCGACATCCGCGCCGTAGCGAACCGGCGCAGACGCTGCGCGGCCTGGCCACGAAAGGAGAGCTGAATGCACGCACGCGAACTGGGAAAGGACGGCCTGACCGTGTCCGCGATCGGTCTGGGGTGCATGGGGATGTCCGAGTTCTACGGACCGAGCGAGGAGGAGCAGTCCATCGAGGTTCTGCACCACGCCCTGGGCGCCGGCATCAACTTCTGGGACACCGCGGACATGTACGGGCAGGGTAAGAACGAGCATCTCGTGGGAAGGGCGCTGCGCGGCCACCGGGACGAGGTCGTCCTGGCAACGAAGTTCGGGATCGTGCGGGGCGAGGACGCGAGCTTCCGCGGAGTGTGCGGCACTCCCGAGTACGTCAAGCAGGCCTGCGACGCCAGCCTGAAGCGCCTCGGCATCGACCACATCGACCTGTACTACCAGCATCGCGTCGACCCGCAGGTGCCGATCGAGGACACCGTCGGTACGATGTCCGATCTGGTTGCGGCTGGCAAGGTTCTCCACCTCGGCCTCTCGGAAGCCTCCGCGCCAACCCTCCGCAGGGCGGCCGCGGTCCATCCGATCACGGCGCTCCAGTCCGAGTACTCGCTATGGAGCCGCGATCCGGAGGACCAGGTACTGCCCGCCTGCCGAGAGCTCGGCATCAGCCTGGTGGCCTACAGCCCCCTCGGCCGCGGGTTCCTGAGCGGCGCCATCCAGAGCATCGACGATCTGGCCCCGGACGACTACCGCCGCTTCAGCCCGCGCTTCCAGGGAGAAAACTTCGAGAAGAACCTCGAGCTGGTGAGACGGATCGAGGAGCTTGCCGCCGTCAAGGGCTGCACTCCGGCCCAGCTGGCGCTCGCGTGGCTGATGGCACAGGGACCGGAGGTGGTGCCGATCCCGGGGACCCGACGCATCGAGCGTCTGGAGGAGAACGCCGCGGCGACCGAGATCGAGCTGTCGGCCGAAGAGCTCGCCCGTATCGATGAGGTGGTGCCCCGGGACCTGGTGGTCGGTGCACGCTACCCCGAGGCGGCGATGTCGTTCATCGACGGCTAACTCGCTGTCTGTCGCGACCGACAGCGGTGGCAGCCGCCGCCCCATCCCCCGCGCCCGGCCGGCTCTCCCGTGCCAGTGGAGCAACAACCGAGCCCGGCCGCGCTATGATCCAATCCAGCACGCGGCGGCCGGTGCGGTGAGGCCCGTCTATGGCTGTAACCGGCAAACCCGGCCTTCGTAAGAAACTGGGGACCGAGACGCGCCCGACGCGCCAGCCGGCGGCGGGCCCCCGCCACGGTTCAGCAACCACAAGAACGCGTCAGTCCAGGCGCCTTGCCAGGTGACCGCGCCGACCTTTGGCCGGGAGCGTTCCGAAGGCTGCAAAGGCGCCTGCGGCGGATAGCGCACGAGCTGGGAGGATTGGAGTCATGAAGAGCATCGTCTCGTCGTTCATTCTCATCGTGGCCGCGGCGGCGGCGCCCGCGCTGGCCCAGTACACTCCCGTCAAAGGCGAGGCGCCCTCGCCACCGGCGGGGTTGAGCTCAACCATGTTGAACGAGCTGCAGAGCTCGTTCGAGATGACGCCGCAGATGCGGGCCACCCGCAACGCCCTCGCGAACCACAGTATTCACTCTTTGGCTATCGACCAGGACGTCGTCAACCGCACCGACAACCTGTTCACGCACGAGATCAAACACCCCGGCTCCATCACCAACCAGGCGTCTTCCGGCCGCTGCTGGCTGTTCGCCGGTCTGAACATCCTGCGGCCGGTGGTCATGAACAAGTTCAACATGAAAGACTTCACGCTCTCGCAGGCGTACGAGCAGTTCTTCCAGAAGCTGGAGGCCGCCAACCGATCCCTGGAGCTGGCCATCACGCTGCGAGACGAGCCCCTGCACAGCCGCCGCATGGACACGCTGCTCAAGCACGTGATCAGCGACGGCGGCAACTGGAACTACGTTCAGGCGCTGATCGAGAAGTACGGCGCGGTGCCGGAGAGCGTGATGCCGAACGGCTATGCCGCCTCTCACACGCGGGAGATGAACGCACTGATGGCCGCGCGCCTGCGCAAGGCCGTCGCCCAGATCCGCAAGCAGGCTGGGGAGGGCGCCGATGTAGCCACCCTGCGGCAGCTCAAGACGGGCGTCCTCAAGGACGTCTACAAGATCCTCGTCCTCTGCCTCGGCCAGCCCCCCCAGACCTTCACCTGGCGCTACGAGACGAAGGATGACAAGGTCAGCGCCCTCGAGACCTACACCCCGCTCTCTTTCTACCAGAAGTTCCTGGGCGCCGACCTCAACGACTTCGTGCGCTTCGTCAACTACCCGGGCCAGCCAATGCACGCCAACCTCGAGTGGGCGTGGGAACGCAACATGGCCGACCGGCCCGACCTCGAAGCGGTCAACGTCACCATGAAGGAGCTCGAGGACATGTCTCTCAAGTCCGTCCTTGCCGATGAGCCGGTCTGGTTCGGCGCCAACTCCGCCGCCGACGGTGACTACAAGAAGGGACTGTGGATCGACGGCATCGTGGACGCGACCGACGTGTTCGGCATCGACTTCTCGATGGACAAGGCCGACGCCCTGGCCTACGACAACGGCACCCCCAACCACGCGATGGTGTTCACCGGGGTGGACGTCCAGGACGGCGCGCCAGCCAAGTGGAAGGTCGAGAACTCGTGGGGCACCAAAGCTGGAGACAAGGGATGGTTCACGATCGGCGCCCGTTGGTTCGACAGACACGTCTTCGAGGTCATCATCAACAAGCGGTTCGTGCCGCCCGATCTTCTGAAGCTGACAGACCAGAAGGCCTTGGTGCTGCCGCCCTGGGACCCCTTCAGCGACTGGGCCAGCGGTCTATAGAGGGTGCTGGCACGCGCCCCAGCTGCTTGAATTGAACAGGGGTCGCCGCGACGGTACCATGGAGAAGACGTCTCGGCTCAAACCAGGTCGGCGGCGCCCGGCGGGCCGCCAAGCAGCACACGAGGGGTTCCCCATGGAATCGTACGACAAGACCCGTCGCGACCCACGAGCTCCCTTCGAGGGAGACGTCCGCATCGAGTTTTCCAACCTGTCATCGTTCGTCTCCGAGTGCGTCACCAACATCTCCCTCGGGGGTATGTTCATCAGTACTACCAGGCTAGCGCCACTGGGAACACGGTTCCGTTTCGAGCTCGCGGTCAGCAGCGGCCTCGACCTGGTGTCCGGCGAAGCCGAGGTGGTTTGGACCCACGAGCAGACGACCTCTCCGCTCGACCCTGCCGGTATGGGGGTTCGCTTCATCAAGCTGGACGGTGACAGCCGGGAGGTCATCTTCAAGATCGTCGATACCTTCATCCAGGAGACCGGCCGCGACCCGTTCTCGCTCGAGTAGGACCCTGCCGGCATAGGCCTGCGGCTCCGTGTGGGCTGGCGAGGCGGCGACAGGCGCCTATGCCGCCAGGCTCCTCGCTGAAGCATTTTGTCCGATCGCCAAGGGCCGTGGGAGGCCGGCATTCTCCGTAGATCCGGTGCCCGGACGTCTGCTCTGCAGACGCCCGTCGTCACCTGCCTCGGAGCGGGCAAGGACCTCCATCAGTTCAGGGCTCTCAAGGCCCGCTCCGGGCAGACAACGAGGCGCCTCCATCGCAGCTGAGGCCACACGGGCAAACGCACTTCCCGGAGGTTGCCAAGCTCGAGGTTTCCTGCCACCGCGCCGGCATAGAGAACGCACTCCAGGAAACCTCGAGGCATGGCACGCCCCGCCGAGCGCGCCATGCTCTGGAGCGCGCTACAGCCGCGTTCTCCGAACGGGTGGGGATTCTGTCTTCTAACCTCTAATCTCTTCCTGTGTGGGCGGGGGTCGCCTCACTCCTTACTCCTCACTCCTCACTCTCTCGGGTGGGCGGGGGAGCGTTTCCCGTATTCCGTTTCCCCGGGTGGGTGGGCGGCTCGGTCACTCCGTCACTCCGTCACCCTATGGACGGTCTCGGGAACCCAGCGTAGGACCACCCAGGCGCCGACAAGGCACATCACGCCGCCGATCATGAACGGCATCTCGAACGAGTGCACCGCCAGCAAGCCAGCGATCAGCGGGCCGAGGGCGAGGCCGAGCCCGAAGCCCATGGTGACCACGCTCATCTGCCGGCCCTCGCCGCCGCTGGTCGACAGGTCGGCCGCCACGGCGAAGGCTGGCGCCGCGATGGCCGCGGCCGCCAGCCCCTGAAATAGGCGCAGGCCGGTGAGCTGGAGCGTACTCGACGCGAACCCCAGCAGCGCGGTGGCCGGCCCCATCAGGAACAGCCCGCTGATGAGAAGCGGCTTGCGACCGACGTGGTCCGACAGCCGTCCCAGGGGAACCTGGAACAGCAGGCGGCTCACCATCAGCGCGCTGAACGCTACCGAGAAGCCGAACGCCGTCTGATGAAGCCGCTGGTTGAACTCCTGCTCGAGCGTGGTCATCATAGAAAACGAGCTGGCCATCAGGAAGGTGGCGACGCCCGCGCCGACGATGCCGGCACTCAGCAGCTTCGGGTCGAAGACCCTGAACCGCTCGGCCGGGCTCGGCGATTGAGCCGCCGGCGGCTCCTTGATCCACACGGCGACGGTGACCAGCCCCAGCAGGACGAAGGCGGCGCCCGCGATGAACGCCGAGGCGAAGCCGGCCTTCACCACCAGGAAGCCGCCAATCAGCGGCCCGCCGGCGAACCCCACCATGCGCAGCGTACTGTAGATACCCATCGAGCTGCCACGCGTCTCCCGCCTGGTCACGGCTGCCATCAGCGCCATCGAGGCAGGAATCGTCAGCGCCACGCCAATACCCTGCAGCATGCGCAGCAGCAGCAGGTCGAGAAAGCGGGTCGCGGCCAGGAACCCGAGCGTCCCCCCACCCATGACCACGAGCCCGGCCATGATCATCGGCTTGCGGCGGCCCAGGCGGTCGCTCCAGGCGCCTGCCACCGACTGCAGGACGGCGCTCACCAGGCCGTACAGGGAAAGCAGGAGGCCGACCCGAACCGTCTCCGGAACCCGGAACACGGGCGCCGAGAGCTTGGCCACGTACAGGGGCAGCACGATGAACAGGATGCTGTTGCCGATCGCGTCGCCCAGGCGTGCAATCGACAGCGCCATGACCGTGCGGTTGATCCCCCAGCTCTCGGCTCTCCCCATCGACGCCTCGCTTCCTTCCGCACAGACGCCGCGCCGAGCGACGACCCGCGTCGCAGGAGTCTACCTTTTCCTGCTTCGTAGGGGAGAAAGGTGGAGCGCGCCGAGTTGCGAGGGGACGGCGCCGTTGATCACGGGCCCTGGAGTTTCACCCTGCCGCCGCTGACGTCTGCTCGTCGACAACCGGCTCCAACCAGCGCGCTTCTTCGAACACTCGCGAACGATCGTTTTCGGCTCTGGCTTCGGCCGCCGCCTTGGCAATCCGCGGCAGGACGTGCTCCTCGGTGTAGCGGATCATGTGCTCGCCCTTGATGGCGCAGGTCACCGCTCGCCGGAACGCCTTTGGGGCCCGCGTCAAGGTATGCCACAGCAGGGCCCAGAAGTGCCTCCGACGGCGCCCGAGAATACCAACGTGAAGGACCCCGTTGAAAAACGCCGCCAAGTCCGAGAGCCCACGACCGCGTACCGGTGGAGTCCTGCCGACTCGGCCCAGGAAGGTGGCGCAGCGTCGGTAGTACTCGCGGGGACAGTAGAGCTCGGCGAGCAGCTCGGCGTACCCTCGGAGCAGCGTCTCTTCGTCCATCACCGGCTCGAAGTTGGGTCGGTCGAACTGGTCTCCGGAGGGGTTCCCGCGCAGTCTTCCCTCCAGTTCGAGGCGCCGCCAGAGGGCGGTCCCCGGAACCGCGCTGAGGAGGCCGATCATTGCCAGCGGAATAGGAGCCGAGTAAAGGAGCTCGCGATGGGCGGCGAAGATGTCCGGGCCGTCCGTGTCGAAGCCGACGATGAAGCCACCCATGACCTCGAGGCCGGCGCCGGTCAGGAGATCCACGGCCTGCGTGGTCTCGACTTTGAGGTTCTGAAGCTTGCCGCACGACCGGAGCGCCTCTTCGGACGGTGTCTCGATGCCGACGAAGACCGCGGAGAAGCCGGCCCGAACCATCTCCCGCACCAGACTGGGATCGCGGGCGAGGTCGAGGCTCGCCTCGGTGTAGAGGTCGAACGGATGGCCACGTGCTTCCTGCCAATGGGCCACGGTCGGCAGCAGCCGGCGGACCTCACGACGGTTGCCGATGAAGTTGTCGTCGACGAAGAACAGCGAGCCCCGCCACCCCAGCTCGTACAGGCGATCGAGCTCTGCCAGCACCTGCGGCGGGTGCTTGACCCGCGGCACGCGCCCGAAGAGCTGGACGATATCGCAGAACTCGCAGTCATAGGGGCAGCCGCGCGAGTACTGCACGCTCATCGACGCGTAGCCGTCCAGGTCGAGCAGGTCGAAGCGCGCCGCCGGCACCCCATTCATCGCCGGAAAGGTCTTCGCGGGCGGCGTCAGCACGAGCGGACCGTCGCCACCTGCCGAGATGGCCCGCACCAGCTCGCCGACCCTTCCCTCGACCTCGCCGCGGAACACCACGTCCGCGCCTTCGAACAGCTCGGGCGACTCGCTGGGAGCGGGGCCGCCGACCACCACGCGTCTCCCACACTCCCGGGCGCGCGCCATCACCTGCCGCATCGACCCGAGCTGGAGAAGCATGCCGCCGATCAGCACCGCATCGGCCCAGATCAGGTCGGCGTCTGCCAGCGGGCGCAGGTTGAGGTCGACAAGCCGCAGCTCCCAGGTCGGAGGCAGGCAGGCCGCCACTGTGATCAGACCGAGGGGAGGGAGCGACGCCTTCTTGCCGATGACTTGCAGGCTGTATTGGTACCCCCAGTAGGTCGTCGGAAAGCGGGGGTTCACAAGCAGCACCTTCATGCCACCGTTATCGGACGGGCCTGTCAGCGACGTGTCACGACCGTGTCAGCGTTCGTAGTCCTGAGCCTCTACGGACAATCTCCTACCCCGCGGTGAAGAGGAAAACCACGGATTACACGGATGACGCCGATGAAGAAAACAAGACCGATAGGCCGTTTGCCGCCTCACGTGAAAACCCCTCCGACATCTCGTCCAGACCTCGCGTGCCCGACAGGAGCTCTGGCTGCCCTTTCCCTGTAGATCAGTGCAATCCGTGAAATCCGTGGTTCAGGCCCTCCCCTCCGTGACAAGGACACAGTCGTGTTGGCTCGAAGGAACCGACGGTCTGCGGATCAGCGGACGAGGCGGTAGCCGGCGCCGCGCACCGTCAGCAGGTGACGAGGGTGCGCGGGGTCGTCCTCGAGCTTGGCACGCAGTTGGACGATGAAGTTGTCGACGCTGCGGACGGTTCCGTGGTGAATGGGGCCCCACACCGCATCCATGATCTGCTCCCGCGACAGCACGCGTGGGCTGGCGCGCAGCAGCGCCGCGAGCACGTCGAACTCGGTGGGGGTGAGGGTGATCGGAGAGCCGGCGCGTCGCACCTCCCGGGTGGTGGGGTCGGCCTCGACATCTCCGAAGGACCAGAGGGGCTCACCCGGATGGTTACGCCGCCGCAGCAGGGCGCGAACTCGAGCCAGTAGCTCGGCGACCGAGAATGGCTTGGTCACGTAGTCGTCGGCGCCGAGGTTGAGGCCCATGATCTTGTCGACCTCCGCAGACCTCGCGCTGAGCACGAGGACCGGCGTTCGGTCGTGCTCGGCGCGCAGGGTGCACAGGACCTCGTAGCCGTTGCTCTTCGGCAGCATGAGGTCGAGGACGATAAGATCCCAATCCTCCTCCCGCGCACGCCGAAGCCCGGCTTCGCCGTCCTCGGCGCCGCCGACGACGCACCCCTCCCGCTCGAGGTTCATCCTCAGACCGAGGAGGATGGAGGCCTCGTCCTCCACCACCAGAACACGCGGAGCGCCGTCAGTCACGGTCTCCCCCCACCATCCGCCCGACCGGAGTCGGGAGCGGCCGCCGCGTTGGTACCTTCGCCCGCCGCACCACAATGGTGAAGGTGCTGCCCTTGCCGGGCTCGCTCTGGACCTCGACCCGCCCCCCGTGGCCCTTCGCCACGTGACGCACGATGGCGAGCCCGAGACCCGAGCCCCCGACCTCTCGCGACAACCGGTCGTCGGCGCGGTAGAACTTCTCGAAGATGCGTCGGTGCTCACGGCGGGGGATGCCGATCCCGCGGTCTGTGACCGCAAAGCGGACGGCGCTCCCCTTCGTTTCCACACTCAAGAGGATCGGCTCGTCACCGCCGCCGTACTTGTGGGCGTTGAAGAGGAGGTTCACGAGGGCATCCACGAGCGCGCCTCGGTCAACATCGATCTCTGGAAGCTCCGGATCGAGCTCGACCTGAACCGGCACCGCCGCTCCAACTGTGGCGGCACGAAACGCCTGCAGGGCCCCCTCAACGACATCGGTCGGCGGCGTCGGCCGGCACTCGTAGATGCGGCGGCCAGACTCCATCTTGCCCCAGTCCAGCAACCGCTCGATCTTCTCGCTGAGGCGGACCGCCTCCCGCTCCAATGTCTCCAGACACAACCTCCGCTCTTCAGCTGCCATGTCGGAACCGGTGTGCAGCATCTCGGCGAACATCCGGATCGAGGTCAGCGGAGTGCGAAGCTCATGGCTCACTTTCGACACGAAGTCGAGCTGCAGCCTGGAGACGGCGGCCTCCCGCCGCAGCAGGACCAGCGCCAACACGGTACCCGTGATCAGGCACGCCACCAGCGCGGTCACCAGAATCCCGAACAGGAGGTTGAGATGCGCCCGCCAGAACACGAGCATCAGGATGCCGACCGCAAGCAGGGCCGCGGTCGGTAGGATAACCAGCCACACCTGCAGCTCGAAAATCAGGCGGAAGCCACGGTTGCCGGCAGTGCGGCCAGCAGTATGAGTGTTGTGCACCGTTCTATCGTACCGCGCGGGCGGCCCGCGTGGTGAGGCCGCGCCCGCCGGTCAGTGGTGGCTGTCCGCACCTTCGAGCCGCGTCACGATTTCCAGGTAGCCCTTCTGGGCACGGAGAGTGGCCAGGTCGGCGTCACTCTGCATGTGAGCGAGGTCGTGGTAGCCGCAGTCCACGGCTCGTCGCAGTGCGGTGATGGCGTCCGCCACCCGACCGGTCCTCGCACGGACGCAGGCCAGGTTGTACCACACGTCGGGACGGTTCGGCTTGATACGCGCGGCCACCGTCAGCACCGTGTCTGCATCCCCGTACCGCCCGGCCGCGAAGAAGTCGCGCGTCATGTAGAACGAGGTGCGGGTGAAGACGGTCTCGAGCAGACGGCGAGCGGCCATCCCTTCCGCCCCGCCCTTCCCGGCTCGCTGCAGCAGCTCATCCAGGCGCAGGTCGGCCTCCAGGCGCGTCGTCGCCACCACTGCATCCGGCGGCGCGAGCCGCGCCAGCACCTTCCACATCCGCTCGAGGTAGTGCTCTTCGTAGCTCTCCCAGCGCCGCTCGTCCTTGAGCGCGGCCTTGACCCTGCGGTCACCTTCCAGCCGCCGGGCAGCAGCACGCGGACCGCTGATATCCCGCAGGCCGTCGAAGGTTGCGGCCACCGCGCGATAGCGGCGCAAGGCGGCCAACAGCGCCCCACCCTTTGCGAGCTCGTTGGCAGCCGCGAGATCGGCAGCGTACAGCCGCTCGACGAGCGCCGGGTCACGCGCGCGCAGTCCCTGCTTCATCGCGATCACCTCCATCCACTCAACACCTGCGCGCGCGAGGGACTCGGGCATCCAGTTGTGAGGCCCCGGGAAGAACTCGAGCCGGTGTGGAAGTCCCTTCTTCTCGAACATGGCGTCGACCCGTCGCATCTCCCAGTAGTTGAAGTCGGCATCGCCGGCGGTGCCGAAGCTGGCGAACGACGTCGCGCTCGAGAAGGTCTCCGGCGCCGTTCGCCCACCGCTGGAGATGACGCCGGCCACCTTGCCAGTCTGTGTCGCAGCCACCCAGGCGAGGATCGCCGTACCGGAAAAGCCCGCCAGGTAGAGTCGCTTGCGGTCCGTAGCGTAGCGGAATGCGGCGTCGGGCAGGAGGGCGTTGATGGCCCGGATGCTCGGGCCCGTGGGCTCATCGCTGCGGGTGTCATTGGACGAAAGCAGAATCCAACCGTAAGTCTCCGCGGCGTCGCGGAACAGGTTGGCCGCCAGAACCGAGCGGCCCCTCGGATCCATGACTACGAGCGTCGGCCACATCCGATCCGTGGTGTAGGCGGAGGGCAGGTAGAGGGTGTAGGTCTGAGTCGGATCCTTGCGGCAGGCTACGCCCTCGACCAGCCTGCCGGTGGGGAACGAGTCGGCCGCCGCTGCCGAGACGGCGAGGGCGATCGCGAGAAGGCCGAGCAGCAGGCAGCACAGGTCTTTGTGCATCTTGCGCGAAGCAAACCGGTGAAGGACCATTGCCTGAGGTACGCGGCGCCTGTGGCCGGGTTTCCGGGTGCCCGTCAGAGCAGGCGGCGGCCGTCGATCGTCAGCTCGTCGACAATCCCGACCACGACCGCCCGCACGGGGCCGTTCGGCTCCTCCAGCACCTGACGAGCGGAGTTGCCCTCGTCGAGCACGAGGACCGTCTCTCCGGGCCCGGCGTCCACCACGTCGATGGCGATGACATACCCCCCGGCAGGCTCGCCGGTGGCGGTGAGAAGGTCGACGAGCAGCAGCCGGCGGCCGTCAAAAACCGGCGAGTTGATGGTGGAGACCACGGTTCCGGCAACTCGGCCGATCTTCACGGTCCGCCTCCGTCGACCGCGTCGACGATACCGACGATGGCGTGGTCCACCGGGACGAAGGTCACCGGCAGGGCGAGCGACGCCTCCCGGCTGGCGACGAAGTAGACCAGCTCCCCGGGGCCGGCCATCGCCACTCCGTCCGCAGCCACCAGCGGTCGGCCACGCGGCGTGAGATCGCGCTCCAGAGGCTGCACGATGAGCAGCGGAACACCCTCGAGACCACGGTACGCGGTCGTCGCTACGACGGTGCCAACGACGCGCCCCAACTGCATCTCAGCCGCTCCCGCCGCTGATGCGCTGCCTGAACTCCGGCGCCGCCTCCAGGTTGGAGAGCATCTCCTCGGCAAACTGCGGGATGACGACCTTGGCGACCAGGTTCTCTGGATGCTGGAGGTCCGCCACGGCAAGGTCGACGGCGGCTTCGACATCGGCAACGTCGCCCGAGAACACGCAGTACGCCTTGCCGCCAAGACGGTCCGCGAGACGGATCTCCAGCAGACCGACGTCGGCACCCTTGACCCCGCGGTCCGCGGCGCCCACGGTTGCCGCAACCGTGCGCGTCTCAACCACACCCAGAGCTTCGCCAACGACTCGCCCACGCACGCCGCGCAACGTCGATAGGACGTCGGGGTGGACCCCGGGTAGGAAGACATGATCGACCACCGCCTCGGCTCCGGCCGCCAGGCCTGCGGCGAGCGCTTCCTCGACGCTGGCCACGTCACCGCCGACCAGGACCAGGTACTTGCCTGGGTGGACGGTACCGGCGTACGCGACCTCGACCGGCGCACGCTTGACCATTGCGTCGCCGGCGCGGACGCCGATCGCGATGGAATCGAGCTCGACGAGAGCGATGGCCGGGTACATCGTCACACGATCCGTAGGCCGCCGGCCACAGTCATTCGCCGCACTCGGGAGAAGCTCCGGGGACGGGTGAGGCCCTCGCCGGTCGGGCTGGCGATCGAGAAGGAGCTGTAGCCCTCGCCGCCGTCGCCGAGCCCGGCGAGGTTGGCGGCGTTGGCGACGAAGATGCTGACGTCGATCTCGCGCGCCATGCGGGTAATGGCGTTGACGTCACTGGAGTAGATCGAGGCGGTGTGACCACAGCCGCGCTCGGCACGAATCGCGAGCGTGATGGCGGCGTCGACATCGGGCACCCTTACCACCGGCAGCACCGGCATCATCTGCTCGGTCCACACCAGGCTGTGCTCCACCGGCACGTCGGCCACCGCAAGCCGAATGTCGCCGTCCGCGCGGACGCCGATCTCGGCCAGTATTGCACCCGCGTTCTGTCCGATCCAGCGTGGGTCGACATGCCCCGGCCGCTCGCCCTCGCCGAGGTCGGTGAAGATTGTCCTCTCGAGCCGCTTGAGCTCGTGCTCTGCGAGCACGTAGGCGCCGCTGGCGGCCATCGCCTGCAACAGGCGGTCGGCCACCTTCGCGACCACGAATACCTCCTTCTCGTCCGTACAGATGAGGTTGTTGTCAAACGACGCGCCGCGCACGATCTCGTGTCCCGCGAGCGCGATGTCGGCGGTCTCGTCGACGACCACCGGCGGGTTGCCGGGCCCCGCCAGGATCGAGCGCTTAGGGGTCTTGCGCGCCTCTTCGACCACCCCCGGTCCACCGGTGACGAGCAGCAGGCGCACACGGGGGTGACGCATCAGGCGCTGGGCGCTCTCGATCGTCGGCTCCGGCACCGCGGTGACCAGGTCCGGCGGGCCTCCAGCCTCGACAATCGCCCGGTTGATCCAACGAATGTTCTGAACCGACACCGCCTTGGCCTTGGGGTGGGCGTTGAACACGACGGCGTTGCCGGCTGACACCGCCGCGATCGTGTTGTTGATGATGGTTGCCGTCGGGTTGGTGGTGGGGGTGATGGCGCCGATAACGCCGAACGGGGCGTACTCGGTGAGGGTCAACCCCCGGTCTCCGCTCCACACCTGGGGCTCGAGGTCTTCCGGACCGGGCGTCTTGGCCGTCACCAGCATGTTCTTGAGCTTCTTGTCCTCGGTTCGGCCGAGCCCGGTTTCCTCATGGGCCATCTGGGCCAGCGCGCCGGCGCGTTCCCGCATCTCGCAGCGCACCGCGTCGATGATGCGGTGTCGCTGCTTCAGGCCCATCGTGCGGTAGCTGACGAACGCAGCCCAGGCAGCCCCAACCGCCCGCTCGATTGTCGGGTAGATCCCGTCTCCCGGCTCAGCGGGGGGAACGGCGGCCGCCATCGGGACGGCGGCAGAGCCGGAGAGCCTCAGCCGTACTCGCTCGATAATGCCCTGAATCTCCTCCTGCGGTATCGTCAGCATCGGCCTCCGTCCATCCGTGTCACCCTCCGGCCCGTCAGCCCCGGCCCAGTACACCCATGCTCAGCGACTTTGTCCCGCTAATCGCCCGGCCGGCGCCGTCATTGCCGCGCTCAGCTCGCCCACTCTCCGCCAGCCGGCGTCTTCCTGTACACCTCTTGGCCCCCCAGCTCCCAGCTGTCGACAATGGCCATGATGACCGCATCGCACGGCCGGTCACGGGTCGCCTCGGTCTGGCGTGCCGACGACCCGGAGGCCCACAACACGACCTCACCGAGGCCCGCTCCCACGGCGTCCACGGCCACGACGTGGCCGCCGGTCTCGGTGCCGTCCACGTCGAGCTGGCGCACGACCAGGAGCTTTTGGCCGGCCAGGCCCTCGTCCTTGCGGCTGGCAACCAGGGTGCCGGCCACCCGGCCGAGCAGCATCAGCCCTTGCCCTTCGTCTCGGCGACGACCTGGTCGGTACGGCCGAGAGGCAGCACCACGTCGATGTTGACGTGCGGCCTCGCGATGACGTGGGTGGAGACGACCTCGCCAACGGTCTGGGCGCCGCGCACGCCCGCATCCACCGCCGCCTTCACTGCCGCCACGTCGCCACGCACGATCGCCGTGACGTAGCCGCCGCCGGTCTTCTCGTACGAGACGAGCTCGACCTTGGCCGCTTTGACCATCGCATCGGCCGCCTCGACCATGGCCGCGAACCCGCGGGTCTCGATCATCCCTAACGCCTCAGCCATTGAGCTCTCCTTTCAGAACCGTCGTTGTCAAGCCCTCGTCCCGCGACGCGGTGTCGAGGGCTGTTGGACTCACTACTGCTCCTCCTGACGCCCCTCGACGCTGTCGATCGCGGCCGCGGCCGCCCGCCAGCCGACGTCGATGTCACGCTCCTCACCGCCCAGGTAGACGCGGCCCATGGAGCCGAATGCCCGTACCTCGAGAATGTTGATCTCGGCTGCCTTCTCGGCCTCGTTGGCGGCCAGAGCTGCGTATGCCGCGGGCTCCACCTCGAGCACGTACAGGGTCTGCCCGGGAATGATCATGTGCCCATGGCGCATCCGGTTAATCAGCTGTGCCTGGTGGTCGTCGAGGTGCCGGATCACCTGGCTGGAGAGGACCCGCGGCTTGCGCCGGTCGGCTTCAGTCAGGCCGAGGTCGGCGAGGATCGCCGCGCCTGCGGCGCGGGTATCGGCCTGCGATTGCGAGTGCACCTCGAGCAACCCGTAGTAGCGCTCGACGATCTGCATCCCGGGACGCACGTGGGTCGCCTTCAGAGCCACGTCGGTGAGCCGGTTGATCTCGATGCCGGGCGAGATCTCGACGTACAGCGAGGCGTCGTTGGCCAGCGGTAGGAAACCCTGCGCGATGGTCCCGAGGAAAGCCGCGTACTGCGGCTGCAGGGAGTCGAGAAACACGTACGAACGAAGATCAATATGATTCACCGGAGCCTCCATCCTCGCCGGTCACGATGCGCACCCCCGCCGACGCTCCGATCCGGGTGGCGCCGGCCGTGATCATCTGGCGCACCTCTTCCGCGGTGTGGATTCCGCCCGCAGCCTTGACGCCCATCTTCGGGCCTACGGTCTCCCGCATCAGGGCAACGTCGAACACCGTCGCTCCGCCGGGGCCGAACCCGGTGGAGGTCTTCACGAAGTCGGCGTGGCCCATCTGGGCCAGGCGGCAGGCGACGACCTTCTCCTCGTCGGTCAGATAGGCCGCTTCGATGATCACCTTGTTGAGCGCACCGACCTCCCGGCAGGCGTCGCTGACACCGGCAACGTCCCGACGCACGAGCTCATGGTCACCGCCTTTGAGGGCGCCGATGTTGATCACCATGTCGATCTCGCGGGCGCCCTCGCGCAACGCGCGCCGCGCTTCCATCGCCTTGATCTCGGGGGTGTTCGCGCCGAGTGGAAAGCCGACCACCGAGGCCACCGTGACCCTGCTGCCGCGCAGGCGGCGGGCAGCTCGGGCCACCCACGCCGGGTTGATGCACACGGCGGCGAACCCGTATTGGACGGCCTCGTCGCACAGGCGGTCGATCTCGGCCGCCGTCGCGTCGGGACGCAGCAGGGTGTGGTCGATAAAGGCCGCCACGCTCGGGGGCACGTCGGCGCCGTTGCCGCAGTAGCCAATGCGTGCGGCACCGTTGGCGACCGCCTGCTCCGCATGCTCCAGGGGCTGTGCCGGTGCTCGGCCCGCCAGCTCCTCGAGCACCTGACGCGTCACCGCTTCGATGAGCTCGTCACGATCGATCATCAGACGTCCTTCGCTCGCAGATAACGCTGCTCAATATCGCAGATCAGGCCGACCCGCCGCGCGTGGCGGCCCGATCCCCACGGTGTGGCCAGCCACTCGTCGACAATCTGCCGGGCCAAGGCCTCACCAACCAGGCCGCCGCCGAGGGTGAGCACGTTGGCATGGTTGTGCTCTCGGCTGTTGCGAGCCGTTGAAAGGTCGTAGCACAGGGCAGCGCGAACCCCCGGCACCTTGTTGGCCGCCATACAGGAGCCGATCCCGGCACCGTCGACCACGATGCCCCAACGGCAGGCACCCGCTGCCACCAACCGTGCCACCTCGTGAGCGAAGTCTGGGTAGTCCACCGGACCGGAGCCGCCGCAGCCGCAGTCGCGCACATCTCGTCCCTGGCCCTGGAGGTGCTCGATCAGAACCTGCTTGAGCCGGAAGCCGCCGTGGTCGGCACCGATCGCGATCACCTCGGCCGCGTCGCTCGCGTCGCGTCCCGCTCCTCCTAGAGCCGCGTCCACGGCGCGGGTCACGACGCTGCGGATCTCGTCCTCGGTGGTCATCCCTCCACCTCACCACCGGACGCCGGGCGCCACCGCCCTTGCCGCATCACCACGCCCTCCAGTCGAGCTCCCGTGACCGCTGCCGGGGCGGGCTCGTCACACGCATCGCTGCTGGAGCGGCGGTCGGGTCATGGCTCGTGAGCAGCCCCAGGTAGGTTTGCAGCTGACTCGTTACTGCATCGAACGGTGCCACGCTGCGGGCCACCCGGGACTGGATCAACGCGCCCTCGACGGCCGACAGGACCAGTCTCGCCAGCGCCGTCCTGTCCGTGCTAGCCGGGAGCCGCTTGCCGACCCCATCCAACAAACCCTCCATCCTCTGAGCCCACGATGCGAACAGTTGCTCGAGCTTCAACCTCACCTGGGAGTGGTCTTCGCCGAGCTCGGCGGCCAGCGTCCCAAGCGGGCTACCGAGGACGAACTCGTTGTCCTCCAGGTGCCTCCGGTAGAAGCCCACGACCGCGAAGATGCGCTCGATAGGGTCGTCGGTCACGACCTCTGCGGCCCCAAAGACCTCGTCCTCGACTACCTCGCCGACGTGATCCAGGACCGCCAGCAGGAGGTCCTCCTTGGTGGGAAAGAAGTGGTAGAAACTGCCGCTGGTCGCTCCCGCCTGCTGCATGATCGCGTTGACGCCGGTTGCCGCGTAGCCCTGGCGCCAGAACAGCTCCGCCGCGGTCCTCACCAGCCGCTCCCGAGTTGTCGTCCGGCGTCCCGCCAAGATCGGCCTCCGCTCTCCGACCGTTCTGAGTGGAACGATCTATACACTTCATGATAGGACCGAAGAACGGGGCTGTCAACAGCGGCCACCGGCCGTTCCTCACCGCCAGCTACTGCGCCTTCGAGTGGAGCTTTCTCTCTAACTGGTCGAGAGCTGCAGGCACCGACGGGGCCAGCAGCAGCGTATCGCTGAGGGAGCTGCAAACTCCATCCCTGATCGCCCTGATGCGGCCGCGGCATGCAGCCACGCAGGACAACAGCGCTTGGTCTCACGCAGCTTCTCTCTGGCGTGCATCTTGACAGGGAAGAATTACAATTCTATTTTCAGAACTCTGATTCCGATGCGCATCGCGCAGAGGGATCCGCCGAGTTGCGCGCAGTGACCCAGGCCGCAGAGGGACCACATAGGCAGGTCTCCGTCCAAACCTGTCGGCGGCCGCAGGAGGTTGTGAAGTGAACACGCGCCGAGCCAGGGAGAAGGCACTGCGCCGGGAGCTGGTGCTCCAGGCCGCCGAGCGTGTGTTCGGACGCCGCCCGTTCCACGAAGCGACCATGCAGATGGTGGCTGCAGAGGCGGACCTGGGGATGCAGAGCCTTTACGAGCAGTTCCCCTCCAAGCAGGAGCTCTACGAGGCCGTCATCCTCCACCGGGCCCGGACCTTCCAGGCGCGGCTGGAGGAAGCCCTGGAGAACCTGGCCGACCCCCTCGACCAGCTCACCGCTGTCGCCCGCGTCCGGACGCGGATGTTCACGGAATCGCCAGCCTTCCTGCCAGTGTTCCTGGCCGAGAGGGTGCGCTGCAACTGGGGGGTCAGGTCGCGCTCGAGCCGGCGCATCGGCGGCATCATGAAGGACGCAAGCCAACGGCTGGAAGGAATCATCGAACGAGGTGTCACGGTCGGCCTTCTGCGACGCGAGGACCCGGCCTTCCTCGTCCACCTCTTCAACGACACCCTCACGGCGGCGCTCTACGCCCACCAAACCAACCCACAGGAGGAGATCGAGACATGCATCCAACGCGCCATCAGGGCCTTCCTCCACGGTACGGCGGCCGAGTCGTGAAAGCCTCACGCCTGCTCGCTGCATGTGCGCTCGCGGCCGTCCCACTGACGACCGCCGCCGGCGGCGCCGACACCCCTGCGGCGCTCACCCTGTCACAGGCGTTGCAACGGGTCGCCAAGAGCTCGCAGGCCTCGGCCGATCGCGACCTTGACGTTGCGGCGTCCCGCCAGCTGACCCGTCAGACCCGCGCCTCCCTCTACCCCACGCTCGACATCTCTGGGGGTTTCACGGATCGGGACAGCCCCGCGATCGCCGTGTTCGGCGACTTCGAGGCACCTCTGAATGACAACACGTACCTGCAGTACCAGGTCTCGGCCCGGTATCTGTTGTGGGACGGTGGTTTGCGGAGGTCGTCGATCGCGGCGGCGCAAGCTCTGGAGGACGTCGCCGGTGACGCCGGCGATGTCCGTATCGTCGGCGCGCAGCTCGAGGGCATGGGGGCCTACCTGCAGGCGATGATGGCTAAGGCCCGGCAGGCGGCGGTGGCGAAGCGGATCGACGCGGTCCAGGGCCACCTGAAGGTCGTGCAAGACATGTTCGGGCAGGGGATGGTGGCGCGCAACGACCTCTTGGAGACCGAGGTGAGGCTGCGCACCGTCAAGGACCGGGCGCTCGAGCTGACCGACCAGGAAGACGCGGCGGTGCGGGAGCTCGAGCGGCTCATGGGGGAGGCACCGGGCGGCACCATGTCACTGCCAGACCGCCTGCCGCCGCCGCCGCCCCTCGGCGGATCGCGCGACGAGCTGGTCAAGGACGCGCTCGACAGCAACCCGCTGATCCGGGCTGCGCAGGCCAAAGTCACGGCCGCCGCCAAGCAGGCGGCGCTGCAGCAGCTCACGGGCCGCCCCAAGGTGTTTGCGGAGGCGGCACATACCTACGAGCAAAACCCGTACATGCTGTACCCCAACGCGAACTACATCTTCCTCGGCTTCTCCTGGAACTTGTTCGACGGCGGCACTCGAACCACCCAGCGAGAGCGGGCGTCGCTCGAGGTCGCCAAGGCACAGCGGGCGCTCGAGGAGGCGCGTCGCCAGGCCTCCAACGGCGTCGACAAAGCGTATCGGGAGTACCGCCAGGCGCTGCGAGAGGCGAAGACCGCCCGGGCCAACGTGGCCGCGGCCGAGGAGAACCTGCGCATCGAGGAGGACCAGTACCGCGCCGGCCTCGCCAAGACCACCGACGTTCTCGACGCGGAGGCGCTCTTGGCCGAGAGCCGCTTCACCTTGATCGCCCAGCACTACAACGCCTACCTCAAGCAAGGCCGCTTGCTCGCGTTCTCGGGCAAGAACCTGGTCGAGTTCTACAGCAGCCTGGCGCCGAGCACCGAAGCCAAAGGAGCAAGCTCATGAAGAAGTGGATCGGCCTGGCGGTGATCCTGCTGTTCATCGGCGGCGGGGTCGTGACGTGGTTCTTCTACTGGAAGAACGCCCGCCTGTACCCGAGTACCGAGGATGCATACGTGGCCGGCGACGTCTACCAGATCTCGTCAAGGATCCCGGGCACGGTTCTGACCCTCGACGTCGACGACAACCAGCCGGTGGCGGAGGGTCAGGTGGTGGCGACGATCGATCCCGAGCCGTACGACAGCGAGGTCGACCAGGCAAGGGCGGCGCTGGCACAGGCCCGCACGGTTCCGGCAACCAACCGGGCGAAGATCGCTCAGGCCAAGGCCGACGTCGAAGCGGCGGCCAGCGACCTCGAGCTGGCACGGGCCGACCTCGCCCGCTTCACGGAGCTCGTGCAGCGGAACTCGATCCCGAAGCGGGCTTACGATCAGGCGGTCGCTGCCGAGCAGGTGGCCGCCGCCCGGCTCGCGGCCAAGCAGAAGGCGCAGGCCGCGGCCGAGGCGAGTCTCGACGTGAGCGAGAAGGACGTGAAGCGGGCCGAGACCGCCCTGGCGGCGGCGCAGCTCCGGCGCTCCTACTGCACGATTCGCGTCCCGGTAGCCGGCATCGTCAGCGAGAGCACTGCGCATGAGGGACAGGTGGTGGCTCCGGGCCAGCCGCTGTTCGCGGTCGTCCCGCTGCACGGGGATCACCTCTGGATCGAGGCCAACTTCAAGGAGACACAGCTGGCCAGGATCCGACCGGGCCAGCCGGTCAGTTTCTACACCGACGTCAACCCGGACCAGAAGTACCACGGCACCGTCGAGAGCCTCAGCGCGGGTACCGGGGCCGCCTTCTCTCTGCTGCCGCCGGAGAACGCGACCGGCAACTGGGTCAAGGTCGTGCAACGACTGCCGGTCCGTATCGCCGTGGACCCGGCCTCGGCCGCCGGTCAGACCCTCCGCCTCGGGCTTTCCGTTCACGTGACCGTTGACACGGCGGCCGGCGACCGGTCAGGCCCGGAACAGAGCCCGGAGAGGACGGAGAAGGCGGGGGATGGCGGAAGCAGCTCCCAGTAAGTACCTGATCGCCGTCACGGCGATGATCGGCACCCTGATGGAGGTCATCGACACCTCGGTGGCCAACGTGTCGCTGCCCCACATGCAGGGCACGTTCTCGGCCGGCGTCGACGAGGTGACCTGGGTCATCACGTCGTACCTGGTGGCCAACGCGATCATCCTCCCGATCACCGGTTGGCTGGGCAACTACTTTGGGCGCAAGCGCTTCTACATCACCTGCCTGGCCGTGTTCACGCTCGCATCGCTGGGCTCGGGATCAGCGCCGACCCTGCCCTTTTTGATCATCATGCGCGTGCTGCAGGGGTTCGCAGGCGGTGCCATGGTGCCCATGTCGCAGGCCATCCTGCTGGAGTCGTTCCCGAAGGAGGAGCACGGCAAGGCGATGGCGATGTTCGGCGTCGGGGTGGTGTTCGGCCCGATCATTGGGCCGACTCTCGGCGGCTACATCACCGATACCATGACCTGGCGCTGGGTCTTCTACATCAACCTCCCGGCCGGCGTCCTCGGGATTCTGCTGGCCCTCCTGATCATCAAGGACCCGCCGTACCTGCAGCGGCCCAAGGGACGCGTGGACTACTGGAGCTTCGCTTTCATCGCCCTCGGGCTCGGCTCGCTCGAAGTGATGCTCAACCGCGGCCAGCGCTACGACTGGTTCCACAGCAACTTTGTCACCTTCTTTGCGTTGTGCGCGGTGCTGGGCCTGGCGCTGTTCGTTTGGCGTTCCTTGACAGCCGCCAACCCGCTGGTGGACCTGAGGCTATTCGGGAACCGCGAGTTCGCGAGCGGCACCTTCTTGATGTTCTTGCTCGGCTTCGGCCTTTATGGCTCGTTCACGATGTTGCCGTTGTTCGCACAGAAGCTGATGGGCTACACCGCGACCTGGGCCGGGCTCGTGCTGTCGCCGGGCGGCATCGCGTCGCTCGTTGCGATGGTCTTTGTCGGCAACCTGGTGGGCAAGGTCGACACGCGCCTGCTGGTGCTGGTCGGCGCGCTGTTCAACATCGCCTCACTGTGGCTTCTCCACGACCTCAACCTGCAGGTGGACTTCTTCTTCCTGATGATGTCGCGGCTGCTGCAAGGGTTCGGCCTCGGCTTCCTCTTCGTCCCGATCACCGCCGCCGCCTTCGTACGGCTGTCGCGACAGCAGACCGGCCAGGGAACCGGCCTCTTCAACCTGTTCCGCAACGAGGGCGGTTCGGTCGGCATTGCGATGGCCGCGACCGTGCTGGCGCGGCGAGCCCAGCACCATCAGACGCACCTCGTGGAGCACCTGACACCGTACTCACAGGTCTTCCAGCACCGGATGGCCGATGCCACCCAGGCCCTCCTCGCCACCTCCGGCCGCGACCCGGTCACCAGCCACAACCTCGCCGAGGGCATCATGTACGGAATCGTGCGGCAGCAGGCGGGCGCCATGGCCTATGTCGACGTCTTCTTCATGCTCACGATCGCGTTCGTGGCCTTTCTGCCGTTCATCCTCCTGCTGGCGGGCAGAAACGGCCGCTCCACGCCCGAGGAGCTGCGGGAGGAGGCGTAACCGGCTGTCGCCCATGGGAATGGGCGATGGCTATCGAACGGTTGTCACGGCTAGGACGACCGGTCATCAGGGAGTATAGTCTCTGCTGGATGGCGGTGCACGGGTTCGCTGTGTGCTGTTTGGGAAATCGTCGGGATGTCGGGGGTGCCGGAAAGGCAGAGTGCAGTTGCTTGGTCCGCTGCAAGTGCTGATCCTCGCGGCACGGCCCGAGGATGCCGAGCTGATGCTGGCAGAGCTTCGCCGCCAGGGGGTCGCGGTCGAAGCGGTCGTGGCTGACAACGAGGACCGCCTTCGCGCCGCGCTCGACCGGCGCCTCGACGTCATCCTCGCCAACTCCGCCCTGCCCTCGTTCAACGCGCTGAAGGCACTGGAAGTGATCGCCGCCACCGGTCTCGAGATACCGCTGATCGTCGTCTCCGGCGGAATCGACGAGCAGAACGCCGTCGAATGCATCAAGCGCGGCGCGGTCGACTACCTCCTCAAGGACGACCTGGGACGGCTCGGCGCGGCTGTACGCCAGGCCGTCGCACGACAGCGCCGCCGTGAGCGGACGAGGCGAACCGACAACGCGCTGCGGGACAGCCAGGCTGAGCTCAACGCGGTGTTCGAAAGCGCGCCGGTCGCAATCTTCCTTGTGGATGCCGAGAGGCGGATCGTGAAGGCCAACCGCGCCGCCGGGGAGCTCACCGGTCATCAGCTCCATGACTTGGTGGGACGCCTCACCGGCAACGCCCTAGGTTGTCTCCACTCCCTCGACGATCCGCGCGGCTGTGGCTTCGGTCCCGACTGCCCCCGATGCGTGGTGCGCTGGGCCGTGCTCGACACCATCGAAACCGGCACGTCGCACTCCGGAGTGGAGTGGGTGGCGCCGGTCCAGCGCGGAGATGCCGTGGAGCCCCGCAGCCTGCTGATCTCCTCGGCGCCGGTCGAGACGTCACGGGGACGGCTGGTGATCGTGTCGGCAGCTGACATCACCGAGCGCCAGGCCGCCGAGGAGCGCCTGCACTTCCTGAACCGCGTCCTGCGCACGATCCGCAGGGTCAACCACCTGATCGTCCACGAGCACGACCGCGAACGCCTGCTCGCCGAGACCTGCCGCATTGCGGTCGAGGAGGGCGGGTTCCGGATGGCCTGGATCGGCCGCGTAGACCGAGCCACCGAGACCGTTGAGCCGGTCGCGTCCGCCGGCTACGAGGCCGGGTACACGGAGCTCGTCGGCATCCGCCTCGACGACTCGGCACACGGCCACGGCCCGTGCGGCACGGCGGTGCGGGAGGGCCGAGCGGCGGTCGTCGACGACACGGCGACTAACGAGTCGTTCGCGCCCTGGAGGAAGGCCGCCCAGCAGCGAGGTTACCGCTCGGTCGGCTCGTTTCCAATCCTGGTCGGGGGGCACACCTGGGGAGCCATGAACGTCTACGCCGATCGGCCGTCGACCTTCGGAGACCAGGTCGTGGCGATGTTCGAGGAACTGAGCGGCGATCTTGGCTTCGCGTTGCTTTCTCTCGAGACCGAACAGCGACGGGTACGCGCGGAGGAAGCCCTCGCCGCCTCCGAGGAGAGGTACCGCGAGCTGACCGACTTCCTCCCGCAGCCAATCTTCGAAACGGATTCGAAAGGCAGGGTACTGTTCGCCAACGAGACTGCGTTTCGGATGTTCGGGTTTTCGAGGGAGGAAGCCAGGAAAGGCCTATCGCTCTCGGATGTACTGCTGCCGGAGGACCGCGACGACGCACGCCGGCGGATGGCACGGCTGGCCGCGGGTGAAAGAGTGGGTATCCGTGAGTACTCGGTCGTTCGCAAAGACGGCACCACGTTTCCGGCCCTGATCTACAACTCTCCTATCGTTCGCGACCGGCAGGTGGTCGGCTTCCGGGGTCTCATTGTCGACATCACGGATCGCAAGCAGGCCGAGGAAGAGCTGGCCGCCTCGGAGCACCAGTACCGGGTGCTGTTCGAGGGCGCTAACGACGCCATCATCATCTTCGAGCCAGACACCGAGGTCATTCTCGAGGCCAACCCCCGCGCCTGCGAGCTGTACGGCCTCCCGCACGAGGAGCTCGTCGGGATGAGCTTGAAGACGCTCAGCGAGAACGTCGCCCGGGGCGAGGCGCAGATCCGAGAGCTGTTGCGCGAGGGCGGACTGCGGAACTTCGAGACTGTCCAGCTTGGCAGTGATGGATCGCCGATCCACCTCCTGGTCAACTCCTCGGTCATCGACTACGGCGGACGCCCAGCAATCCTCAGCATCAACCGCGATGTCACCGATCTCCACCGGCTCGAGGAGCAGCTGCGTCAGTCGCAGAAGATGGAGGCCGTGGGACGTCTCGCCGGCGGCGTCGCCCACGACTTCAACAACCTGCTCCAGGCAATGCTGCTGCAGGCGCAGGTGCTGAGCATCGCGCCCGGAGACCAGCGTTCGGTCGCTTCCACGGCGGAGGAGCTCGAGGAGCAGATCCAACGGGGCGCCTCCCTCACGCGGCAGCTGCTGCTGTTCTCGCGCCGCGAGGCGAGCCGGACCGAGACGCTTGACCTCAACGAGGTGGTCGACGACGGCGTCAAGCTTCTTCGCCGCCTGCTGCGAGAGAACATCCGCCTCACGCTCGAGACGGCGGAGGGCCAGCTCCCCGTCAAGGCCGACCGTGGCCAGCTCGGGCAGGTCCTGATGAACCTGACGATCAACGCCGGCGACGCGATACCCGACCGCGGCGTGGTCACGATACGGTCCGGCTCGGCCGACGGCGAGATGGTCTGGCTGGAGGTCAGCGACACCGGCGAGGGCATCCCGGAGGAGGCCCGCGACAAGCTGTTCGAGCCGTTCTTCACCACCAAGGAGGCCGGCAAGGGCACCGGTCTCGGGCTGTCGGTCGTGCACGGGATCGTCACTCGCCACGGCGGCCGCATCGAGGTCGAGAGCGCTCCCGGCAAGGGCAGTACGTTCCGTGTGCTGCTGCCCCGAGCGGTCTCGACACCGACTAGGCTTGACAGCAACCGGGAACAACAACTGCCGCGAGGCAGCGGAGAGCGAGTCCTGCTTGTGGAGGACGAGGATCTGGCCCGCGAGACGTTCGAGAAGATGCTCACCGAGCTCGGCTACGAGGTCATGGCCGCGGCCAGCGCAGAGGCGGTGGATGACCTCGCTCCCAACGGACCGTTTGACTTGCTCCTCACAGACCTCGTGCTGCCAACGATCTCGGGCGCCCAGCTGGCGAAGAAGCTCGCAGCCCGCTGGCCGGCGATGAAGGTCATCCTCATGTCCGGCTACACGGAGGACCAGGAGGTCCGAGAGGCGATCGCAAGCGGGACGATGCGCTTCCTTCAAAAACCCTACGGGCTCGCCACCCTTGCATGCGAGGTTCACGAGGCTCTCGCCGAGCCGTAGGCCGCCCCTCGCGATCTGAATCGGTTCAGCGTCCGGTCTTTGCCATCATCGCCGCCAGGAAGCGCCTCTTGTTCTCGAGGATCTCTTCCTTGAGCGCCGCCACCTCGCCGCTCTGCAGTCTGGCCACCGGCCGGCCCCCGGTAAAGTGCTCGCGGACGATCTCGGCCACGTCCTCGACCTGGACCCGGGAGTACCACACGCCCTCGGGGTAGACGACCATGTTGGGGCCGCGCTCGCACAGCCCGAGGGAGCCGCAAGTCGTGATCTGGACATCGTCGTGCAGTCCGGCCTCGTGGACTTCCGAGCGCAGCGCCTCGAGCACTCGCTGGCCTCCCCTGGCCGCGCAGCACGGCATCTCGTCCGGCTTCTCCTGGGTGCACACATAAACGTGATACCTGAACGGCTCCATGACATCCCTCCCGCAAGGGGGCCGCGGTCCGGCTCGTGCTACCGCTCCCCCGCCGAATCTACTCTACTCCTTCTCGGCAGCCCACCGGCTCCGGGCCCGCACCACCTCCTGGCGGTCGGAGGTGCGGACCAGACTGTGCACGTAGCGACCGTCGGTGTCCCCTGAGCGGGCGACTCGGGCCTCGATGATGTCCCCAAGAGAGACCTCGGCCCGGAACTCGACCTCCAACTCGGCCGGCACACAGGAGGTCAAAGTCGAGGCCGGGACGGCGTCCAGCACCATGCGCACAAGGGCTACGTTGTTGACGTGATGGTTGACGTCCAGATCCGAGTGGCGGGCGGTAAAAACGGCGACCGGTTCGCCAGACTCGGCCGTGGGCAGCCTGGAGAAGTCATCCACCAGGGCCCTCCCCGGCGCGGCCTGTGCCAACGTCTCGATCTCCGCCGGAGGCCGGATCGGCCGGCGGGATGCCAGCTTCACGAGCAGCCATCCGGAGGTTGCGAGGACAACCTCTCCGCCGCTCTCATCAAGGGCCCGGAAATCGCGCACCGCGTACAGCCGATGGGCGCCCACCGGCCAGGTCAGGAGTCGGACCACCGAGCCCCACATCGGCCACGCCTGGAGGCGCAGGTGAAGCCGTGAAAGCACCCACGTCAGCCCGCTCTCCTCCAACTCCTCGATCGCCCAGCCGAGGGCCCGCGCGTGCTGCCCTGCAGCCTCCTGCAGCCAGTCGCACAGGGTCGGAGTGGCGAGATGCCCCCGCGGGTCGACTTCGTACGCCCGGACCTCGAACCGCTGCTCCCATACCGCAGGTGGCTCCATGTCGCCCTCCCGCAGCGGATGGTACCGCACGACCGCCCTCGCAGGGGGCCTTGACATTCGTGCCGACCCGACTTATAACATGACCGACTGGTCGGTCGGATTATTGAGCCAGCCGAAAGAGGAGCCATGACGCCACGACCACCAAGGCCGGATCTGAGGGATCAGAAGATGCGCGCCATCATCGAGGCGGCCGCCACCGTGTTCGCCGAGCACGGCTTCCGCGCCGCCCGCGTGGCCGACATCGCCGTCCGCGCCGGCATTGGCAAGGGCACCGTGTACGAGTACTTCCGCAGCAAGGAGGAGCTTTTCCTGGCCGTCTTCGACAGCTTCGCCGTAGGCACCCTCGAGGAAACCCTGGCACGACTGGAGCCGCGCCCTGCTTCCTCGATCGCGGTTCTCGAGAGGTTCGCTGACGCAACCCTCGGCGCCTGCCAGAAGGTCCTCTACCTCTACCCGCTGACGATGGAGTTCTGGTCAGCGGCAGCAACGCCCGAGTTCAAGGACAGCCTGATGGGAGAGTTCCGGAAGCTGTATGCGGGCTACCGGGAGGTTCTGGCAGGTGTCATCCGGGACGGCATGGCGGCGGGCGAGATCAGGCCCGACGTCGACGCCCACCACGTGGCGGCAGCGCTGGTCGGCACCATCGATGCTCTCTTCCTGCAGGCGTGGTTCGACCCCGGCTTCGATGCAGAAGCGGCAGGACGGCACTTCGTTGCCGTGGTCCTGCGCGGGATAGCCGCGACTGACGCATCGGATCCCGCAAGCACGACGGAAAGGTAGGTAACGTACCGTGACTCGCAGCCTCCGATCGGGCCTCGTGGCCCTTGCTTTGATCCTGGCGGCCTTCGGCGCTCTGAAAGCCACGGCCGCTGCGGACGACCCCGCGACAATTGTCAAGGGAGCCATCGACTACTGGCGGGACGTCACCTCGTACACGGTGGTCGAGATGACCGTGCACCGCCCCGACTGGGAGCGTGCCTCCCTGATGCGGGCTTGGACGCGGGGTGAGAAGGACTCATTGGTCCGGTTCGTCAAGCCCGCCCGCGACGCGGGCAGCGCGACTCTCAAGGTCGGTGACGACATGTGGATCTTCTCGCCCAAGCTCAACCGCGTGATCAAGCTGCCGTTCAGCATGATGGCGCAGAGTTGGATGGGCTCGGACTTCTCCTACAACGACCTGGCTAAGTCGGACCAGATCATCCACAACTTCACCCACCGCCTGGTCAAGACCGACAAGCAGGATGGCCACGCCGTGTATGTCATCGAGTCGACGCCGCTGCCGAACGCCCCGGTCATCTGGGGCAAGGAGAGGCTTCGCATCCGCGACGACCACCTGCTCTTGGAAGAGACATTCTTCGACCAGGACGGGAAGCCGGTCAAGCGGTTGAGCGCGGTCAAGATCGGCAGGCTCGGCGGCAAGGTGTACGTTACCTCCATGCGCATGGAGAAGTTGGACGAGGCCGACCACTGGACCGAGATCACATACCGCAAGGCTTCGTTCGGGCTGTCGCTGCCCGACGCGGTGTTCACCCTGTCGAACCTGCGCAACCCACGCCCCGGCTGGGAGCGGCCGTGAGCGCCGGCACCGTGATCCGGTCCACCTCACCGCAGCGGCCCGGGCTCCGCCTCTACCTGCGGCTGGCCTGGCGCAACGTGTGGCGTAACCCACGGCGCACGCTGCTGACCCTCTCGGCGGTGGCGTTCGCCGCCGTCATCCTCGTGTTCATGGTGTCGATGCAGCTCGGCGGCTACGGCGCCATGATCCGCGGCGCCACCGGGGTGTTCACCGGCGATCTGCAGGTCCAGGCCGAGGGCTACCACGCCAAGCAGCGCCTCCGCACCGCTATCGCCGACGCCTCCTCGGTCGAGGCGCGGGTGGCGGCGGTGCCCGGGGTGACGGCGGTCTCCAGCCGCGCCCAGGCGTTCGCCCTGGTCTCCTCGGCCACCCGCACCTACGGCGGGATGATCGTCGGCGTCGACCCGGCGAAGGAGCCTTCTGTGTCGACGATCCCGCGCACGATACGGAAGGGACGCTACCTGTCCGGGGCCACCTCCGACGAGGCGGTTGTCGGCCAAGCCCTGGCCTCCAACCTCTCGCTCACGGTTGGCGACGAGATCACGGTCCTCGGCCAGGGACTGGACGGCTCGTTGGCGGTCGCCGTCCTGAAAGTGGTCGGGATCTTCTCGAGCGGAGTTCCCGAGCTCGACCGTCAGACCGTCGAGATGCCGCTCGCGTCGTTCCAGTCCGCCTTCTTGCTCGGCGACCGGGTTCACGCGATCGTGGTCCGCACCGGCGGCCTCGAAGCCGTTCCCCACGTGGCTGGCCTGATCCGCGCAGCCATCGCGAACCGCCCCGGCCTCACGGTGCTTCGCTGGGACCAGCTGCTCGAGGGCCTGAAGCAGGGGATCGCGATGGACGCCGCAGTCGGGTGGTTCCTGTACACGGCCCTCGTCCTGGTGGTCACCTTCAGCATTCTGAACACCTTCCTGATGTCGGTCCTCGAGCGCACGCGAGAGTTCGGCGTCTTCCTCGCTCTCGGCACCCGGCCGAGAATCCTGGGCCGAGTCGTCATCCTCGAGTCGGTCATCCTGCTGCTGCTCGGCCTTGCCATTGGAACCCTCGCCGGCGCCGGCATCACCGCATACGCGGGCGTCCACGGCATCGCGTTCTCCTCGAGCGAGGAGCTGCTCGCTCAGTGGAGCCTGCCCGCCCGTATCTACCCGAGGCTCGATCTCCTCTCCGTGACCCTCGGACCGGCGGCGATTCTGCTCGCGACGCTGGTCGCGGCACTGTTCCCGGCTCGCAGGATTCGCCGGCTGCGCCCGGTCGACGCGATGAAGGCGGTGTGAGAATGGCAAGGCTTGCCCTCCTGCTCCGCCTCGCGCGCCGCAGCGTGCTCCGCAACCGGCGCCGGACCCTGATCATCCTGGTCGCCATCAGCGTCGCCCTGTGGGCCATGATCTTCTTCGCCGCTCTCACCCGGGGATGGGAAAACGACGTTGTTCACAACGCCATCTTCACCCTCACCGGGCACCTGCAGGTGCACGCCCCCGGCTACCGCGACGACCCCTCGGTCGACCACTCCATGAAGCCCCCCAACGCAACCGTCGCGCAGCTTCTGGCCGGCACTGAGGTCGCAGCCTGGGGCACCCGCGTACGGGTGCCGGCCGTGGTCATGAGCGAGCACGACACCGCCGGCGTAACTCTGGTCGGCATCGACCCCGCGGCCGAACGCGGTCTGTCGTTCATCGCGGATGCGGTGCACACGGGGAGGTACCTCGACTCACCGGATGACCGCGGTATCCTGATCGGCCGCGCTCTGGCTGACCGGCTCGGTACCGGCGTCGGCAAGCGCGTGGTGGTGATGAGCCAGGCCGCCGATCACTCCGTGGCCGACCGCGGTTTCCGCGTCGTCGGCCTCTTCGAGGGCGACCGGGAGGCTACCGAAATGGCGTACGTCTTCGTCGGCCGGAGGACCGCCATGACCATGCTCAAGCTCGGCAGCCGGGTGTCGGAGCTTGCCGTCATGCTGCGCGACCGGCGCCAGCTTCCCGCCTTCCTGGCTCGACTCCGCACCGCAGCTTCCGGCCTGGACGTCCAGCCGTGGACGACCCTCGAGCCCATGGCACAGGCGATGGTCGCCCTCGGCCAGGCTTGGATCTGGATGTTCTTCGTCGTCATGTATGTGGCGATGGCGTTCGGCCTCGTCAACACCATGCTGATGGCGGTCATGGAGCGGACCCGAGAGTTCGGCATGCTGCAAGCGCTCGGCATGCGGCCGCGGCTGATTCTGATCCAGGTGGTGTTCGAGTCCTGCTTCCTGCTCGCCGCAGGAGCCGCGGCTGGCATCGGCCTCGCCGCAGGCACCCTCTCGCTGCTGCACGGCGGCATCAACCTATCGATCCTCGCCCAGGGCGCCGAGATGTGGGGCATGGGCAAGGTCATCTACCCCGCCGCCGCAGTCGTCGACGTGATCGGCGCCACCGCCCTGGTCGTCGTACTCGGGGTGTTTTCCAGCCTCTACCCGGCCTGGCGCGCTGCCCGCCGGGTACCGATCGAAGCCATCACCAGGAACTAGGAGCTCGACCATGACCGACATCGTTGCCTGCCACGACCTGTCCAAGACCTACCGCCCGGACCATCTCGCGGTCGATGCGCTGACCGACATCGAGCTGACCATCGCCGAGGGCGAGTTCGCCAGCCTGGTCGGTCCCTCGGGATCGGGTAAGACCACCCTGCTCAACCTCATCGGCGGGCTCGACACGCCGACCGCCGGTGAGGTCTACCTGCGGGGGCAGCGCGTCGACACCCTGGCCCCCGGGGAGCTGGCTGACCTGCGCCTCAATCACGTCGGCTTCGTGTTCCAGGCCTACAACCTGATCCCGGTGCTGACCGCACGAGAGAACGTCGAGCTGGTGATGGAGCTGCAGGGCCTCGGTACCGCCGACCGCGCGCGGCTGTCGCGCGACATCCTGCACGAGGTCGGTCTCGAGGGCCTCGGCGATCGGCGGCCAGCGGAGCTGTCCGGAGGCCAGCAGCAGAGGGTGGCGGTGGCCAGGGCGATCGTGTCCCACCCGGCGGTCGTGCTCGCCGACGAGCCCACCGCCAACCTCGACTCGCAGACCGCCTCGAGCCTGCTCGAGCTGATGCGGGAGCTGAACCAGCGGCACGGGATCACCTTCATCATCTCTACGCACGATCCGATGGTGATGGAGTTCGCCAGGCGGCGTGTGATGCTGCGAGATGGTCGCATCGTCGACGACACGGTGGCAGCTTGAGGAAAGCAGCGTTCGCCCTCCTGGTCGCTGTGAGCACGGCCGCACCCGCCGGTGCCGGCGACGTGCCGGAGCTGCATGGGCACGTCAAGCTCCAGTCCTCCTTGCAGCTGTTTCGTCACGACGACCTGGGTGCGCTGCTCGCCGGCTCCCACCCCGACGACTCGACCCTCGACCTGCGTCTCGACACCGTGTGGAGGCGCTCCCGTTGGGACCTGGCAGTGGACGCCCAGCTGCTGGCTATCGGCGGGGACGGCGTCAACGCGCGCTCCAACCCACTGGCCGGCGATCTTGCCGGCTTCCTACTCGGCGTTCCCACGCCGTCGGACCAGCTCCAATGGCTCGACCTCAGTCACACCTTCTCGAGCGGCGGCTCGCGGCTTGTGTTCGGAAGGCTGGACCGCTTGTCCGTCGGCTACACCGGCGACCGCCTCGTGATGCGTCTCGGGCGGCAGGCGCTGAGCTGGGGCGGAGGCCTCGTGTTCCAAGTTCTCGACCTCTTCAACCCCTTCCCGCCGACCGTCATCGACACCGACTACAAGCCCGGCACCGACATGCTGACCGCGCAGTGGCTGCTGGCCGGCGGCGACGACTTGCAGGCGGTCGTGGTCCCGCGCCGCCCGGGCCCGGGACGCCGGGTCTCCGCCGATGCCAGCTCGCTCGCGGTCAAGTGGCACCACTTCGCGGGCAGCACCGAGGTCGAGCTCATGGGGGCCAGGCACTACGCCGACACGGTGGCCGGCATCGGTGCCAGCGGCAACCTCGGCGGCGGCGTGTGGCGGGTCAACGCAACCTATACCGCTCTCGCTCACGGGGGCCGCGTTACCTCTCTCCTCGCCAACCTGGACCGTTCGTGGGTGTGGGGAGGACGCAACGCCTACGGGTTCGTCGAGTACTTCCGCAACGGCTTTGGAACTCCCTCTCTCGACCGCGGCGCCGCCGCGCTTCCTGAGTCGCTTCTCGTTCGCCTCGCGCGAGGCGAGCTGTTCAACCTCGGCCGCAACGAGCTCGCCGGCGGCCTTCGCTTCGAGTGGACGCCTCGATTGGCCCTCGAGCCAACCGTGATCGTGAACCTCGACGACCTCAGCTCGATGCTCCTGTTCAGAGTGACCTTCGACTGGCTCGAGAACCTCCAGCTCGACGCCGGCCTTCAGACGGGCGCCGGACCCCGCGGGACCGAGTACGGCGGCGTACCGGTCGGCTTTCCGAGCCCCTACGCCGCCCCCGGCCGCCGCATCTGGCTCCGGCTCAGTCGATACTTCTAGAGCCTTAACATCAAGTTCACATTGTCGCCTTACAAGGGTCTGGCCGGACGGGTCGGAGTCGCCGGCCCGAGGACCGGAAGAACAACCCAGACAAGGAGAAGTGATGATGGCACGGAAGTTTGGCTGGCTGACGATAGTCGCCCTCATGGCGCTCGCCCTGACGGCCGGGATGGCCGCGGCACAGACGACCCTGAACGGAGCCGGTGCGACGTTCCCGTACCCCGTGTACGCCCAGTGGGCGGCCGCGTATGCCAAGCAGACCGGCGTCAAGCTCAACTACCAGGCGATCGGGTCCGGCGGGGGAATCGCCCAGATCAAGGCCAAGACGGTCGACTTCGGCGCCTCCGACGCGCCCCTGACCAAGAAAGAGCTCGACGAGATCGGCCTCATCCAGTGGCCGATGATCATGGGCGGCGTGGTCCCGGTGCTGAACGTTCCCGGGATGGCGCCGGGACAGATCAAGCTCACACCGTCGCTGCTCGCCGACATGTTCCTCGGCAAGGTCACGAAGTGGAACGATCCGCAGGTGGCCAAGGCCAACCCCGGCGTGAGGTTGCCGAACCTCGCCATCACGATTGTCCACCGTTCCGACGGCTCCGGCACCACCTGGATCTTCACCAACTACCTCGACAAGGTGTCCCCCGCATGGCACGCCAAGGTCGGTACCGACAAGGCCGTGGCGTGGCCGGCCGGAGTGGGCGGCAAGGGCAACCAGGGTGTGGCAGCCTACGTGCAGCGCATCAAGGGCTCTCTCGGCTACGTCGAGTACGCCTACTGCCTGCAGAACAAGATGACCTTTGCCAAGCTGCAGAACAGCGCCGGCAACTTCGTCGATCCCACGAGCGAGACCTTCCAGGCCGCTGCAGCCAACGCCGACTGGAAGAACGCGCCGGGCTTCTACCTGGTGCTCACCGACCAGCCCGGCGCCAAGAGCTGGCCGATCACTGGCGCCTCCTTTATCCTCTTCTACAAGGACCAGGCGAACATGGCGAAGGCCAAGGCTGTGCTGAGCTTCTGGGCGTGGTGCTACGCTCACGGTCAGAAGATGGCCGAGGACCTCGACTACGTGCCGATGCCGCAGGCCGTCGTTGACTTGGTCGAGGCCAGCTGGAGCAGCCAACTCCACGCCGGCGGCCAGGCCGTGTGGAAGTAACGACCGCTGGTCGGAGCAGGGGGGCAGCCATCGCCGAGGTGGTCGCTTTCCCGGGCAGGATGATGCGGAGAAGGTCTCACACCAGGGCGCAAGCCCTCGCCGAAACCACGTTCCACGGGACCGCGCTGACCTGCGCGGTCCTCGTGTTGGTCTCCATGACGGCGATCTTCGTCGAGCTGGTCAGGAACTCGCGCCTGTCCCTAGCCAAGTTCGGCTGGGGGTTCCTGACGTCGGCCGCGTGGAACCCGGTGACCAGTGACTTCGGCGCCGCAAGCAGCATCTTCGGCACCCTAGTCTCGACCGCGATCGCACTCCTCATCGCGGTCCCCTTGAGCCTCGCCATCGCCCTCTTCCTGGTCGAGATGGCGCACCCGAGGATCGCCCGTCCCGTCGGCTCGGCGATCGAGCTGCTGGCCGCCATCCCCAGCATCATCTACGGCATGTGGGGCCTGTTCGTACTCGCCCCGTACATGGCCGACCACGTGCAGCCCCTGCTGCAGAAGTTCTTCGGCAAACTGCCTCTGTTCGCCGGTCCGCCGATGGGCATCGGCATGCTCAGCGCTGGGCTGGTCCTGGCGCTGATGGTGCTTCCCTTCATCACCGCCGTCGTGCGCGACATCTTCGCCCTCGTGCCCTCGGTGATGAAAGAGGCCGGCTACGGCATGGGAGCCACGACCTGGGAAGTGACCCGCAAGGTGACGCTGCGCCACGGCATGCGCGGCGTGCTCGGCGGCGTCTTCCTGGGGCTCGGGAGGGCGATCGGCGAGACCATGGCGGTGACCTTCGTGATCGGCAACGACCACCGCATCGCAGCTTCGCTGTTCGCCTCCGGAAACACCATCTCGTCGACGCTCGCCAACGAGTTCACCGAGGCCTCGCAGCCGCTCTACCTGTCGGCGCTGGTCGAGCTCGGCCTGATCCTGTTCGTCATCACCTTCCTGATCCAGATCGCGGCCCAACTGTGGCTGAAGCACATCTCCCACCGCCTCGGAACGGACAAATGAGACGCCGTCCCTCCTGGCCCCGCAAGCTCAGCGACGTCATCGTCAAGGTGCTCGCCGCGCTGTCGGCGCTGTTCGGCCTCGTCTTCCTGGCGTGGATCCTCTACGTCGTCCTACGGCACGGCGCCAGCGCGCTCAGCTGGAAGTTCCTGACCACGCTCCCATCGCCGCCGGGCGTTGGGGGAGGCGGGCTCGCGAATGCCATCATCGGCACCGCTGCGATGACGCTGCTGGCTTGCGTCATGGGCGTGCCGGTTGGCCTCATGGCCGGGGTCTACCTGGCCGAGTTCGGACGCGGTAACCGGTTCGCCACCCTGGTCCGTTTCCTGGTCAACGTCATGATGGGCATCCCGTCGATCATCGTCGGCCTGTTCGTCTACACGATCATGGTCCGTCCGGTCGGCCACTTCTCGGGCTGGGCAGGAGCGGTGTCGCTGGCGCTTCTGATCATGCCGGTGGTCGCGCGCACGACCGAGGACATGCTCACACTGGTCCCCAACTCCCTCCGGGAGTCCGCACTCGCACTCGGGGTGCCGCACTGGCGCAGCACGGTCCAGATCATGTTCCGGGCCGCCAAGGCCGGCCTTCTGACCGGCGTGCTGCTGGCCGTTGCCCGGGTCAGCGGCGAGACCGCACCTCTGCTGTTCACGGCCCTCGACAGCCCCTACTGGCCGCACTCCCTCAACGGCCCCACCGGCAACCTCACCGTCACCATCTTCAACTACGCGATGTCCCCGTACCCCAACTGGCAGCAGGCCGCGTGGGGTGCATCGTTCCTCATCACCGCGGGCGTGCTGGCGCTGACCATTGTGTCGCGCGCCCTGGCTCGGGAGAAGAAGTGATGAACAGTTCCTCTGCACCCCAATCGCCGCCTGCCGGCCAGCTCCTGGTGAAGACGTCCGTGGCGCCCCACGCCGCGCCGGCGCCAAGCAAGACCAAGATCTCGGTTCGGGGGCTGGACTTCTTCTATGGGGACCACCAGGCGCTGTACGACAACAACCTCGAGATCCCGGCCGGAACCGTGACCGCGATCATCGGCCCGTCCGGGTGCGGCAAGTCCACCCACATCCGGGTCTTCAACCGCATCTACCAGCTCTACCGCGACCAACGGGCGAGCGGCGAGGTGCGGCTCGACGGCCAGAACATCCTCGCACCGGGTGTCGATCTGATCGAGCTGCGGCGCCGAGTCGGGATGATCTTCCAGAAACCGACGCCCTTCCCCTTGAGCGTCTACGAGAACCTCGCCTATGGCATTCGCCTCCACTACAAGGTCAACCGGTCGGAGCTCGACGGCAGGGTCGAGCAGGCGCTGCGCGCCGCCGCCCTGTGGGATGAGGTCAAGGACAAGCTGCACCGCTCGGGAACGGCCCTGTCGGGGGGTCAGCAGCAGCGGCTGTGCATCGCACGTGCGATCGCCGTCGAGCCCGAGGTGCTGCTGATGGACGAGCCCACCTCCGCGATCGACCCGGTCGCCACCGCCCGCATCGAGGAGCTGGTCAACGAGCTCAAGCAGCAGTACACGATCGTCATCGTGACCCACAACATGCAGCAGGCGACCCGCATCTCGGAGTTCACCGCGTTCTTCTTCGAGGGCCGCATCATCGAGTTCGGGCCGACCATCCAGCTGTTCACCAACCCGAAGGAGCGCAAGACCGAGGAGTACATCACCGGCCGCTTCGGCTAATCCCCAACCCGGCGTGGGACGAACCTAACCACGGATTTCACAGATTTCACGGATCCTAGAAGAACGCGGTGTGGGCTCTTGTCGGGCTCGGGGGACCCAGGGTCGATGGCGGATGGTTGGTCGCGAAGGCAGCGAACAGCCCATCAGGCTTCCTCTTTTGGTCGCTGTAATCCGTGTAATCCGTGGTTTTCTTCCTCATCACGGGGCTGGAGCCAGCCGTGGCTGATCCTGCTCAGTCGTCGGCCTCGCGGATCTTCCGGGCTGTCTCCCCGAGGCGGCTTTGCTGTCTGATCACGGCCAGGCCGGGAGGCGACTCTTGGAACTTCTCGAGCGCGTTGAATGAGGCGTCGAGGACGTCACCCTTGACCGTTGGCACCAGAAACAGGTGGGTATGGGGGATCCGTCGGCCGCGCGCGTAGAGGCACACGAAGTCCGGCGAGTACGACCTGTGCAGCCGTCGCGCCACCCGCCTCGCCATTGTGAACAGGCTCACCGTCTCCTCCTTGGTGAGGTCGTGCCACCACGGCACGTGCCGCTTCGAGATCACCAGGCAGTGACCCTCGGCAAGCGGGTTGATGTCGAGCAGGCACAGCGACAGCTCGTCCTCGTCGACAATGTGGGCCGGCGCCCGCCCCGCAACGATCTCGCAGAACACACACGCCGTATCTTCTCCGGACATCGCCCCCCCCAATCGGAACCGCTGGCGCCAGTCTCCCGCGCTCCCCCGGGCTGGGTCAAGAGCAACGTGCTATCTGAACCGCTCCAGAGCCTCCCTGAGGTGTGGCGGGATCTCGATGGGCTGGCCGGTCGCGTAGTCGAACGCGACCTGGACCGTCCGCGCTGCGGCCAACAGCCGGCCCGACCTCTGCTCGGTGACCAGGTACTCGAAGTCGAAGCTCTTGGAACCGGTGCGGGCGACCCGGATGTAGACGTTCAGAGTCTCGGCGACCGCCGCGGGCGACAGGTACCGGCAGGTTGCCTCGGCGAGGATGAACGGGAACTGCTGCTCCGGCGACGGGCCGTGGAGGTCGGTGGGCGCGAGCTCCTTGAACAGCGCGACACGAGCCTCCTCCAGGTAGGTCAGGTACACCGCGTTGTTGACGTGGCCCATGGCGTCAACGTCACGGAACCTGACCACGACCTCGGTGTGCAGAGGGAAGCTCTCGGGCGACGGAACGGGGCGCGAGGGCGACATCCCGAGTATTTTGCGCGGCAGGGGAAGGCGGGTCAACCGCAACGCCTCCCTAATCATTGCCAGCCGGACCAACCACCCGGCCGGGCGGGGCTCGCCGCTGGCATGCACCCGGGGTGTGATGTACCCTCGTGCGGTGGCGCAATGAGGGAATCGAGCCGCGACACGCCGCAGTACGAGATGGGAAAGGCCGAGACCGAAAGGCTCCGCCGGGTGGAGACGACGTTTCTCGCGCGGCCCAGGGTCAGCATCCGCCTTCGCATCGTGGCGGGCTTCCTGCTCTGCTTCTTCCTGCTCGCGGTCACCGGCCTGATCAACCTCGTCATCCTGTTCCAGGCAAGAAGCAAGCTTCATTTCCTGGACGTCAGTCAGACCCTGTCCCTGGAAATCCAGCGTGCCTCTCATACCGCCAGACTCGACTTTCCGGATGCAAAGAACCTGGCGACGGCGGCTGCCAGTGCCAAGGACGCTTTTGACCTGTTCATGAAGGAGGGGGCCCAGATCATGGGCGCCACCGGCGAGAAGAACCTCGCCCTCCTCAACTACCAGATGGGGCACTACGTGCAGCTGCTCGACGACGGCCTGGCCCTCGCTAAGACGGGACCGGCGACCGAGAGCCAGAGAAAGGCTCTGCAGGAGCAGATCGACGCCTCCGCATCCGGCCTGCTCAACCTTCTGCGGACGATGAAGGCACGCGAGGCGGCGGCGGCCGACCGCGTCCTCAGCCTCTCCCAGAAGCTCCCGTTCGTGTTCTCGGCGCTGATGCTGGTCATCATCTTCTGGATCACCAGCCTCCTGGCCGGCACCATCACCGACTCGCTGAAGCGTCTGGAAGAGTCCACGCGCCGGATCGCCGCCGGTGACTTCTCACTCATGAACCCCAAGCGGCGCTACCACGACGAGTTCTCCGACCTGTCGGTCGCCGTCAACCGCATGCTGTCGGAGCTGCGCGCCCGTGAGGCTCAGGTCGTCAAGGCGGACCGGCTCGCCAGCGTTGGCCTCGTGACCTCGGGATTCGCGCAGCAGTTCAGCACGACTCTCGACGCCATCACGAGCCACGTCGACTCCTTTCTGGATCAGTGTCCGGAGGCAAAGGCGTGCGAGGAATGCGGGCTGCTGCAGGCCCTGTCAGCCGAGACGGACCGCGGCAAGGAGGCCGTTGCGACGCTCCTCGAGTTCACGCTCGACCACGACTTCGTGCTCTCCGAGGTGAGCCTGCACGAGGTTGTGGAGTCGGCGCGGCACCTGCTTCAGGACCAGATGGACGAGGCCCACGTCTCGTTCTCCAACGGTATCCCGCCGGACATGCCCCGCATTCGAGGGGCCGCGAACCAGCTCCGCCATGTCTTCGTGAACCTCTTCCACAACGCGATCCAGGCGATGCCGCATGGAGGCGACCTGTCGGTGAGGGCCGCCCTACTGGAGGGCCAACGGGCCAGCGTCACCGTCTCCGACACCGGCACCGGGATACCACCAGAGGACCTCGCTCACCTCTTCGACCCCTCCTTCACGACCAAGGACACCGAAGGCGGAACCGGCCTGGGGCTCTCGATCAGCTACGGTCTGATCAAGAGGCACGGAGGCGAGATTCGAGCCGAGAGCCTGCTCGGCAGTGGAACCACCATCTCTCTCACGCTCCCCCTGGCGACGAACGACAAGTAGGCTCACACGTTTTTTGGTCTGTTCCGCTTCCTTGCAGAATGGATCGCGCCCAGATTCCCCAGGAAATCGAATACCAGGCACATGAGCAAGCCCACGACAGCCGCCAGCCCAACGGCACCCAGACCGTAGAGAACGCCGTGTGAGCGGGCCAGGTTGCTCACGAAAGCCTCGATCCCCACCTCGTGAACCTCGATCGACAGGGATCGGGTGCCGACCACCCGGCGGCCGCGGATCGCGAACGCCTCGATGGTGTAGCGCCCGGAGGCGACGCGGCACGGCCAGAAGAAGTTGGTGCTGTAACGACCCTCGCGGCAGGTGACGCCGCCCTCACGGAACGAGAACAGGCCACCTGCCTTGCGGGCTGCGATGAGCTCGTCAAGGTGGAGTTCGGCCTCGGTTCCCCCCTCGGCCGTCAGCGATGCACGCAGGCCCCGCAGCCCGAGCCGGTAGCGCAGCTGCTCCTGGCTGGAGAGGATCTCGTCGAGCGGGTCACTGGTGCTGATCTTGTACATCCGCGGTACGTTGCCGAAGCGGACCCGACCGACGGACATCCAGAACGGGCCGACCTTGCCCATTCGAGAGAACGTGACCTCCCTGTCCGGGGAGGTGAGCTTGACCGCCACCGCGCACCCGGGCTCGACCCTGCCCCACACCCCGACCCGCTTCCCCGCGTAGCACGACGTCACACGGATGTTGTGGTCGGACACCTCAAGAGATCGCAGCGGGTTCACCTGCTGTGCCGAGGGCTCGGCGCCGGCTGCGAACACACCGTGGCAGAAGCTGAGCACCAACACGGCCGCCAGCCGCCCGGCCTTCATCTCCTGCCTACCAACTCCTGGAGAAGGAACGCAGGCGCTGCCAGCAGGCCGTTCAGCATCTTGACCGACATCGCGAGGACCAACAGCGAGAAGACCACCTTGAGCTGGTCGGCCCTGAGCTTCTGTGCGGCGCGGGCTCCCAGCTGTGCGCCGAGCGTCGACCCGATAAGCAGGATCGCCGCCAGCACGACGTCCACCGTGTGGTTCATGGCCGCCTGCATGAGCGTCACCGAGCTCGAGGTGAACAGCATTTGGAACAAGCTGGTCCCGACTACCACTTGCATCGGCATGTCCAGCAGGTAGGTCATGGCCGGGATCAGGACGAAACCTCCTCCGACCCCCATGATGGCCGCCAGCACGCCCACGAAAGCCCCGAGTAGGAACGGCGCCAGGGCCGAGGTCTGGACGCCCGCGGCCTTGAACCGCATCTGCAGCGGCAGCCTCTGCAGCAGCCGCACCACGCGCGATGGCTCGCCGCTCGCCGGCTCGCCCCGTACCTGACTGGTGATTCCCTCGATGAACACCATCACGCCAATCACTGCCATCAGGACCACGTAGCAGGACACGATTACGAGATCGAGGTTGCCGACCGCCCGCAGGAGCTTGACGATCCAGGTTCCCAGCGCGCCTCCGGAGACGCCACCGACGAGCATCAGCAGGCCGATGCCGATGTCGACGTTGCCCACCCTGAGGTGGGCGATCGCGCCCGATACGCTGGCTCCGGCGATGGCGTTGATCCCGGAGGCCGTGGCAACCGCCGGGTTGACGCCCATCATGATGAGGATTGGGGTCAACAGGAAGCCGCCGGATCCGAGCAGACCCTGAACGAAGCCGACACCGATCCCGGCACAGGCCACCCACAGGATGTTGATGTCCATCGCAGCGACTGGGAGGTAGATGTTCATCAGCTCCAGGTTCCTCGTCGTGTCGCCGCGCGGCTGCGGTGCCGCTCGGAACCGACGTTCGAGACCGGCGCCAGCCCCCCCAGCCTGGCTCAACCGGGCTCCCGGCACGGGCCGGGTATTGCCGGATCCAGTGTCCCTCCGCGCCATGTGCTCGGTCAAGGGCAGCGAGCCCCAGTAACCCGGGCTTGAAGATATTTCTTCTCCTCACTTCCCTGTGTCCGTGCTCCTTCGTGTTCTTGGTGTCGTGATCGTCTCCTCTCCGTCGGCCTCGCTACCGGCGCTCATGAAGAACCCGGGCTACACTGCGCGGGTGCACGGGAGGGAGCAATGGCGAAAACGTACGACCTCGTCATCCTGGGCTGCGGGCCGGCCGGCGAGCGGGCGGCGATCCTCGCCGCCAAAGCCGGCCGCCGGGTGGCGGTGGTGGAGCGCGCCAACGTGGTCGGCGGCACGCGGATCAACTGGGGGACGATCCCCAGCAAGACGCTGCGCGAGAGCGCCCTCTTCGTGTGGGCCCATACCCACCACCAGCTGGAGGGAATCCGTACCGAGATTGCCGAAGAGATCACGGTCTCGGGCTTCATGTACCGCGAGCACATGGTGGTCCAACGCGAGCTCGAGCTCATCAACCGGACGCTCGGGCGCTACAGCGTCGAGGTCTTCCGCGGCCACGGCCGCTTCCTCGACCCGCACCAGGTGGCGGTGGTGGACGAGGACGGTGTCAAGTTGCACGAGCTCGCGGGGGACGTCTTCGTCATCGCGACCGGCACCTCGCCCAACCACCCCGACGACGTCACCTTTGAGGGTACGGTCGTGTTCGACAGCGATACGATCCTCAAGCTGCCGCGTATTCCCCGCACCATGATCGTCCTCGGCGCCGGTGTGATCGGGGTGGAGTACGCCTCGATCTTCGCCGCCCTCGGCGTTGACGTGACCCTTGTCGACACCCGTGACGAGCTGCTGCCGTACCTCGACCGCGAGATCGCCCGGCGACTGGAGCAGGAGCTCGGCCGCCTCGGCATCACCATTCGCCACGGCGAGCGCTACCAGCGGATTGCAAGGGTGGAGGGGGGGCCGCCTCGCGTTCGCTGCGAGACCACCGGGGGCGACGTGCTGGAGGCGGACGTCCTGCTGTACTCGGTCGGCCGCGACGGCAACACCGCCGGCATCGGCCTCGAAGCGGTCGGGATCGAACCGACGGCGCGCGGCCTGATCGAGGTTAACGAGGCCTACCAGACCGTGCAGCCGCACATCTACGCCGCCGGCGATGTGATCGGCTACCCGGCCCTGGCCAGCACCTCGATGGAGCAGGGGCGGCAGGTCGTGCGCCACGCGTTCGGCATCCCCGGCCCGCTCGGCCGTGAGGGAACGCTTCCGTTCGCCATCTACGCCATCCCCGAGGTCGGCACCATCGGTGCCACCGAGGAGGACCTGAGGCGGACGGACAGCGAGTACGTGGTCGGCCGCGGCCTTTACCGGCTCAACCCACGCGGCCAGATCATGGGCGACACCGGCGGTATGCTGAAGCTGCTGTTCGACCTGGACGGCCTGCGCCTGCTCGGCGCCCACATCATCGGCTCCCAGGCCAGCGAGCTGGTACACATCGGCCAGGCCTTCCTGCGCGCCGACGCCACCGCCTTCGACATCGCCGAGGCGCTCTACAACTACCCGACCCTGGCCGACCTCTACCGGCACGCGGCGCTCGAGGCCCTGCGCGAGAAGATGCAACGCCGCCCCGGGTGGCAGCCGTGGACGACGCCCCGTTCCGGGCAGGCGTGAGGACTTACCCCGTCAGCGCCTCACAGGTGCTGCTGCCAGTACTCCAGCATCCGCTTGTACAGGTCGATGCGGGCCGCACGGTCGCCGATAATGTGTTTGCGCATTGGGTACACCATGACGTCAAACGGCTTGCCGGCCTCGAGCAGCCTATCGACGAAGTTCCACGTGTTCTGCGGGTGCACGTTGTCGTCGTGCGTGCCGAGGACGAGCATGATCCGGCCATGCAGGTCCTTGGCATAGCGCAGCAGTGAAGTGTGCTCGTACCCCTCCGGGTTGTCGGCCGGGGTCTTCATGAAGGTCTCGGCGAACTTGGTGTCGTAGAAGTGCCAGTCGGTCACCGGGGCGATGGCAATGCCGGCCTTGAACTCCTTCGAGCGGGTCATGAGGAGCACGGTCGAGGTGCCGCCACCGCTCCAGCCCCAAACCCCGACGCGGGTGCCGTCGACCCAGGGGTGCGACTTGAGCCAGCGCACGCCGGCCACCATGTCGCCGAGCTCGACGTCGCTCCACACCTTGCCGAGGACGGTGTCTTCGTCTGTCTTGCTGGCGCCGGTGGCGCTGCGCGGGTCGACGTTCATGACCACGTAGCCACGGTCGGCGAGGATCTGGTCGAACTTGGCGTTGAGGGCGAACGAGTAGTCGAACGAGTCCTTCACCACCGGCGCCGCCGGCCCGCCGTAGATGTAGACGATCGCCGGGTACTTCTTCGCCGGGTCGAACCCCCTCGGCTTGATCAGGCGCACCTGCAGCGGATGGCCGTCGGGCGCCGGCACCGTCACCAGCTGTGGGCACTGCCAGTCGAACGTCTCGAGCAGCCCGGGGAGGGAGCTCGCAAGTACCCGCTCGCGGCCCCCGGCGGTGTCATGGACGACCAGTGAGGGCGGCGTGCAGTGCGCGGAGCGCACCTCCGACCAGTAGCGGCGGTCGGGGCTGAACGACGCCCAGTGGACGCCGGCCTCACTGGTCAGCCGTTCGAGCCCGGTCCCGTCGAGCCGCACCCGGTACAGCTGGCGCTCGACCGGGGAGTCCTTCATGGCGATGAAGTAGACGAAGCCGCCACGCCAGTCGACGAACGTCGCGTCGAGGGCCTCGGCGTAAAACGAGGCAGGCCCGCGCACCGACCAGTCGCCCGCCGTCAGCTTCCTGATCAGGGTGCCGTCCGACCGGTACAGGTAGAGGTGGGTGTAGCCGTCCCGCTGCGAAGACCAGACGAACTGCGAGCCGTCGGGAGCGAACTGCAGCTCCTGCTGGTCCACCCATGCCCGGTCCGGGTCGGACAGGATGCGGGTCGGGGTCCCGCCTGCACGCTCGACGAGGTAGAGGTCGAGACGGGTCTGAGCACGGTTGGTGACCTGCACTGCGAGCCGGCGTCCGTCCGGCAGCCAGCGCACCCCCAGTATGTACTCGTACGGCATCCGCTCCTTGGGCACGAACACCGTCGTCCCGCTCGCGAGATCGGCGACGCCGAGGGTCACGATCGGGTTCGCGCCGCCGGCCTTGGGGTACCGCTGTCGCAGCACCCGCGGCACCGCGGGTGTGATGTCGGGGAACACGACCTCGCTGACCGGCGCCTCGTCGCTGCGGAGGAAGGCGATGGCTGTCGAGTCCGGCGACCACCAGTAACCGGCGGCGTCGTGATCGAAGATCTCCTCCCAGTAGACCCACGACAGGGCGCCGTTGAGGACCGTGGCGGAGCCGTCCCGGGTCAGCCTCGTCTCTGCCCCGGTCGCGATATCGGCGACGTAGAGGTCATGGTTGCGCACGAACGCCGCACGGCGCCCGTCGGGTGACAGGCGGGCGGCGCTCTCTGCCTCCGGAGTGTGCGTCAGACGACGGAAGCTGGAAGAGGCGAGGTCCAGCACGAACAGGTCGCCGCCGAAGGTGTAGAGGGCGCGGCGACCCGCCCCGTCGAAGCTCTCCGGCCACGGGAGCGCCTTGGGCGTGTCCGCTTCGCCCAGCTGCGCCTTCAGGCTCGCCAGTGCGGCGGCCGCATCGACCGCGGGGCGGCGCTCGCCGGTGGACGGTGTGTAGCGCTCGATGGTGCGTTCGGTTTCGGGCTTGCCGTGATCGAGCAGGAGCAGGTCATCGCCCGCGGTCCACGCGATCTCCGGCATTCTGGTCGCGTTCACGCCCTGCTCGCTGTACACCCACTCGACCGACATCCGCTGGTGCTCCTGGCACAGTCCCGGGACCGCTGCCAGCAGCAGGATGGCGGCAAGCGCTCGTATGGTCTTCATCGCGTGCTCCCCCTTCTCGTGCCAACATTCGCGGTCCGCGGCGCGCGTGTCAAGGCGCTCCCGGCCTCGGCATACAGCCTTCCAGGCTCGAGAAATAGCGCTGCCAACGCGTCCGTTGTCCAGACGGAGGCAGTGTCACGATGATCAAGACCAGAGACCGGGTCATCCTGATCACCGGTGCCACGGACGGTCTCGGGAGGCGGGTCGCGCAGGACTTGGCTGGATCGGGAGCAACAGTTCTTCTCCACGGGCGAACCCCGGCGAAGGGAGCGGCCGCCGTTCGTGAGATCCGGGCCGCGACCCGCAACCAACAGCTCGCGTACTACAACGCCGACCTGTCATCGCTCGACGCGGTCCGACGTCTGGCCGAGGAGATCCTGGCCCATCAAGATCGCCTCGACGTGCTCATCAACAACGCCGGCATCGGGGTGGGGTCGCGCCGCGACGGACGCGAGCTGAGTAGGGACGGCTTCGAGCTGCGTTTCGCCGTCAACTACCTGGCGCCGTTCCTGCTGACACACCGTTTGCTGCCGCTGTTGCAGCGGTCGGCTCCGGCACGCATCGTCAACGTCTCCTCGATCGGGCAGCAGCCGATCGACTTCGACAACGTCATGCTCGCGAGCTCGTATGAGGGCCTGCGGGCGTACCGCCAGAGCAAGCTCGCGCAGGTCATGTTCACGTTCGACCTCGCCGACCGCCTGGAGGGCACGGGCATCACCGTCAACTGCCTCCATCCTGCGACCCTGATGAGCACCAAGATGGTGCTCGACACCGACTACTTCGGGGGTGCCATGACGACGGTGGAGCAGGGCGCCGGCGCGGTAGAGTATCTCGCCACGTCGCCGCAATTGGCCGGCGTCAGCGGCGAGTACTTCGACGGACGGCGCCAGGCACGCGCCAACCGCCAGGCGTACGACCGGGAGGCCCGGCAGCGCCTCTGGACGTTGACCGAGCAGCTGGTCGGGATCGACGGAGCGCAGGCCTCAGAAGCCTCCGCCGGGCCCAACGTGTGAGAGACTGAATCGTGCCCTCCATGGGAACGCTCATCGTCGGCCTCGCCGCCGGGATCATCGGCATGGCGTACTTCGTCTACGGCAAGCGCGCGCAGCGTCTGATCTTCGTGTTCGCCGGCATCGCCCTATGCGTGTACCCGTACCTGGTCAGCGGCGTGGGCTGGGACCTTCTCGTCGGCTCGCTGCTGGCGGCCGCCCCGTTCGTGATCCGGGACTGATCGCTGCGAGCAACTCGGCCGACCGCTAGACGCAATGGAGCCTGCTATTCCGGAAGGCTGCGGAGCTCGAAGTCGTCGAACACGACCCGCGACGGCTTCTTCTCGGAGGTGGAGAAGAGGCCGAGACCGGTGCCGTTGATGTCGACGTCGTCTACCTGCTTGAACCGCTCCCCGTTCACGTAGAGGGTTGCGGTCTTGCCCTGCAGCACGACGCGCAGCCGGTTGGCCTCACCGCCGGTGCGGACGGCGGCGAACGACTCCCGCTCCGGCCGGTGGGTCAGTCCGTATCCCTCGTACCTCGCCACACCGAGAAACGCCTGGCCGTCGCCGGTGATACCGGCCTGGACGAACCCGTCATTGCCGTACCGCAGCACGAGGCCGAAGCGAATCCCCGGGTCGCCGGCGGTCTGGCGGGCCGTGACCGAAACGTCACCGGAGCGAACCTCACGCCCCTCGAGCATGCCGCGGGTGATCAGGTTGGTATCGGAGTTGACGATCTCGTAGGCGCCGTCGGCGTAATCCGAGCGGTAGCTGTCGTCGCGCTCGCGCTCCCAGCCGCTGGTCGGATCCGAGAAGTCGTCCTTGACCAGGACCCGGCCGCCGTCACCCGTTGGCGAGGAGGCGGCCTCCGTGCGGCTTCCCGCCGCCCCCTCCGGCGCGCTCGGTGCGGCCTTGCCGCCGCAGCCCCAGGAAAGGGCGACACTGGCCGCCGCAACCAACAACACGCTCACCGGGCTCCGGCTCATGGATCCTCCTCTTTGGTTGTGCAACAGCGCTGAGCGAAGGCCTCGAGGGGCCGCACGGTGCTCATCGAGAACGCATCGATCTCTGGCCTTCAAAACAGCTGTGTTGGTGGGGATGATTCCGCCGGGGAGACAGGCTCCGGCTCATCGGCACCTCGATGGACCGGTGCTCCCGCTGGCACGGGGCGAGTCGCTAGCCTGGACTGCTATGCCAGGGCGTGAAAGTCACGGTGAGCTCATACAAGACCTCGACCGGATGACCGTTCAGGGTAGCCGGCTTGAACCGCCAGTCCTTGAGTCCATCAAGCGCGAGGTAGACAACCGGCACGTATGGGCTCCATTGGACGACAGTAGGGTGTTTGGGCTTCCCCTCCCGGTTGATCGTCAACATCACCACGACCATGCCCTCGGCCTTGGTCCTGAAGACAGCCTCCGGGTAGCGCAGCTGCCGCCTCGAGATGACCGCGGGCGCCGTTATCAGGCCGTGCCGAGTCGGCCCACCCTCGTGAAACACATGCTCTGAATGCGCCGGCCGCAGGTCATCCGGGTACAGAACGACCGCGCCCTCGTCGTCGTCGACCAGCACCGGCTGCGTGTCCTCTTCCGTCGTTCCTTCGCCACGCACTGCCCGGCGCAGGCGCCTGCCGAGGGTTCCGTAACGGAGCAGTTGGTCCGCGGCGTGATCCCAGAAGTCGCTCGCCATGCACGCGTACCACTCGGCGTCGCGCACATGACCGAGCCCGGCCAGGGCAACGGCGCGCTCCAACACTGCCGCACCGATGACCTCTCTGCCCCCCGTCATCACCTGGCCCGAGATCCGCTTCAGCAGCTTCTCTGCACGGTGGTTGGCGTGCTTCCAATCCCTGGCCACAAGAAGCTTGTCGATCTCACGCACCTCCTTGTTCCAGGCCACCAGGTACCGGCTCCTGCCCACGGTCCCCTCGGTCCCCGCGCGACCGCCGGTTGCGGCTAGGCAGAGCACTGCGGCGATGAGGCAGACCACCGGGACCAGCCGACGCCTTCCACCGCCCAAGACCGAATCGCTGCGAGTGCGGCGTGTCCCCATGCGTGAGCTTCCTACGTCGTTCATGGCTTCCTGAACCTAAGGCTGACAGTGTGGAACGAGGGTACCGGCCAGTCCTGCCTGGTGCCCGGCTGAAAGTGAGTCTCTCGTAGGGTGTCTAGCGCTCCAACCAGCAGAGCTGTCGCACGAGTTGATGTGGTCCCATCGACGATCTGGGGAAGGTGGGCGTTGCCCGCCCGGTCGATGACCACTTCGAGCCCGATCGTGCCCTCGAGCCGCGCCACGCGGGCAGCACGCGGGTACCTGAGGCGGATGGGTGCGGCCGCGTGAGGAGGCAAAACCCCCTCCTGCGTGGGATCCAGCTCCCGCGCCTCCTCGGACAACCGTGCCTCCTTGCCCATCAGGCTGGCCAGGTGCTTTCCGGTGTGGCCGAAGCTGTCTAAGGCCTCTGTGACCCCTGGCCAGAACAGCCTCGCAGTCTCGATCACCCACAGCGCGGAACGCTCATCGTGGACCTCTAGAGAGGCGAGGGCGGAAGCACGGAGGGCACGCGCCAGCAACTTCCGGTGTCCGGTCGCGATGTGCTCCTCCATAGCAGAGAGCAGACCGTCCGCACGAGACCTGAACTCATTGTCCAACTTGCCGTTTCGCGCGAACTCCTCCAGAGTGTCGAGCTCCTTCTGCCACCCGGCAACCATCTTCTGAGCGACGACCTTCGGGTCGGGCCGCTTGGTGGGCGCTTGAGCTGTCTCGTCCTGCGCCGCGGTGGACCCTACACCAAGGAGTAACAGAAGCCCAACGGTCAGGACGGCCCCGAGGCGCCGTTGGGCACGACGACGGTGTCGGGTCACAGCCGCTGAGTGTGCCAGAGCCCCCGGCTCCGAGGACGGCCTGCCCTCTACGCGACCGGCTGTACTTGCTTCCTCACAGCACTCGCAGACGATGTGGCAGGTGTCCTGTGGTTGCACCACCCAAGAATACCAAAGCGATTCGCGAAACGAATCGCTAGGGGAGCTGGATGAAGCTGCAGTGGGCCGGCGTGTGGAAGATCCGCTGCACCGCCTTGCGGTAGTCGCCCGGCTTGGCCCAGAAGATGTTGGGGACGAAGGTCTGCGGGTTGCGGTCATACAGCGGGAACCAGCTCGACTGCACCTGCACCATGATGCGGTGGCCGGGCAGGAAGACGTGGTTCGCGGCGGGCAGGGCGAACCGGTAGAGGAGCGGCTTGCCGGGAGCGATGGGCTCCGGTGTCTCCAGGCTCTCGCGGTAGCGGCCGCGGAAGATGTCGGCCGAGACCATGAGCTGGTAGCCCCCCATCTCGGGCTGGGCGGCGACCTCGTCCGGGTAGACGTCGATGAGCTTCACGACCCAGTCGGAATCGGTGCCGCTGGTGGAGGCGGTGATGTTGGCGACCGGCCTGCCGCTGATCCTGACCGGTTTCGTCAGGACATCGGAGACGTAGCTGAGCACGTCGGGCCGGCCCGAGGCCGCACGCTGGTCGTCGACCAGCCATCGCACCCACGCCGCGCCTCCCGCGTAGCCGATGGTCGGAACCGGGCGGCCGTGATAGGGCACCGGTTTGGCGGGGTCGGACACGTACTCGTCGAACCGAGCGTCCCCCTCCTGCGGCGGTGCGAAGGCCAGGCGCTGGCCGGCGTCGAGGTACAGGCGGGACCGGCCGTTCGCAGCACCTGCGGGGTGGGGCGGGGGCCACGCCTGGAGGCGCCGCCAGGTGTTGGTGCCGGTCTCGTACGCAGTGACCGGCGCCACGTCGGCCTTCGGCGCCCCCTCCTTGAGGTAGAAGTTGAGGAACGGTAGCAGGATGTCACGGCGGAAGGTCAGCGCGGTGTCGCTGCCGAACCTGATCGCGCCGAGGGAGCTGCCGTTGTGGATCTGCTGGCCGTGGCACCAGGGTCCCATGACCAGGAACACCGTGTCATTACCGGTGTCCTTCGGCTCGATCGCCCGGTAGGCCGCGAGCGCGCCGTAGATGTCCTCCTGGTCCCACAGGCCGTGGACCAGCATCACCGGCACCGTCAAGGGCTCTCGAGCCAGCACCCGGTCCATCGCCTGGTCGCGCCAGAAGGCGTCGTAGCTCGGGTGTGCGAGGATCTTCTCCCAGAAGCCGAGCCGCTCCATGCCGTGCCGCTTCCCCAGCTCGCCCGCCGAACCCGCCTGCATGAACATGTCGTAGTCGTCGAAGTGGCCGCTCCACCACTTGACGTCCGTGTCGCGGGTGGCCTCCTGCTGGTAGATGTAGGGCATGTTCTGCTGGCGGAACGCACCGTAGTGAAACCAGTCGTCTCCCATCCAACCGTCGACCATGGGGTTCATCGGCACCGCCACCCTGAGCGCCGGGTGCGGGTTCACCAGCGCGGTCAGCGCCAGGTAGCCGTCGTACGAGATACCGATGATGCCGACCCTGCCGTTGCTCTCCGGCACGTTCTTGACCAGCCAGTCGATGGTATCCCAGGTGTCGGTTGCATTGTCCACGGGAGTCGGGTTCTGCGGCCCCCGCATCGGCCGGTTCATGACGTAGTCGCCCTCGGAGCCGTACTTGCCGCGCACGTCCTGGACAACACGAATGTAGCCCCCTTCGATGATGACGTCGGTGGGGTTGTCATACCCCTGGAGGGCCGGGGCGAGGTGAGAGCTGTCGGCGTGTGTTGTGAGGCGGGTCGCGCCGTACGGTGTGCGGGTCAGCAGGATCGGCGCGTCCTTCGCGCCCCGCGGCACGAGGATGACCGTGTGCAGCTTGACCCCGTCCCGCATCGGGATCATGACCTCGCGGCGGGTGTAGTCGAAGGAGCTCGTCACCGCCTCGAACGTCGCCGGGATCTCGCTCGGGAGGTCGGCATAGGTCGCGGGACGCGGTGTCGGTGTTTGCGCCGCAGCCGGCCACGCGATGGCGAGCGTCAGCGCCAGGCTCGCCACGGGCCAGGCCCTGAGAAGTCGAGACGAGGTGTACGCCAGGCTAGCCGTGACCGTCGCGTGGAAGGTATTCATGGATGCGACTATAGCAACTCACTGCCGCGCACAGCATAAGAGATGCGGGCCCGGAGGCCCGCATCGTCGGCTCGTTCGGCGGCTCGTCAGCGATCATCGGGCGGCCGCGGCTGATCGCCCTCGGGCGGCGGCAGCTGCCGCCGCTCGCGGCGCTGCTGCCAACGGTCTCCGATGCGCCGCCTGACCTCGCTTCGCAGCGCGTTCAGCTGGCGCCACTGCTGGGCGGTCATCAGCTGACGGAAGCCGACCAGCAGCTCGAAGCGCTCGCTCTCGAGCCGCTGCCGGGCCTCCTGCAGACGCGCGAAAGCTGCTCGCACCGCCTTGACGTCGAAGTTGTCGCGCTCGGCCAGGTCGCCGAGCTGCAGCTCCGCCTTCTTGACCGCGGCGTTGAGGTCGATCATCCGCTGGGCGTGGGCAAAGACCAGGTCGTGCATCTGCTTCTGCTGCTCGGGGGTGATGTGCAGGCGCTCGACCAGGCGCGGGTTCTGCCACCACCTGCCTTGGGGCATTCTGAACTCCGCCGCCCATACCGAGCCGCCGGCGGTCACCGCCACTGCAATCAACAGGCTCACTACTCGCTTCATGTTTCACCTCCACGGCGCCCGCTACGACGCTCCGTTGCTGGTCATCATCGACGCCATTTCGTCGGCGGTCGGCACCATCGAGCTCAGGGCCTCAAAGCCGGGCACCTGGTCATCGGCAAGGGTTGCGTCCACCTCGGCCAGGATTTTCTCGACCGGCACCGCGGGCTTGGCCGGAGCTGGAGCCTGGCGTCCGAACTGAAGCCAGACCCCAACGGCCGCCAGCACCACCGCCGCCACGGCCAGCAACGTCCGCCGCCAGTGACCGCGGTGCAGCGGCACGACCTCGGCTCCGGGCTCGCTCAGCTGAACCAGAATGCGACGCCTCTGGGCGCCCCAGTCGGGCATCTCGGCCTCGAGCGAGGCCCGCCGCTCGGCGACGAGGTGGCGGAACTCCTCGACGGCCCGGTTGCATGTCACACAGGCGGCCAGATGCTCGTTCACCTCGGCGCCCGTCGCCAGCCCGGCCGCCGCCGCCGTGATCTCGTCCTCGGTCAGATGCCTGCTCATCGTATCTCTCCAAGCTCTCGCCGCAGCCGGTGCACCGCCCGGTGCAGCTGCGTCTTCACCGTGCCCACGTGAACGCCGAGCGAGTCGGCGATCTCGTCGAGCTCCATCTCGGCATAGAAGCGGAGACGGAAGATCTCGCGCTGGCGCGCCGGCAGCCCCTCTTCGCAGCTCGCGAGCCTGGCCACCGCCTGGCGCTGCATCGCTCGCTCCTCTGGATTGGCCGCACCGTCCGGCATCCTCGTCAGCGGGTCGTCCTCGTCGCCAACCCCGTTGTCGACGCGTTGGCCCCAGCGCTTGCGCCGGCGCAGCCGGTCGAGGCAGGTGTTGATGGCGATGCGTACCAACCAGGTCCCGAACCGCGCACGCCCGTCGAACGAGCTCAGGCGCCGGAACGCCTTGAGGAAGGTGTCCTGTGTCGCCGAGTCGGCCTCGTCGCCGCCCACGTACTGGCGGCACACCAGCCACACCCGGCGCTGGTGGCGCCGGACCAGCTCAGCGAAGGCCGCCTCCTCGCCATCGCACGCCCTCTGCCACAGCAACCCATCGTCCTGTGAAAGATCGTCCCGAGCCGGGGTCATCGCGCTGACTCGTATCACCCCTTTACGACGCCGCGACGGCGGGCGGGTTGACACGTGCCGCCGCCCCCTTCCCTAGACCATCGCCGAGCCACGGTGTTCGCCGAATACCCCGGCCAGAGCGGCGGAGATCTCGCCGATGGTCGCGTAGGCCTCGACCGCGGCGATGATCCGCGGCATCAGGTTGTCGTCACCGCGCGCCGCGGCCTCGAGCTCGGCCAAAGCATGGGCAACCGCCTCCCGGTCCCGCCCTTCCCGCACCTCGCGCATCCGCCCAATCTGCTCCTCCTCGATCCGCTCGTCGACGCGCAGGGTCGGGATGGCGCTGTCGTTCTCGACCGTAAACTCGTTGATGCCGACCACGATGCGGTCGCGCGTCTCGATCGCCCGCTGGGCTCGGAAGGCGGCATCCGAGATCTGTCGCTGCTGGTACCCAGCTTCGAGCGCCTTCAGGGCACCGCCCATCGCCTCGATGGCGTCGATCAGCTGCTCCGCCTCCGTCTCCAGCCGCTCGGTGAGCTGCTCGAGGTACCAGCTCCCCCCGAGAGGGTCGACCACATCGGCAACCCCCGACTCGTAGGCGATGACCTGCTGCGTTCTCAGGGCGATCCGGGCCGCGTCCTCGGTCGGCAGCGCGAGCGCCTCGTCGCGAGCGTTGGTGTGCAGCGACTGGGTACCCCCGAGCACCGCCGCGAGCGCCTGCAGCGCCACCCGCACGACATTATTGTCGGGCTGTTGGGCGGTCAGCGTCGAGCCTGCGGTCTGGGTGTGGAAGCGCAGCATCCAGGCTTTGGGATCGGTGGCTTGGAACCGCTCGCGCATGATCCGCGCCCACAGCCGCCGCGCCGCGCGGTACTTGGCGATCTCCTCGAAGAAGTCGTTGTGGGCGTTGAAGAAGAACGACAACCGGGGCGCGAAATCGTCGACCGACAGACCGGCACCGATGGCTGCCCGCACGTACTCGACACCGTTGGCAAGAGTGAAGGCAATCTCCTGCACCGCGGTCGAGCCCGCTTCGCGGATGTGGTAGCCCGAGATCGAGATGGTGTTGAAGCGCGGGACCTCGGACTGACAAAAGGCGAAGATGTCGGTGATCAGGCGCAGGCTCGGAGCCGGCGGGAAGCGGTAGGTGCCGCGCGCCATGTACTCCTTGAGAATGTCGTTCTGGATGGTGCCGGAGACCGCGTCCCAGCCGACGCCCTGACGCCGTGCGACCGCCAGATACATGGCGAGCAGGATCGAGGCGGTCGCGTTGATCGTCATCGAGGTTGACACCTTCTCCAGCGGGATCCCGTCGAACAGGACCTCCATGTCGGCCAGGGAGTCGATCGCGACCCCGACCTTGCCGACCTCGCCGGCAGCCAGCGGATCGTCGGAGTCATAGCCGATCTGGGTCGGCAGGTCGAAGGCCACCGAGAGACCGGTCTGCCCCTGCTCGAGCAGGTACCGGTAGCGCTGGTTCGAGAGCGCGGCGGTCGAGAAGCCGGCGTACTGGCGCATGGTCCACATCCGGCCCCGGTACATGGTCGGGTACACACCCCGCGTGAACGGGTACTCGCCGGGCAGACCGAGCCGCTCGGCCACCCCGTCGGCAATGCTCCACGGCCCGTACAGCGGCTCGATCTCGAGCCCGGAGAGGGTCTCGAACCGCTCCCGGCGCTGCCGCCCTGCCTGCGGACCGAGGGTTTCCTTGAGCCATCTCTGGTAGTCGGTTCCGGTTGTCATCCAGCTCTCCTCCCCACAGACCCTGCAGCTGTCTACTCCGCCGGCGGCAGCTCGAGGCGGTCCGCGATCGTCGCCATCGCGTCGCGCACGAAGGCGATGTGGTCGTCCAGCTCGACGCCCAGCTCCTCGGCGCCGCGACGCACGTCCTCGCGGTTGACGCCTCGAGCGAACGCCTTGTCCTTGAGCTTCTTTTTCACCGACTTGACCTTGACCTCGGCGATCGCCTTATCCGGTCGGACCAGAGCACACGCGGTCAGGAAACCGGTCAGCTCGTCGACCGCGAACAGCGCCTTGGCCATCGACGTGTCGCGCGGTACGCCCATGTAGTCGGCGTGTGACGCCACTGCCAGCACCCACTCCTCCGGCCAGCCCGCCTCGCGGAGGATCCCGGTACCGACGTGAAGGTGCGTCTCCTCGGTCGGATTCTGCTGATAGTCGAAGTCGTGGATCAGGCCGACGGTTCCCCAGGTCTCACGGTTCTCGCCAAGGCGGTCGGCGTAGGCCCGCATTGCCGCCTCGACGGCGAGCGCATGCTTGATCAGGCTGGGGTTGTCGGTGTACTGGTTGAGGAGCTGCCAGGCATCCTCGCGGGTCGGTTGTTCGCTCATCTCGGCCTCCCGGCGTCAGTATACGACGAAAACACGTTGTCCTCAGTACTTGTGCGATTTGACACGAGATTCATGCTCAGAATGCAGAAATTTTGCTTGACAAAGCCACGAAGCGGCTCTAAAACGTGCCCAATGACACTCACGGAGGTCCCATCGTGCCACACCGAGCCAACGACATCCTCGCCCGCTGCACGGAGGAGAACGTCCACTTTCTCCGCCTGCAGTTCACCGACATCGACGGCGTCATCAAGAACGTCGAGGTCCCGCAGAGCCAGTTCGACAAGGCCCTCGACGGCCAGATCATGTTCGACGGCTCGTCGATCGAGGGGTTCACGCGGATCGAGGAGTCGGACATGCTGCTGGTACCCGACCTCGACACCTTCGGTGTCTTCCCGTGGGAAAGCGAGCACGGCAAGGTCGGGCGCCTGATCTGCGATATCGCGAACCCCGACGGCACGCCGTTCGCGGGGTGCCCACGCACCGCGCTCAAGAAGATCGTCGCCAGGGCGGAGGGCCAGGGCTTCCGCATGATGGCCGGACCGGAGGCCGAGTTCTTCCTCTTTCACCGCAACGGCGAGGGCGAGCCGATTCCGACCACCCACGACACCGGCGGCTACTTCGACCTCAGCCCCCGCGACCGCGGTGAGGAGGCGAGACGCGACATCTGTCTGGTGCTCGAGGCAATGGGCTACGAGGTGGAGGCCGCCCACCACGAGGTTGCGCCGGGCCAGCACGAGATCGACTTCAAGTACGCGGACGCCGTGACCACGGCTGACAACATCGTCACCTTCCGCTTCGTGGTCAAGAAGGTGGCGCTGATGCACGGCCTGCACGCGACCTTCATGCCCAAGCCGCTGGCGCGCGAGAACGGCTCCGGCATGCATACACACCAGTCGCTGTTCACGCTTGACGGTGCCAACGCCTTTCACGATCCCAAGGGGCCCTGGGAGCTGTCGAAGACGGCCCGCTCCTACATCGGCGGGCTGCTCGCCCACGCCCGCTCATTCGTCGCCGTCACCAACCCGCTCGTCAACTCGTACAAGCGCCTGGTCCCGGGCTACGAGGCGCCCGTCAACGTCGCCTGGTCCGAGAAGAACCGCTCGCCGATGATCCGGGTGCCGGCGCGGCGCGGCATCGGCACCCGCTGCGAGGTGCGCGTTCCGGATCCCTCGTGCAACCCCTACCTCGCACTCTCGGCAATGCTCGCGTCCGGGCTCGACGGCATCGACAACGGGCTCGAGTGCGGCGACCCGGTCAACCGCAACATCTTCGAGATGAGCCAGCGCGAGAAGCGTCGCCTCAAGATCGTCCAGCTGCCGGCCAACCTGGCCGAGGCACTCTCCCACCTGGAGAAGGATGCGGTGCTCGCCGAGGCCTTCGGCGATCATATCTTCCACCACTTCCTGCTCAACAAGCGACGCGAGTGGGCCGAGTACATCCAGGTCATCCACGGCTGGGAGCTCGACCGCTACATGGACAGGTATTAGCCCGAGCCCTGCGTATCCCTTTGACTCAGGTGGTCTCCATGCACACCCAGCCCTGGTGGAGCAGCGATTGAACCGCCAAGCCGCGAAGAACGCAAAGATAAGAAAGGAATGTCTTCTTAGCGAGCTTGGCGTACTTGGCGGCTTTGCGGTTCACAATCTAGCCCCATTGACACTCAATACGGTGCTCCATAGGAACAAACCTGAGCGAAGGAGATAGGCAGGGCCCGAGCTATCCGGCCGCGATCTACTGCGAGCGACGATACGCCAGCCATCGCTGTGCTCTTCACGTCGCGCTCTCCTCAACGTACAGGAAGTACGCCTTCGTCAACGCGACGCTCAGATCCCAGCGCTGACGGACGTCTCGCCGCTCTCGCCACGATCGCGCCCGGATAACCCGGGCTCATAGAGAAGAACTCGCTTCGGCGCGAGAAGACGCACATCTGAATCCCGTCTCGCGAATCTCGCTGCGAACGGTCTCTCCACCCGGACCTCCCGGAACCCCGAACTCTGAACACCCACTGGCCGCAACTTCGTGACGATAGAGGGGGCCTCCGCCGGTGCAGCGCGCTGCCCCCAGGGACGGTCCCGCGGTGGGGCGGGGACGGAGCGGAAGGAGGCGAGCGGCCATCCCGCCGTAGGCGGCAGGGGGACCGGGCGCAGGAGGCTTGGCCCGGAGGCCTAGGAGGGTAAGCCTCCGAGCACGGTTCCCCCGTCGTCCTCGGCGGGTGCAGTCGCGAGCCGACGTGCCGGTCCGTCCCCGCCACGCCGGGCCGCGCAGCGGGCTGCGGGCAACGCCCGCACGGGACACGCGATCGCGCGGCACCCGTCCAGGCAGGATCGCGCAGGGCGTTCTCCTCGCGCCTCGCCGCCTGCGAGCGAGGAGTCGCTGACCTCGTGGTCGCGACGACGAAGCGAGCGCAGGGGCGCGGTGCGAGAGGGCGCTCCTGCGCGATCCCTCTTCCATCAAAAGGGAGGGGGCTCACTCTCCTCTCAGAGCACCCTGGAAGCAGATCCGAGCTGAGCGGCCCCTCGGGGCCGGCAGGACGGACCGAGGCTTGCCTCGAGGACGGACTGACGGTCCCCGAGGGGTGCGGCCGCAGGCCGCGGATCTGCCGTTGCGAGGTCATCTCCCGCAGAAAGGGGCCCTCCGGTAGTGCCGGAGCGTGTAACATCGAGGGCTGGGAGGCCCGATGAACGCGTTTTCTGACATGTCCCGCGCCGAGCTTCTCAAGGCCGTCGAGATGTTCGCCAAGAGCTGGCTCGCTCACGACGGCTGCTGGTTTCTCGCCGCCGAGGAGCGGTTCGGGCTCGAGACCGCGATCGATCTCGACACCAGGTCCTGGGCACGCTTCGCGGCCGCCGAGGCCCGGCGGATCATGAGCACCTTCGACATCCCCGCCGGCGGCGGCCTCGAGGCGCTCGAGCGGGCGCTCGGCCTGCGCATGTACGCTGCCATCAACCGCCAGCATGCCGAGTGGTCCGACGACCGCACCCGCTTGCTCTTCTACATGGACGGGTGCCGGGTGCAGGACACGCGGCGGCGCAAGGGTCTTCCCGACTTCCCCTGCAAGACCGTCGGCGAGGTCGAGTTTGCCACGTTCGCGCGGGCGGTCGATGAACGGATCAGGACCATCTGCCTCCACTGCCCGCCGGAGGCACCGGAAGGTCGGTACTGCGGATGGGAGTTCTTTCTCGATGACGGCGACAGCCGCTCCGCTCAGGGGGCCGAGTAACGGCGCCCTCGCCGAGGCGCTGTTCACCCTCGCCGAGCGCGAGCCCGCCGGCGACCGTCGGCTTGCGCTGCTGCGCGCCGGCTACGCGGCGATGGACAGCGTGCGTCCGGCGCGGCGCGGGGTGCTCGACGACGCACCGCCTTGGCTCAAGCCGCTGGTCTCGCAGCTCGCCGGCTGTCGCGGCGAGGGCGCGCTGGCGGCGGCCGTCGAGCGGCTGAGCACCGGGCAGCCACCACACCGCCGCGCCACCCGGCAGCGTTTCTTCTCCCGCAGCGAGGTCGAGCGCGTGCTGGCCACGGCCCCGGAAGACCTGCAACCGCAGCGGCTGCGGGGCGCCTTCCACTGGCACACCGACGCCTCCGACGGCCGCGCGGCGCTGGAGACGATGGCGCGCACCTGCGCCCGCCGCGGCGCGTCCTGGGCGGTCGTCAGCGACCACTCGCGCGGCCTCGAGGTTGCCTCGGGGCTCGACCATGAGGGGGTCCGGTTGCAGCGCCGGCGAGTCGAACGCTGGAACCGCAGGCGCGGCGACGAGCTCCACCTGCTCCAGGGCCTGGAGGCCGAGATCCTGCTCGACGGGACCGTCGACGTACCTGCCGCGGAACGGCGCGAGGTCGACTGCCTGCTGGTCGCCCTGCACAAGGGCCTAGGCTCCGGGCCGGATCAGACCGAGCGCCTACTGCGCGCGGTCGCGACCCCCGGGGTCCATGTCCTGGCGCATCCGCGAGGACGCCTGTTCCACCACCGGCAGGGAGTGCGCGCGCGCTGGGAGCTGGTGTTTGCGGCCTGTCGGGACAACGGTGTGGCGGTTGAGATCAACGGCTTCCCCCGCCGCCAGGACCTCGACTGGGAGCTGGCGCGCCTCGCCGCCGATGCCGGCTGCGACCTCATCCTGGCCTCGGACGCGCACGCCCCCTCGCACCTCGAGCTCGATGCCTACGCATGTGCAATCGCGGCCCGCGCCGAGGTACCCGCCGAACGTATCCTCAACCGCCTGCAGCCGGACGCGTTCGCCGACTGGCTCGACCTGCACAGCTCCTGACGGGAGGCCCGTTCAGTAGAGCGGAAAGTGGGCTGTCAGCTGCTTGACCTCGGTCTCGATGGCGGCCATCTTGTCCTCGAACGCCTTGAGCTTGACCGGGTCGTCCTTGTCCTCCTCGGAGTCGAGGACACGGTGGATGAGCTCGGCGATGACCTTCATCTCCTCGGGTCCCATGCCACGGGTGGTGACCGCGGGGGTGCCGATCCGCAGCCCGGAGGCGATGTACGGCTTGCGGGTGTCGAAGGGAACCGTGTTCTTGTTGACCGTGATTCCGGCCATGCCGAGCCAGCGCTCGGCCTTCTTGCCGGAGATGAAGTCGGTGCCCAGATCGATGAGGAACAGGTGGTTGTCGGTGCCGCCGGAGACGATTCGCCAGCCGCGCGCCTTGACCGCGTCGCACAGCACCGCGGCGTTGTCGACGATCCGCCGCTGGTACTCCTTCCACTCCGGCTTCATGGCCTCGGCGAACGCTACCGCCTTGGCGGCGATGACGTGCATCAGCGGACCGCCCTGGACGCCAGGAAAGACGGCCTTGTCGATCGCTTCGGCCCACTCCGCCGGACACAGGATCATGCCGCCGCGCGGGCCGCGCAGGGTCTTGTGGGTGGTGGTGGTGACGAACTGGCAGTGCTGGATCGGCGAGGGATGCAGCCCGGCAACGATGAGACCGGCGATGTGGGCGACGTCGGCCATCAGCAACGCGTCCGCCTCGTCGGCGATCGCGCGCAGGCGAGCGAAGTCGATGGTGCGCGGGTACGCCGAGGCGCCGCACACGATGAGCTTTGGCTTGTGCTCGAGCGCCAGCTCGCGGATCTGGTCGTAGTCGATGGTCTCGGTATCCTTGCGAACGCCGTAGGGAACGACGTTGAACTCCTTGCCCGAGTAGTTCAGCGGGTGGCCGTGGGTCAGGTGGCCGCCGTGTGAAAGGTCCATGCCGAGCATGGTGTCGCCGGGATGCAGCACGGCCAGGTAGACAGCCATGTTGGCCTGCGCGCCGGAGTGCGGCTGGACGTTGGCGTGTTCCGCACCGAACAGCTCCTTGGCGCGCTCACGCGCCAGCTCCTCGCCGACGTCGACGAACTCGCAGCCGCCGTAGTAGCGCTTGCCGGGGTAGCCCTCGGCGTACTTGTTGGTCATCACCGAGCCCATCGCGGCGAGCACGGCCGGCGACACGAAGTTCTCCGACGCGATCAGCTCCAGCCCCTCGTTCTGCCGCCGGCGCTCGTTCTCCAGGGCCTCGGCAAGGGCCGGATCGGCGGCCGCCACGAGCTCGTTGTGAACCGAGAACAGCTGCGCCTTCAACGATGTCATCTGCCGTCTCCCTTCGCCTCGATTTCGATCTTGCAGACCCGCCGCTGATGCCTGCCGCCCTCGAACGCAGTGCCAAGGAAAACGTCGGCCACCTGCTCGGCAACGCCGGCGCCAAGGACCCGCCCGCCCATGCAGAGAACGTTGGCGTCGTTGTGGCGGCGTGCCATCTCGGCCGTGTAGGCGTCGTGGCAGAGTGCGGCGCGGACACCGGGATGGCGGTTGGCGGTCATACTCATGCCGATACCGGTGCCGCAGATCAGGATCCCAAGCCCGCCCTCACCCGAGCCGATGCCGGCGGCGAGGCGGTGGGCAAAGTCCGGGTAGTCGACCGACGTCTCCGAGTCGACGCCGAGGTCGCGGACCTCATGCCCTTCCCCCTCCAGGTACGTCCGCAGGATCCCCTTGAGCTCGAAGCCGGCATGGTCGGATGCGATGAGGATGGTCATCTCAGGTCTCCCGTCAGCGGCCCCTCCGCGCCCGGTTGCTCGAGGGAGCGGTACTCCTCGAGGGCGAAACGGTCGCTCATCCCGGCGATGTGATCCGCCACCAGGCGGGCGAAGCCCGGGCTCGTATGGTAGCGGGAGGCTACCTCGCCCGCAACCGAGGCCAGCGGCAGGTCGCGCAGGTAGGTGACGCCGAGCTCCTCCTTCGCGCGCAGCAACACGTACGACGGCAGGTTGCGCGGGTTGAGCCAGAAGGCGCGAAAAAGGGCGGTGACAACGCGGCGCGCCCGCCAGTCCTGGCGGTTGACCTGGGGGTGGTTGATGATCGACCGGTAGATGAAACCCTTGAGATCATGGAACAACGGCTCGACGGAGCGCGAGAACCAGATCGTGGTCTGCGAGAACGAGCGGGCATGGTCAAGGAACTGCTCGTGGCTCGTAATCCCATGGCGCTTGAGCAAGCGCTGGATGCGTTCGGCGCCGGCGGTGATCACATCGGTCACGAACAGGTGGATGAGGGCCCGAATCAGCAGGTTCTGGCGTCGCCAGGCGTGGCGCTCCCCACCGTAGGCAGCGCCCATGCGGTCGATGATCCGCTGTGCAACCGGCAGCTCCTCCACCCGTCCCAGCTCGACCGCACCGGCCCGCAGGCCGTCCTCGAGATCGTGCGTCTGCTGGGCGATCTCGTCCGCCACCGCCAGCGCCTGGCCCTCGAGGTGGCAGGCCCGGTCGAGGCACAGGCCGTCGGCCACCGGCAACGGAAACGGGAACCGCTTCTTCCACGAGGTGTGCTTCAGGATTCCCTCGCGGACCTGGTCGGTGAGGTTGAGGCCCGGGTGGTCGTAGCGCCGTTCAAGCAGGTCGACGACTCGAAGCGACTGGTAGTTGTGCTTGAAGGTCCCGGCCTTCTTGACCACCACGGCCGGCAGCGGCACCGATGGCTCTTTGCCGGTCAGGATCTCGCGCAGCACGGTCTCCCCGGTGTGACCGAAGGCGGTGTGGCCGAGATCGTGGCCGAGGGCAACGGCCTCGACCAGGTCCTCGTTGAGACCCAGTGCGCGGGCAATCGTGCGGCCGATCTGCGACACCTCGAGGGTGTGGGTGAGACGTGTCCTCGGGTGGTCGGCGAGGTGCGGCACGAACACCTGCGTCTTGTGCTTGAGGCGGCGGAACGCCCGCGAGTGGAGAATGCGGTCGCGGTCGCGCTGGAAGGCGAGACGGTAGTCGAAGTGCCGCCCTTCGTCCGCGACCGGCAGCCGTCTTGTCGCCTCGGTGGAGCGCACCGCGAACAATGCGAGCCTGGCGGCCTCCTCCTGCTCCAGCACGGTCCGGTCCCTCGGCACCTGGCTCGACATCCGATCAGCCTCCCAACTCACCATACTCCAGCAGCGCGCCGACGACCCGCAGGCTGCCGGTTGCCAGCACCGGGTCCTCGAGCCGGCCGAGGCCCTCCAGCGCGTTCCGGGCAGCGTGGGCGCCGACGAATGCCGAGCGCAGACTGTCCAACGGCGCCGCACGTTCGTCCTCGAGCTCGAAGACCGCGACTTCGCCTACCAGCGGCTGCAGCCGGGACGCCATCTCCGCCACCGGCTTGTCGTCGAGACACGAGAACAGCAGGTTGAAGCGGGGCTGCCCGCTCTCGAGGTAGGCGGTGAGCGCCGTCACCCCCTCCGCGTTGTGCGCGCAGTCCAGCAGGACCTCGCGCCCCCCGACGCGGTGCATCGACAGCCGCCCCGGCCAGGACACGCTTGCCAGGCCGCGGCGCACCGCCGGACCGTCCAGCGGCGGTGCGATCCCGACGTCCGCTGCCGCGCGGGCCAGGGCGAGCGCCAGATGGAGGTTGGCAACCTGGTGAGAGCCGGCGAGCGGCACCGTGACCGGTACCGGACCGTCCCCCCAGTCGGCCTCCACGGCACCGGCCGCACCGGAGCTCAGACGAACCAGCCGCTCGGCGGCGATCGCCCGGGAGGCGCCGAGGCTGGGCAGGATCTCCTCGTCCACGCCCGGGCCCAAAACCCCGACCGTGGCGTCTGCCAAGACGGCCCCCTTGTGGGCAGCGATGGCCTCGCGGCTGAAGCCCAGCCAGGACTGGTGGTCGGAGCCGACGTTGGTGAGACCGGCGACCACGCTGCCAGCGATTCCGGTGGCGTCCCAGCGGCCGCCGATCCCGACCTCCATCACCGCCACCTCGATCCCCGCCTCGCGAAAGGCGAGCACCGCGGCCAACGTCAGCGTTTCGAAAAACGTGAGCTCCGGAAATCGCTCCAGCCGCTCGAGGCAGGCCGACATCTCCGCCGACGAGATCTGCCGCCCGGCAAGCCGGATCCGCTCCTCGACCCGCACCAGGTGGGGCGAGGTGTAGAGCCCGGTTCGCACCTCGTGGGCGGCCAGGATCGCCTCCAGCAAGGCGGCGGTCGAGCCCTTCCCGTTGCTGCCGGCGATCCGGATCGAGGTCAGGCCGCGCTGCGGATTGCCCAGCATCTGTGCCGCCTCCCGGACGGCATCGAGCGACGGGTGAATCCGCCCCGGTCCCCGGCGCCTCAGCTGGGCTGGAAGCAGTTGAGGCATCGCACGACCGCGTCCAGCAGCTCGCCTCTCGGCACGACCATGTCGAGCATCCCGTGCTCGAGCAGGAACTCGGAGCGCTGAAAGCCTTCCGGCAGCTTCTGGCGAATCGTCTGCTCGATTACTCGCGGTCCCGCGAAGCCGATCAACGCCCCCGGCTCGGCGATATTGACGTCGCCGAGCATTGCGAAGCTGGCGGTGACGCCGCCGGTGGTCGGATCCGAGAGAATAGAGATGTACGGGAGCCCCCGGTCCCGCATCCGCGCCAGCCCGGCCGAGATCTTGGCCATCTGCATGAGGGACAGCACGCCCTCCTGCATCCGCGCGCCCCCCGAGCAGGCGACGCTGATCAACGCCAGGCGGCGGGACAGGCAGAGCTCGATGGCGCGGGTCATCTTCTCGCCGACCACCGACCCCATCGACCCGCCCATGAAACGGTACTGCATGGCGGCCACGATCGCCGGCCGCCGGGCGATCTCCCCGCGTGCCACCAGGAGTGCATCACCGGGGCCCAGGCGCCGGGTGTAGGCCGTCACGCGCTCCCGATAGCTCTTGGTGTCAACGAAGCCCAGGGGGTCCGCAGACCGCACCTTCTGGAACAGCAACTTGTGCTTGCCGCCGTCGAACAACATGTCGAACCGTTCCTCGGCGGTCATCCGGAAGTGGTGCTGGCAGCGCGGGCACACCAGGAGGTTGTCACGAACCTCCTTGTGGTACAGGATCTCCTTGCACGATTCACATTTGACCCAGAGCCCGCGGGGCATGTTGACGGGGTTCTTCATGGTTTCTTTCACGCTTCGTGATCTCGCCGGTGGCTCGGCGTCGTCAGCCCTGTCCTCCCGACCGCGAGAGAACCGAAACCCCGGTTGCACCGGGGTTCCTCAAGCTGCGGGGCCGACGGCCGTCAGCCCTGGCCTTCCTGCTCCTCGAGGTCGTTCGGAACGCCCAAGCGCTGGCAGGCCGCGTCGTACATCTGGCGCGCCGCCTTCTGAGCCGCCTGCAGGTCGGCAATCTTCTGCTTGACCCGCGCCAGCTCTTCCTGGATCTGGTTCTCGAGATCCTGGATCTCTCCCTTGGTCGTCTTCAACGCATCCTCGTAGAACTTCTTTTGTGCATCGCTCAGAACACTCATGGCCGCTCCTCCCTTAGAATCACGACGCTCTAGCGTAGCTCAAACGGTACCCGGATTCGTAGCCACATTCGGACCTTCACGCCGAGCTTGGTCGCGGGCCGGTACCGCCACTGGCGAACCGCATCCTCGGCCGCCTTCTCGAAGCCGACGCCCCGGTGGGTCACCTGCAGGATCTGGACGTTCTCGACGTTGCCGTCGATGCCGACCAGCACACGCAGCCTGACTTCGCCGGTGAATTGCATGCGCTGGGCCACCGGCGGATAAACCGGGGTCACTCTCCTGATCAGGACCGGATCCCGAACATCCGGTCCGCTGGTCACGATCTCACCCTCCTTCACCGCCGGCGTTGGGGTGGGCGTAATGGTCGGCGTCGGTGTCGGCGTCGCGGTCGGCAGCGGAGTCGGGGTGTCGGTCGGAACCGGAGTCGGGGTGTCGGTGGGAACCGGGGTCGGCGTCGCCGGCTCCGGCGTCGGGGTCGCCAGCTCCTTCTGCAGCCGCTGCCGCATCGCGTCCTCTTGAGCAGCGACCAGGGCCTCCGCCTGCTTGCGGACCATGGCCTTCAGTTCCTCGGTGGGCGTCGCGGTCGCCTCTGCTTCCGGGGTCCCGGTGGTTGCCGGCGTCGGAGTCGCAGTGGCGACGACCAGCGGCGGCGTTTCACCAGTCCCTCCCCCTCGCAGGTAGATCCAGGCACCAATGGCGCCGATGATCACCAGGGCCACCAGACCCAGGATCAGCGGCAGCCGGGACTTCTTGGCCGGCGGTTCGCGGTCCGCCCAGCTCGGCTCCTCCGGCTCCTCCGGAGGCACCGGGGGCTCCTCCTCGCCCACGGCCTCTTGCGTGGCCGGTGCTTCGGCGAACCCCGACACGGGCGCCGCCGGGGAGGGCTCCTCGGTCGCTACCGCCGCCACTCCGGCACCCGGCGCTACGCCGGCGATCAGGGAGATCTCCTTCCCCTCTACCAGCTCTTGGGCAAAGGTCGCAACCTCGCTGCGGGTTGCCGCCCACGAGTGCTCGTGCATGGCCTTCTCGAGGTCGCGCTGCAGGTCGCTGGCCGACTGGTACCGCTGGTCGCGTTCTGCCTCGAGCGCGCGCAGCACGATGGCATCAACGTCGGCGGGTACATCCGGGTTGTACTTCGAGGGCGGTTCGACCTCTGGGTTGCGGACCTGCTCGAGAATCGAGAGCTCCGAGTCACCGGCAAACACCTTGCGGCCTGCGAGCATCTCGAACAGAACCAGACCGAGCGAAAAGATGTCCGATCGGTGGTCGATGCTCTTGCCCCAAGCCTGCTCCGGCGACATGTACTGGAGCTTCCCCTTCAGGGCGCCGGCGCGGGTGTGGGACGCCTTCGACGCCGCCTTGGCGATGCCGAAGTCGCACAGTTTGATGTCGCCTTCCTTGGCGATCAGGACGTTCTGCGGTGACACATCCCGGTGGACGAGACCGAGCTCGCGGTTCTCGAAGTCGCGCCGCCGGTGAGCGTAGTCGAGGGCCGACGCGAGCAGGGTACCGATGTGAAGCCCGAGCGGGACCGGCATCGTAACGCCGCGCTCGCGGCAGCTGGCCAGCAGCGACCTCAGGTCCCAGCCATCGATGTACTCCATCGCGATGTAGTACGAGCGGTCAATCTTGCCGAGGTCGTAGATGTGGATGATGTTGTTGTGGTTAAGCTGCGCCGCCAGCTTCGCCTCGTCGATGAACATGCTGACGAACTCGTCGTTGTCCGTGAGATGCGGCAGGATTCGCTTGATGGCGACGGTCTTTTGAAAACCCTCCATCCCCATCATGCGCGCCTGGTAGACCTCGGCCATGCCGCCGGTGGCGATGTGCTCCATCAAGACGTACTGCCCGAACTGGGTGCCGCCCTCGGCCGGAGGCACGGCCACCGCCCGCTCCTCGGGCTCGGCGGCCGGCGGCGGGGCCACCCTCTCGGAGGCTGGCGCCTCGGGCTCGACCGGCGGCGAACCGGTCTCCGGAGTGGCGGCTTCCGCGCCTTCTTCGACGGCGGGAGTCGGGGATTGGGCTGCCGGCGCCTGGACCGGCGCCGCTTCCTCCGCTGGCTCCTCGGGCACAGCTGACGCCGACTCCGACGGCGGCGCTACCGCCGCCGGCTCGGCCGGCGGCGTGCGTACCGGCTTGACATCCAGCCCGGCCAGCGTTTCCGACAGGATGGCGTCGACATCGGTCTCAGTGCGCGGCGGCGGACGTCTCACCGGCTCGGTGCTCTTCGAGTCGGAAAGGACGTCCGCCAGAGTCTGCTCGACACGTTCATCGGCGCTCGGACCAGCTTTCGCCTGGTGAGAAGCCGCGTCTTCCTTGGCGCCGGTCTCGTGGTCAACGTCCGACAAAATCTCACCGAACAGGTCCCTCGAGGTCAGGGTTTTGGCTCCGGCCTCGCCGTCGAGGCCGGCGCTCTTGCGCAGCGTTTGGAGCATGTCGTGGGGAATCGCCTGAGTGGTGGCCGGAGCCTCCTCGGGGGTCAGCAGCTTCTCCACCCGCTGCATCAGCGCCTCACCCGAGAACGGGCGTTCGAGGATGTCCTGCGCGCCGTAGCGAGCGGCGTCACTCTTGGGATCGCTACCGCGGTACCCCGACATCAGGATCAGGAACGGCGTCGCGCGCAGGCCGGCGCGCGCTCGCAGCTGAGTGATGGCATCCTCGAGCTTGATTCTGGGCAGGATCGAGGTCAGTACCACCAGGGTCGGCTCGAAGTGGGCACACCGCTCCACGGCGGTATCGAGATCGGCTGCCACCTCCAGGATGTAGCCGGTTCCCTCGAGGGCCTTCTGGACCCGATCAACGTAGCGCGGTTCGTACTCGATGAGAAGGATGTGTCTTTTCATGGCCCCGATTCACCCGATCAGCACGTCAAAAGAAGAAGATACCCGTTTCATTATCAGTCTCCCGGGCGCAAAGTCAACCGCACGGCACCGGGCCACTGTCGTGCCCGGCACACCTTTCGGCACAGATCTCGACGATGCGAGACCACCCCCGGGCGATCTCTGCGTCGAGCATCGAGAGGTCTCCCGAGTTGTCCACCACGACGTCCGCGAGGCTCCGCTTGTCATCGAGCGGCAGCTGAGCAGCTATCAGCGCGCGGGCCCGCTCCAGCGGCATCCCGCGGGCGACCGCCCGCTCCAGCTGCTGCTCGGCACGGCACCACACCACCGCCAGCACTTCGTACCGGCGGTAGGATCCCGTCTCCACCATCAGGGTCGCTTCGATCACCGCCGCCGACGGTTCTGCGGCGGACCTCCTGAGATCCGCCAGCCAGTTGTCGATCCGCTCGAAGACCAGCGGGTGCACCGCGGCGTTGAGTCTCGCAAGTGCCTCCGGGTCGCCGCCGACCAGATCGGCCAGGGCGGCCCGGTCAACCGAGCCGTTGGCGGCCGCGACCCCGTCGCCGAACAGCCGCCGCACCTCCCTCGCTCCTGCTCCTCGCGCACGGTACAGCTCGTGGACAACAGCGTCCGCGTCGAGGACCGCCGCGCCCATGGCCGCGAGCCTCTCTGCAACCGTACTCTTCCCGGAAGCGAGGCCGCCGGTCAGCCCGACGGTGCAGGGCCTCACACGCCCCTCCGCCAACGAGCGGCTGCGACTGTGTTGGCCATCAGCTTGGCGATCGTGAGCGGGCCGACGCCCCCTGGGACCGGCGTGATCCGTGCCGCCCGCGGCAGCACCCGGACAAAGTCGACATCGCCGGTCAACACCGAGCCCTTGTCCGCGAACCGGCGCCTCCGCTCCTCGTCGCCCGGGAACAGCGACTCGACCTCGTCCTCCGTGGTTAGGCGGTGCATCCCCACGTCGATCACCACTGCGCCCTCCGCTACGTGGTCGGGCCCGATCAAGGCCCGCCGGCCCGCCGCCACGATCAGGATCTCCGCCTGGCGCGTCACCGATGCCAGGTCGCGGGTTCGCGAATGGCACAATGTCACCGTGGCGTGAGCGTGCAACAGCAGCATGGCCATCGGCTTACCCACGATGTCTGAGCGACCGACCACGACCGCCCGTCGGCCTTCGACGCCGATCCCCTCGCGCCGCAGCAGCTCCATGATGCCTAACGGTGTGCACGGCACCAGGCGCGGCCGCCCCTGCTGAAGGAGCCCGACGTTCGTGGGGTGAAAGCCGTCGACGTCCTTGGCAGGATCGACGGCGTCGAGTATCCGGTGCGTGTCGAGCGAGCCGGGCAGCGGCAGCTGGACCAGGATCCCGTCCACCTCAGGGTCGGCGTTGAGCGCGTGCACCAGGTCCAGGACCCGTGCCTGCGCGACGTCCTCCGGCAGCCGGTGCGTGTTGGAAGCCATCCCGAGACGGTCGCAGGCCCGGGCCTTCGAGCCGACGTACACCTTGGACGCCGGATCGTCGCCGACCAGCACCACATCGAGCTGCGGCCTCACGCCGGAGCCGGCGAGCTCGGCAACGTCCCGCGCCGCCTCGGCACGAATCTCCTCGGCGACCTTCTTGCCGCTCAGGATCTTGCCTGAGTTCATGCTCCTCCTTCGACGCCGCCCACGGCAGCCTTCTTGGTTCCTTCGTACAGGGTGACGACGCCGCCGGTCAGCGGCGTGCCGGCAACGGCGGTCAGCCCGAGGTCCTCGAGCACCCGGCACAGCCCATCCCGGTCCGGGAACGTCGCTACCGAGGCCGGCAGGTAGTCGTACGCCTCGCCGTCGCCGGACAGCCAGCGTCCGACAAGCGGTGGAACCGCCCGTGACCACCAACCGAGGATCGGGGCGAGTGGTCCGCGGGGGTGCGAAAACTCCAGGATGACCAGCTTGCCTCCGACGCCCAGCACCCGGATGAGCTCGGCCAGACCGGCCTCCAGCCGTTCGAAGTTGCGCACCCCGAACGCCACCGTTACCGCCTCGACGCTACCGTCTGCCAGCGGCAGCCGGGCGGCATCGGCTGCGAACAGAGCGAGGTGCCTCCCCCGGCGGCGCGCCTTGTCGGCGGCGCGCATCAGCATCGGGACACAGAAGTCGCTGGCTAGCGTAGGTACGGCGGCGGGGAGCGCGAGGGCGACGTCGCCGGTGCCGGTGCACATGTCGAGAGCCCGTCGCGGATCGATCTTCGCGACGCGCCGCGCGATCGCCCGCCGCCAGGCGACGTCCCGGCCGAGAGAGAGGACCCGGTTCAGGAGATCGTAGCGGTGAGCGATCCGGGCGAACATGCCCTGGATCTCGGAAGCCCGCTTCTCGAGCAGCGCCTCGTGCACGCGGCGGAGACTATCACAGCGCTTTCTTCAGCGACTCCAACGCCTTCCTGCGATGTGAGATGAGGTTCTTTTCCGCGAGGGTCATCTCGCCGTAGGTCCGGTCGCCCCCGTCCTCCGGAATGAACACGCTGTCCCAACCGAAGCCCTTGCGGCCCCGCGGCCGCTCCGCGATGATGCCGCGCACCACGCCGGTGCCGACGACGTCCTCGGCGCCGTCGCACGCGCACGCCATGCAGCGGGCGACCGCGCGCGGATCGCCGAACGCGTGTGCGATGCGGCTGATGCCGGGCGGTCCTACGGTCACCAGCAGCCACCGCACCAGCGGGCCCGGAAAACCCCCGAGGCCAGACAGCTCGAGGGCGGTGTCCTCCACCAGCACCGGCCGCAGGATGCGGGAGAAGGCCGTTCTGGCCTTGTCCCGCACGACCTCTGCGAGGTCGAGCGACTGCACCTCGACCAGGTCGAGAGCCTGGTGATCGAGCTTCACACCGAGCACCGACTCGGCCTCCCGCAGCTTGCCGAGGTTGGATGTCACGAACACGAGATCGGAGAGCTTCATGCCCTGCCGACCTCTGCCTGACTGATCTCCTCCACCTTGATGCGGTAGGCCGCGATCTTCCGGCTCAGGCCTTTCAGCTGGACGTTGCCGAGGTGCTCGGTCGGGAAGAGGTGCGCGGTTGCCGCCTGCGTGCTCTCGCCGATCACGATCTGGGCGGGCTTGGCGACGAACTCCTCCAGGCGCGCGGCGACGTTGACCGTGTTGCCGAGCACGGTGTAGTCGACACGGGAAGCCGAGCCGATGTCGCCGACAACCACCGGACCCGAATGGATGGCCACCCGGACCTCGACCGGGTCGAGGCCCGCGACGGCCCGCTCGCGGTTCCACCCCGCCAGCGCCTTCTGCAACGCCACCGCCGACCTGACCGCGCGCTCGGCATGGTCGGGCTGCGGCAGCGGTGCGCCGAAAAACGCCATGACGGCGTCACCGATGAACTTGTCGAGGGTCCCGCCGTAAGCGAACACCGCCTCCGCGGCGAGCGAGAAGAACTGGTTCAGGAAGGCGGCGACCTCTTCGGGCGGCAGGCTCTCGCAGCGGGTCGAAAAGCTGACGATGTCCGCGAACAGGATCGAGGTCTCCCGCAACATGACTGGCGGCGTGCCTCTCTCCGGCGCCCCCAACACCGCCTCGATGACGGCCGGCGAGTGGTAGCGCTCCAGCCGCTGACGAACGCTCTGCTCACGCTGGATGTGCTCGCGCAAGCGGGCCTGCTCGATGGCGACGGCAGCGTAGTTGGCGAGCGCCGTCAGGAGGTCGAGGTCGGCGGCCGAGAATGAGCCGACGTGCAGCGGCGAGTCGACGTAGATCACACCCATCACCTGCTCGCGGTGCCACAAGGGCGCGCACATGGCTGAGCGGATCTGGTGGATGCGGATGCTGCGGCCGGCGTCGAACCGCTGGTCGGCCTGCGCATCGTGCGTCAGCAGCGCCAGCTTCTGACGCGTCACCATGTCGAGGATGGTCCGCGACAGCGGCACCTCCGGCTCTTCGCCCTCCACAGCGTCGCGAGCACGGCACAGCTCCAGCCGCGGTGTCCCTTCGGCGTCGTACAGCAGGATGAAGCCGCGATCGACCATCAAGTGCTCGAACACCAGGTCCATGACCTTCTCAAGCACCGGCTGCAGCTCCTCGACCTGCAACAGCGTCTTCGCCACCTGGGCCAGGACCTCGAAGATTCGTTCGCGGTCGCCGAGCTTGCGTACTCCAGAGGCTTCGCCCTCGAGGCCGTAGTCCTGGTTGAACTCTTTGAGCGGCCTCAGGTAGGTCGCCGATGACAGCCCCTCGGAGCGCTCCTCGGCGCTCTCCACGAGGAGGACGAAGTTGCCGATTACGATCTGGTCGCCGGGAGCCAGCGGCGCCGAGTTGACGAATGTGTCGTTGACCTTGACGCCGTTTGTCGACTCCAGGTCGAGGATCTTGAACACCTCGCCGTCCTGCTCGATCCGAGCGTGGTGGCGGGAGACCGAGAAGTCGCGCAGCACGGCGTCGTTGTCGCTCGAGCGGCCGATGGTCGTCCCATCGCGGATCGCGATCCGGTGGGAGATTCCGCCTTCCTCATACACGAGCTCGTACATTTCAGCCCATTGTAGCCGCTCCACTGAAGTCAAGAGCATCCCGGACCGGCGGCCCGACCCGGCCGGTGACGGAGTGATGAAGTGACGGAGTGACGGAGTCTCCCACCCACCCAGGAACGGGAGACGGAAGACGGGAAACGGAAAACGCGGTGGC
>JAJDNH010000030.1 GCA_022340775.1 Acidobacteriota bacterium
CGATGACTGACAACAGCAAGAGTGCTGCGACAAACACGACCGTGAGGATGCGGTTGGCCCTCGCGTGCGATCCGTGGTGACCTTTCAGGAGCAGGAGCTCCAGGATGCCCTCAAGGACCACCAACCCAGTGAACGGCACAACGAAGAAGACAGCGGCCATCGCGGCCCAGTTCTCGCTGTACGATCGATCTGTCCAGGCGCCCAAGGTCAGGTACGCCGCGATGACGAGACCGGGGAACCAGACGCACTTCAAGGCGTACAGCGCGGCGGGCTTTCGGTAGACCGTGCCGACAACCAGCAGAGCCCCGGTCAGAAGCAGGAACGCAGCGGCAAGAGGGTAGAGCAAAGCGAGCCTCCACCGGGCCTAGCTACTCGTCACGCGTCAGAAGTGACGCGTCGCGTCGCAGTTGGGTGTCATGCGTCATGCGGTTGTCGACCTTCGGGCATCAGGATACCAGGCTGCTAGCCCGCGTTACTCATGAGCGATCGTAGCGAGACCGGGGAGACGCTTGTCAGCGCTGGGTTCTGAGCGTCGACGTGCCGCAGGCAAACCCGCGGGGGCGGCCGGGGGCCGTGGAGGGAAGGGGCCTCGGGTATGTGTTGGGTGGGGGGTGGTCAACTTGACGGTATGTTGAGGACACCGAGGCGCGAAAAGCGCAGCGATGGCTGGCGTATCGCCGGTGGCAGTAGATTGCGAGTGAATGATGCGGGCTAAGCCCCAGCGTCGGCCTTTCCCCGAACACGAGATTCATGAGCCGGGCACGTTTCACGCTGCCGAGACGAACGGCGTAAGATAGACCTCTAACAGTGCCAGCTCGGCCGGACCGGGCGGCCACCCGCAGCGGGGTCGCGGACAGGGCAGTATCTCTGCCCCCGAGAGGGCGGCTTCGCGTCCGGAGGAATGTATCGCTCTTGCTGACGACCGAGGTGACCCATGAGGCCCGAAAACGATGCCGCAACCGTGGTCAAGAGGGAGTTCCGCCGCAGAGGCTTCAGACGGTTTCTCGTCCGAGTCGGCCTGGTCATAGGCCTCGTTCTGGGCGGACTCTGCGGCGCGGCGATCCCGACGAAGTCGACCTACGTCGATGCCCTCCAACGGCAGGCGGGCGTCGAGCAGTACGCGGCCGATGCCATCCTCCGCAAGTACACGAGCATCCTCTCGTACCTCGAGGGCGGCAGGGAAGCGGCCTTCCTGCACAACGACAAGGTTGATCCGCGAGCCAAGGACCTCTACCGAGACCACCGGCGGAAGGCGGCCGAGCTCGCCTCTGAAGTGAGGGCCGTTACGGGCGGAGCCCAGAGCCTGCCTGCCAGTATCGTCTCCCACCCCGGGCTCGCCTTCCGGGCGGGGGCCGAGGGTCTCGGCAAGCCCGACATGCTGGACGCCCAGGTCTACAAACAAACGGGCGCCGGAGCGCTCGCCGGCAGCCTGCTCGGCTGGGGCCTTGCCATGATTGTCACGCGGAGGCGAGGTGCGAGGAGACACGCCCGTTCCTGAGCACATGAGTGATGCCGGAAAGCTGTCTGGCACATGCATTGGTAGACTTGACGCTCAGGTAAGTAATGAAAGTAAAGCTGTTCCCGGCGAGCAACTCGGTCGAAGACGTGGTCTGCCGCCCCGAGCGCGGGGCTCACATAGCTCGCGGTATCCTGTGATCCCCCCGGCTTCTCTCTGGGGAACAGCATCATTCGCCGGACCTGGCGCGTTCTTCTGCCTCCTCCGTTTGCTTCATTCTTGGATGCCTGGCTCGCGATTCGCCCGAACACTTATGTTCTGGCCAACGCAAGGAGCCACAGCGGCAGCATACCGCCGATGTTGAACAGTACGTGCACCAGGATGGCCGGGACGAGGCTGCCGGTGGACTCCCGGTAGTGAGCGGCCACGAACCCGAGGAAGGTCGCGAGCACGATCGGAGCAGCCGCTGCCGGACCCATCGAGGGGATGAGAACCAGGTGCATGGCGCCGAAAAAGAGGGCGCTCACAACCACCGGCATGCTGAGCCACTTGGACCGAGGAGGCCGTGGACCTTCTCCCGCAACGAGTGTTTGCAGGAGGCCGCGGGTCAGCGCCTCCTCGCAGACACTGGCGTAGACCCACACGAACAGGACCAACTGCAGATGGCTGAGCCCGGCCGCGGGCCCCGGGGCCTTGGCGCCACCCGACCCGAGCGTGGCGAGTGTGGAGAGGACGGCGGTTGGGAGCACCCACAGCAGGATGGTCGGCCTGAACCGGTAGCCTCGTGTCGTGAACCCGAAGTTTGCGAACGAAGCCCGAGGGATGAACCGGATGATGACCAGCGACAGCACCAGCATGACCGAGTGGGTGACGAATGACGTGGGCAAGAAGCCGGACCTCGGCATCGGGACCACGTGTCCGGCGTAGAGAGCGAGGACTGCAACCACCGCGGAGACGGCCACACCAAGAATGGTGCGGGGCAGAGAGCCGGCGGACGTTGTCATGTGGAGGCCGCTCCTACACCGTCGTCTGACATCTCGCTATGCGTCCGACGCGACGGCTCGCGATGCAGCTGAATGTCACGTGTCATGAGCTGTTCGGCTTTCAGAAGCCAGGATAGCAGGGTGTTGGGTTCCCAGAGCCGCCGATCTCAGAACACTGGATTCATCGGCCGGGTACTCTTCTCGGCGAGGACGTAGCGTCTACCGACCGCGTGAGAGCAGGCGGATCATCTGATCGCGAACGTCCTCACGGGCGCACCGCGCATACATGAACGCGGTGGCGCCGTCGAAATCGGTGGCGTTGACATCGGCTCCGCGATCGACGAGAAACGCTGCTACCCCCACCTGACCTGCGTCCACGGCCATCATGAGAGGGGTCGCCCCCATATCGTCGTTGCGAAAATCAATCTCTGCGCCGGCATCGAGCAGCAGCCGTACGATCTCGAGATGCCCTTTTCGCGCCGCCGTGCTGAGTGGGGAACCGTAGCTAGAGCCTTCGGTGTCGTCGATATCGGCGCCTTGCTCGACAAGGGACCGGACTTGCTCCCTGTCACCCTCGTTGACCGCTTCCAACAGACTCTGTGGTGCTGACTTGTCGCTCATTGGGTCCTCCAGAGTCGATCGGGGGAATGTCTTTCCATAACGGCTTTCAGGGCCGCAGCGTGACTCCTTCCTCGGCCGTCTCGACTTGGCTTCTCGAGATGCTGAACCCGGATGCCTCCAGGAACGCGTGAAAGCAGGATGGACCAGATCCCGAGTATCCGAACTGGAAGATGAAGTTGCTCGGTAGAACCAGCTCTCCTCGCGCATACTTCAGGACGATTCGACAGGGTGACTTCGACTCCAGTCGAACCTCGAGCAGCTTGCCGTGCTGTTGTGAGAGATCGGCCGCGATCTGTCTCCCTTGCTCTTCGTACGCCATGACAACCTCCTCTGTGCTGCTTCACAAGCTCTGCATTCCCCGTGCCAGGTTCTCCGCTGGAATGGGCCAACTGCCACCGGGTTTGATAGCCAGGATTTCATAGGAGATACCCGATCCGGTATGCGTGGCTCCAAGCAGGCCAGGTCCGGCCGCTCTGGGGCTCCCCAAGGTTTCGATACCATTCCTGGATGCCAGGCACCACCATGCCGAGCGGTCAGGGCGCTCGGCTGGGCAGCGTGACCGTTCCTGCTGCTCTTTCCTCGAGGACCTTGTGGGTTATCGGGTCCATCAACATGTCGATAACGCGCCAGTGGGTGTCGTCAATCGGCTCGTACCGGGTCACTGTGATCATGCCGGAACGGCGGCAGAGACGCAGCGACCGTGGCCAAGTGGGGGCGATGAGCAGGTCGACGTGCGGCGATCCAGTCCTTTCTTGATAGCTGGCGATCTGATCGACGACGTCGACGAAGTCCCCGTATGCGATGTCGGGGTGAGGGTTGACAACGACCTCGATGGCTTCAGAAGAAGCTCCAGCCTGGGCCAGCGCCAAGGACAGCTGATCCGTGTCCACGCGCTTGCCGGAGACGAACACCTCCCAGCCGGGGCAGATGTCAACGCACACCAGCCCCGGGTACTTTGACGGGTCTCGCTCCTTCTCCTCGCAGGCGGTCAGTTCGGTATAGTCAGTTGTCTTGTGGAACTGAATCTCCGAGGTGGCCTCAGGATACAGAAGGAGTCGGATGCCCGCCGTTGAGCCCCAGCTCGCTGTCGCCGAGTAGAACGCAAAGTAGCACCATGCCAGGAGCCAGAACAGCAGAAACATCTGCCACTGGAGCCACCGGCTGTCCCACGGGGCCCGCACGTGCCTCCAGGAAAACACCGGCCGGGCGCTCGACCGCCAGGGCAGGCGCACCCGGCGGGGAGCGGCGTGGGTTGCTCGAGGTGGTTCGGTGTACGGCAGGTTCATCCGCGGTTCCCGGGGAACCATCATTCTCTGCGGAGGTGGAGGCGGCCCGTCTTCTTGTCGTAGACGAGCTGGTTGCTCCTCTTGAGCTCCTCCGAGTACACGAGGCCCTCTGGTTTGCCCTGCCCCGTCCAGGCTGCGATCCGGCTTGTCGCCCAGCCGCGGATTGCGAGGTCGACGCAACCCCATCCGGCTGTGTCCAGACCGTCCAGGTACTTCACTGCAGCTTCTTTGCCTTCTTCGTGCATAACCCAGATCGCGTGTCTGACTGCATAGTAGGGTGAAAGGCCCCACTTTCTTCGGGCCTCGTACTGGACCTGATAGAGGATGCGATAAGACATCGTGCCAATCGCGTAGTCGCCGGCGAGGAGGGTCTCGAGTTGGTCAATGAGGCCGGTTCCAACCCAATCGTCCGGCTTCCCAAAGCCGTCGTGTCCGCAGGGTGTGTCGTACCACTGTTTTTCCCTGTCGAGCCAGTCTTCGAGGTTCTTTTGGGTCGCACCCTGGAAGATCCGCTGGTGCTCCTGAGTGCACGCCTCCCTCCAAGCCGTGTCATCGAGCCGGTAGGCCTGGACCTTGCCCCGGTTGTGATCGCGGATGACGTACCGCATCACCGGCTTGACGAGGTACCTGTCGCCCGGTGACTCGCCCGTAAGCTGATATGTCACGGTCTTCCCGACGAGCTTCTCCTGGTCGCCTGTCTTGATCCGGATCCGAACAGGCAGCTCGTAGTTACCGGCCATATCCGGAGTGAAGGCCAGATCGCTGAACAGCCTCCATCCCCTGAGCAGTAGGCCACCGGGTTCGAGCCGCGAGAAAGTGTCCGGCACGTAGTCCGTGATTCGGCCGGTCGTGTACCTCTCGGGCACGCGGAGCCGCTCGATCGAGTACTCGGCCGCCGTCGTTCCACGGTTCCAGATCGAAAGCTCGAGCCCCGTCGGTGTGCCCAACGGTATCCGGTCCCTCGGCAACACGACGCACACCTCGACATCCCCGACTCTTACCGGAGCATTGCCGGCCGCAGCCGCCGCCGCTACTACCGGAGCGAGAATGACCAGGACGAACAACTGTTTTCGCATGATGTGCCTCACCACATTATGACCTTGGGATTGGGAAGAGGTTCCCTGACCCTCAAGAGTCATTGATGATCCACCCGATCACGACCGCGGCGGTAAAGAGAGCGAACGGGAGCCACCGTAGGCGACCCAGATCGAGAAAGTACGTCACCGTTGCGCCGACAATGAGCGCTAGGCAGAGCGCTTTCAGCCAAAACGAGCGCCCTTGTTGAGCCGGTGTGACGGGCCGTCGGACGTTGTCTCTTCCGGTTCTGTGTCGGGCGCGGTCACTGGGACCCCAGCCGCCGGCTGGCGTACGACGCGGGCCGCTTGCATACCTCGAGTGACAGGCCGTCGAGATAGCTCTTGCCTTGGCTTTCGTAGAGCGCCACCTCGGCCGCACTCAGAGGGATCACAATGTTCCCCATGGCGAACCCACCGCTAACGACCTCGAGGTAGAGCTGCCCATCCTCGTCCCGAGTCAGGGCGTACATGCGTTCCTGGTCAACCAGTATCTGTTGGCGTTTCATCTCACGGCGCTCCGCCTCCTGACGATGGCTGGGTGCCCTCGGGCCCCTGGCCGGCGGGCCTCTGACCTGGGGGCATGTCGAGGAGCATCGACAGAAGCTCTTGATCGAGCTTCACGAAGTTGGTCACCTTGCCGTTCTTGGACCAGAATACGAAGTCGTTGGACTGGTCGACGAACACTCGTTCCCCTGTCGGCAGCCACCGCTCCACGATCTTCGGGGGCTTATCCACCCTAAGCGATAGGCCATTGAGCTTGTTGATGAACCGCAGCCAAGGGTCCTCACGGCACTCGATGAGACCGGGAACGGCCGCGTCGAGCGAAAGCTCAGCCTTGTCGCAACTGCCGGCGTAGTACAGCGCTCTCTCAAGCCAATAGACACAATAGTAGTCCGGGTCCGTGCTCTTCGGGGCCATAGTGACGAAGTGCAGGTAGAAGAACCCGGCCGCCGCGGCACAAAAGGCAAGCGCAGGGGGCAGGGCCGCGAGCGCAGAGGATCGAGACATTCTCATGCGCCTGGTCTCGTGGTCGTCTCCGGAACGGCGGCTACATCAATAGGTACGCGAGTCATCTGTCTTTGTGCTCCTGGAGGTGACCCAGGGCGCAGGCCCTTGTCGCCAAGTCCGATCGCATGCCAGCCATATCACCCCTCGTTCTCGTCTTCAGCACTCAGGAAGACGGGTAGGATCGCGTCACGTGGATCGATAGACAGCACCTCTGTCGTTGACTTTTCTTCCAGTGTTCCTCCTAGGTCGGCTACCACGTGCTGACTGAAAGCACGGCCGATGTGGTTGAGGAGGTTTAGGAAGGCGCTGCTCCTCGCTGCTATGCCTTCGACGAGTGTTCCCATTTTCTGTTCGAAGCGCTCTCCATCAGCGGTCCTGAGGATGCCGGACCAGCTTGTGAGTTCCGAGCTCAGGTAGTAAGCGTTGACTGCGTGCTCGCTGTACATCATCTCAAACCCGTTCTCAGCCAAGACCGTACCAAGGTGGTGAGAGATAGAGTCGGGGTCATAGTGATAGCCAAACTGGTCGCGAATGGCTTTGAGAAGCCGATCACTCTTGAAGGAGCTACGTACTATCTTGAGGGCCGCCTGCAACTGGGTATCCTTACGCAACCAGTTGGCCCTTCC
>JAJDNH010000036.1 GCA_022340775.1 Acidobacteriota bacterium
CTCGCGCGCAGCTGCGGCCCCCCGGCAAACGCGGCCGTGACCCCCGCCAGGGCGATCACGAACGCTATCAATCCCACTCTTCTCATAGACACCTCCTCGTCCCCTTCCCGGGGAGTCATTCGGACAGCAGCCGCGGATCCCGGTTGGAGCCGTGGATCGCAGCGTGACAGTTCTGGCACGCGCGGACGCGCGCCTGAGACAGGTTGTGGTTTACCGACACGTCGGCGTGGCACTCGAGACAGAGGTCCGCGACCTCGTGGCGTTTCAGCTGGCGAGGGTTGACAGAGCCGTGGGGATCATGGCAGGTGACGCAGCCGTCGACCTCCCGGGGCGGGTGGGGAAAGACGAACGGACCGGCCTTGCCTGTGTGGCAGCTGATGCATAGGCCGCCGTTGCCGAGCAGCTCGAGCCGCCCCCGCTCGCCTTCGCCGTGGACGTCGTGACAGGTCGTGCACGCGAACGGCTTGTGCGCGCCCTCGCGGTGTGCGTAGGGCAGCTGGAAAGCAGCGGCCTCCTGCTGGTGACAGCTCCCACAGAGCTGACGCGGCGGCAAACGCAGCATGTGCTCGGTGCCAGGATCCTTGTGCCCGGGGCTGTGGCAGTCCAGGCACTGGACGTCGTTGCGCGGGTGGCCCGGCGTGGTCAGCTCCATGCCGCCGGCGCGGTCCGCGTGGCAGCTCGCACAGACGCTGGAGGACGGATGACGGTTGATGTTCGTCGTGGATGGATCGTCGACGTGCTTTCCGGCCGGTCCGTGACAGGTCTCACAGGAGCGCTGCAGGATGTCCTTCGAGACCTTCGCCATCGCCCGCCCGTGCGGCCCGGCGACGAACGCCGCTGCGACCTCGTCATGGCACATGGCACAAGTATCCAGCGGCACCGGCTCGTCGGCTGCCAGAACCGGGGTCAGCACCAACCCGATCGCCACCATCGACGCGAGTATCAGCAAGGTGGGTAGTGTCCTCCGCATCAGAAGCTCCAGCTCAGGGCGACGCCGTAGCGCGTCACCTTGAAGTCGTCCAGGTTGCTACGGTCCTCGTTGTACGACCAGTGTTGGACGTAGGCGGCGAGCTCGGTGTGTGCGGCCAACTCGAGACCGGCGCGCAGCGCGGCGTTCCATGACGAAACCGGCCACGTGTTGCCCGAGTCCTCGACCCGGGTCACCGACCCCTGCAGCCTGACCTTGCCGAGGGTGGTCCGGCCGTAGGCCGTGAGCGTGGTCAGCGAGAGGTCGTAGCGGGACAGAGCCGCTCCCCCGCCCGGCAGCACGATGCCGGTGTCTGTGGTCAAAGAGAGGACGCTCACGTCAACGCCGAGCGCAGCATCGCCGTTCTTCGTCGCCCAGGCGAGGCCGACACCCCCGGCATCCGACCTGTGGTCCAGGGACGCAACCTCGGCCGGGTTGTCGGCCCGCTCGAAGCGGCCGTGTGCGGTCAGGGACCAACCGCCGCCGAGCTGCGAACGCACGCGCAACGTCACCCGGTCCACGGTCTCCGGGTCGGTACGAAAGACGTACTCCTCGAACGTACCGTGCCGGTACTCGAGGCTGCCGTTGATACCTTTTGCCAGGCGCAGGCTGAAGCCAGCCACGGCTCCGGTACTGTCACGGTTGACATCCTCGCCCGGGTCGTCAGTTGTCCGGCGCCAGCTCACCTCGCGGCTTCCCACCAGGCCGCCCGCCCACGCGGACCAGCCGGATCCGCGGTATTCCAGGGTCGCCTCACTGCTGCTGTTGGTGTAGTCGAAGCGCCCGTTGTTGTCGATCGGGGCCGACAGGTCGAGGGCCGCGCCGATCGGGTTGGCCACGTGGATCAGCCGTTGCCCAAGCAGGGCGGAGTCAGAAGATGCGTCCCGGTAGCTGCTGCGCAGGTTGACCCTCCAGCCGCGACCCAGCGCCACCGCCAGGTCGATGCCACCGGCCAGTGTGTCCATGCTCGCCGAGCCGACAACATCATCAACGAAGCGCACCGTACCGACCGGACCGCCGCCGATTGCGAACTCCTGCCAGCCGGCGCCGGTGGTGTCGAGATCGGCCGAGCTCCACAGGACCCGAGCAGAAACCGCCACCGCCGCCGAGGCATAGGAGGCCGTGGCAACGGTGGTGGGCACGTCCTGCTTGTCGCGGTAGGTCGTGCCGAGATCGGTCAGCAGGTCTGGGTCATTGCCGTCGATGTTCGTTCCTCCGTCCGGTGACCAGCGGTTGCGCCGCTCGTAGCTGGCCACCGACTGCTCCAAGGTCAGGTGAACCGGCAGCGTCTTGGTCTCCAGGCGCAGCGTCGCCTCGTCCATCGTCTCGTCCAGGGCGACGCGACCGGGGTACTGCTCACCTAGTCCGTAGAACGTCCGCTGAACGTCCCCGCCGCGATCCACGCGGCGCAGGTTCAGGCTCACGCGCACCGCCGACCAGCCGTCCCAGGTGATCTTCCCGTTCCAACGTGTGATCCGCCAGTCGTCGCCGCGAGCCGAGAAGTCGCCCCCGGCGAGGCCGAAGAACGACTCCCGGCGGTCGTAGCGGAGCGCTATCGACCAGTCGGCGCCGAGCGCGAGGCCGAGCGTGGCGTGCTGCGTAGGCTCGGCAGTGCCGAAGCCCCACGCTTGCAGGGTAAAGCGTCTGTTGCCGTGTGCATCCTTGCTCACCAGTGTCAGATCTTCCAGGGTGAAACCCTCCTGGAGGTTGCTCTGACTGCGGAAGCTCTGCTCGCTCCCGCTCACGCTCTGCCAGGTGTAGGCCGCGCCGACCGATCCGGTCCACTCTTGGGCCGCCAGCGGCAGGGCGCAGGCCACCGCCAGGGCCGCCAGCACGAGCGTGCGCGCGGCACCTCCGTTCTCTCGGGTCGTCAACAACCGCCACCTCCTTCAACCGGCAGTGGAGCCATGGCCCGGGCCGGTTCGGAAAGACTCGCCTCAATGGTGAGATCGAGTCTGGAAATCAATATGTGAATCAATTCACAAGCCCGGGCAAACTGCCACCCTCTGAAAAGCCGCCTCCGGCAGGCGGTTTGCCTCGGTTGAGGCGCAGTGGACCCAGAACTCGAGATGCCGGGGCATAGTTCCATACCAGAGCAAGTATGGGCCTATTCGGAGGTGTTGTCAATCTAGATGACCATAGTGCTGTTATGACGAATCAGCGATATGAGAATGCATCCCGATTCCTGGACGACCGTAAACCGACCTCTTGACATGTGCCCATCCTCGGGCTATCTTTGTTTGAGACGCTGAAAATGAGTCTGGATTAGATTATGAGTAACCTAGCACAGAGAGCCCAGAAGCTATTCATCCAGTACCTGCGGGAAAACAACCTCAAGGTAACCCAGGAACGCCTCGCGTTGCTGGAGGAGATCTTCTCCACCAACGAGCACCTGGACGCCGACGAGTTGCTCGCCCGCATGAAGGTCAAGAAGAGGAAGGTGTCGCGGGCCACCGTGTACCGCACGCTCGACCTTCTCGTGCAGTGCGGCCTGGTGCGTAAGAGCCGACTCGGCCACGAACACTACTTTTACGAGAAGGTACAGCCGGGCAAGCGGCACGACCACATGGTGTGTACGCACTGCGGCAAGATCCTGGAGTTCTGGGACCCCGGCCTGGATGAGCGTCAGCGCCAGATCTGCCAGGAGCACGGATTCCGGCCTTCCTTCTACTCGCTGCAGATCCAGGGGCTGTGCGGCGACTGCCAGAAGCTGGAGCAGGAGAACACCTTCCTGTAGGGACCTGCTCGGCAAGGCCCTTCCCTGACAGCTGGTGCATGGCTGGAGGAACGTCGGACGGGCTCTCCGGGCCCGCTCTTAGGAGAAGGTGACGTTCGCGAAGCGGCGCTTGCCGGCCTGCAGCAGGAGCCGCAAGCCCGCGCTCACCTGCAGCTCGGCCTTGACGTCATCGACCACCCGGCCGTCGACCTTGACACCCCGCTGCTGGATCAAGCGCCTGGCCTCCGAGTTCGAGGAAGCGATGCCGGCCGAGCACAGGAGCTTCGACAGCAGCATGACGTTCCCCTCCAGTGGAAGGCAGACCTCAGGAATCTCGGTCGGCAGGTCGCGAGCGGAGAAAACGCGCTCGAACTCGCGCCGCGCCTCCTCGGCCGCACCCGGGGAGTGAAGCTCCCCGACGACAGTGGAGGCAAGCTCTTTCTTGACCTCCATCGGATGCCGGACGCCCGCCCGAACGTCGGCGCGCATTCCCTTTATGTCATGCTCGGTGTGGTCGGTGAGCAGTAACCAGTACTTCCACATCAGGTCGTCGGAGACCGACATCAGCTTGCCGAACATCTCGAAGGGGGCATCCTCCACGGCAACGTAGTTGCCGAGCGACTTGGACATCTTCTCGACCCCGTCGAGCCCTTCCAGAAGCGGCACCGTCATCACGACCTGCGGCTCCAGACCGTGCTCGCGCATCAGGTGGCGACCGACCAGGAGGTTGAAGAGCTGATCGGTTCCACCCATCTCGACGTCGCACTCGAGGGCGACCGAGTCGTACCCCTGGGCCAGCGGGTACAAGAACTCGTGCAGAGCAATCGGCTGCTGGGCCTCGTACCGCTTCCGAAAGTCGTCGCGTTCGAGCATTTGTGCCACGGTTACCTTGGCGGCCAGGCGCACCCAGTCCGCCGACCGCAGGCGGTCCAGCCAGCGAGAGTTGAAGTCGATCGTGGTCTTTTCCGGATCGAGCAGCTTGAAGATCTGGCGCTCGTAGGTACGCGCGTTCTCCTCGATCTCCTCCCGCGTAAGCTGCGGCCGAGTAGCTTTCTTGCCGGTCGGGTCGCCGATCAGCCCAGTGAAGTCCCCGATCAGGAACACAACACGGTGCCCAAGCTGCTGGAAGTGCCGCATCTTGCGGATCACGACCGTGTGGCCGAGATGCAGATCCGGGGCCGACGGATCGAACCCGACCTTGACCGTGAGTGGGCGACCGGAGGCAAGCGATCGCTCCAGCTTGCTCGCGAGCTCCTCGCGTGGGATGACATCGACACACCCCTTCTCGAGATACGCGAACTGCTTTTCGAGTTCGGTCGTTGCCACCCCATCCTCCCGCCAGCCGGCCCTACCGGAGCTTGACTACTGCAGGGAGTCCGCCGGCTGTTGCCGCAAGACTGTACTGAACTCCGTCTGCACCGTCCAGCCCGAACATCCGCCGGCCGCAGAACGTGATGATGCAGCCCTTTCCTATCGCGCTGGAATCGGCAACGACTCGACGGGTAGCGGTCCGGCACCCGCAGTAACGAGCTCCTTCCACTCCAGCCACGCCGACAGCACCGACGTCAGTTCCTCGGCAGACTCTGCCATCACGTCCCGCTCCAGGTCGGCCGCCGGTCGCCATGGGTCACCACCTGCAGCCATGCCGGCACACACCAACGCCTCCCCGATCGAGCCGCTGGCCCTGGCCGCCAGTCGGGATGAAACCCGACGCCGGACCGACGTCAGCTCCGGATCCTTCGGAGGTGCAAGCCAGGTCTTCCACTGTTGGCTGACCGTACTCTCCAGCTTGTCGAGGTCAGCCTCTCCCTGAACCAACAGCACCAAGGTACGCCGCCCTGGGAGGAGCGGGTCGAGCACCTCGATTTCGTCGGACGGCAGCAGCCTCCGCCCACGCTCGGTGAGAAGCTCCCGCAACACCGCCCGCAGCGCGAGCGGAGCGTCCGCCGGCAGGTCCAGCGCCACCGCCAGCTCGGACCGCGTGCCACTGACCGCGACCCGCGTTTTGGGGGTGACCGCGAGCGACTGGCTGTGAAGCACTTCCGGCCCTCCTCCGAGCTGTCCCAGGAGTTTGTCGATGGCCTCGCCTGCGGCATCGGCGTCGGGTGCCACGGCGCCCAGCGCCAGGTTGTCGGGTCGCAGGAGCCGGACAGCTGTCAGGCCTTCCCGCCCTCCGAGGCCGAGGAGCTGAGCAAGTAGGTTCAGCGCACGGGGGCGAGGCCCGTCAGCAGCGGCAACCTCGCCGGTGTCGTCGTTCATTGCTGAGAGGGCTGAGGCGAGCGCTTCGCACAGCTCGGGAAACGAGTCCGGCTCGGCTGCCAGCTCGAGGTGGGGCGGGTCCTCCTCGACTCGCACCCAACCGGGTGGGTTGGCGGCGGCGCGAATCCTACCCGCGAGGCGCGCCAGCACCGTAGCCGCGCCTGCGTCGTCCATTCCCGGAATCACGACCGGCTGGATCGTGAGCGCCGCCAGCGGCGCCGCCGGTCTCGCCAGTACGACGGACATGAGGTTGTTCGACAGAGCTACTCGTTGCGGGCCGGCCGCAAAACGCGGGTTGAGTGCCTGCGGCGGCAGCACCAGCACCGCCGCACCGGGATGCAACGGTAGCCAGGATTGGGCCGCCTCGCGGACGCTGTCGGGCGTCACACCATCAAGGCCGAAGAGGAGCTCGCGTATCCCGTCGAGCCCGCTGTCGCACCACCGCCTGACCAGCAGTCGAGCGCCGCCGGGGTGCTGCTCGAGCTCGGCGCGCCGCCGAACCTGCTGCCTCGCCCGCTCCTTGTCCACTGCAGCACCATCAATGGCCGGTGACGCCGCCAACCTCGCCAGCGCCAGCCGCAGCCGTGACACGCCCAGGGTTGCGGCCTCTGGCGGCTGCCGCCGCTCGAGCACGAATGTACCGTCCTCCCAGCGCATCGTCAGTCCCGGCAGCTGGCGAGCAAGTAGCTCGGGCAGCATGCCCGCCAGCACCTCGACCGACGACCGCCGCCGGTCGCCGGCGGCCGGCATTGGTACCTGCAGGTTCAGGACAGACTCGCTCCCAGGAGCGCCCAACCGCCGTTCCAACCCCCCCTCCCGCAGCTCTCTCGCCGCGCGTTCCGGAAGCTGCTGGACACTGCGTCCGGCCAACGTTCGCTCCAAGGCAGCGACCAGCTCCGGCGACAGCGCACGGCCCACCGCGACGACTACTGGCGGAGCGCCCTCCTCCGGCTGCGACAGGGCTTCGGTCACGTCCGCCACCGCCGTCAGATCTCCGGAGATCACGCTCTTGATGGTCACGTCGTGGTTGTTCGTAACCTCCGGCCACGCTGTCGTCGTGGCCGTCGCTTCGGGCTCGGCCACGCTCACGAGCCAGGTCCCATTCGTCAGGCACCTGCTGCCCAGGGTCTGGGCATGGGCCACCGTCGCGGCGGCAAGCAAGCCTGCGGCGAGCACAGCTGTGAGTCGGCCGCAGGTCCTCGCCAACCCGCCGTTCAAGCTGGAAACACCTTGTGAACAGGAGAGTTGCTGCCGCATAGCCGGCCCATGGTAGCATGCTCCGATGAGGCCAGAGGTCAACCCCCTGTCGCCGCCAACCCTCCTCGTTTCCTGGCTAGCTGCCGCCGCCTCGCTTCCCGCCGCGTTGGCCGTCGCGGTGTTTGGCCAGGCCCTGGGTGCGATGGTGGGAGGCTGCTCGTGGATCGGCGTCGCTCTCCCGCTCGGCCGTCCGGTCTGGGCGCTGGTCAATGAGCCGAGCCTCCACTTCGCGAGCCTTGGCGCTGCCTCCGGCTACTGGCTCGGCTCGACCGCGCTCTCCCTGATTGCGGCGCTTGCCACCATCCCTGTGACACCGCGACCCCGCACCGTTGCTGCAGAGATCGCTGTCCTCCAGTTCGCCTGGGCCAACGCTACCGTCGGGCTCGCATGGCTCCCACTTCTCGATCGCGATGACGGTCACTTGGCACGTTGGCTCGACCTCCACCACCTGCCCGGCCATCTCCTGTGGCTCGCGCCGGCGCTCTCGGTCCCAGCCGCGGTGATCATCGCCGTCCGGTTGCTGTCCCTCACACGAGCCGCGCATCAGTACGTCGGCCCGTTCACACGGCTGCTCACCGTCGCTCTCCACTTGCTCCCTCTACCCATTCTCTGCATTGCCACGGCCTCGGCTGCCACCGGTGCGCTACCGACGATGGCGACCGTGGCTCTCGCGGCCCCGATCGTTGCAGTGCTCGGGGTAGCGGTTCGCGGCCTACCATCCCCGTATGTCCACACCTTGCAGCCGGTGAGGGTGTCAGCCGTGGCCCTGCTGACGCTCGCGCTGCTGGCGGGAGCCACCCTGATCGGTTTCGCCGGACGCCCCCTCCCGGACCATCGGGTGGCCGGCCTGCTCTGGAGCGAGGCGTTCGCCTCCAACAACATCAGGCCATGGATCGACACCGGGGCAAACAGGCAGAAGGAACAGCCGGGGTCCGGACAGGAGCGCCCAAGCTCCCCGGAATGATTCCGGCGTGACTTCGCGTTGTGAGCGATCGACCGGCACATGAAGCCGGCCTCGGGTGGCGGCGAACCGGGCGGATCCTCTCCGACAGATTGGCTCCGCGCTTCCGGTTGCGGGATATACTCGGGCGGTGTGCAACACAACGGATCAAGTCAGGAGGACAACATGATCAGCAAGCAAGTGCTGAAGGCGCTCAACGAGCAAACCCATGCCGAGTTCTACTCTTTCTACCTCTACCTGGCCGTCTCGTCATACTTCACGGACCTGCACCTCGACGGCTTCGCGTTGTGGATGGAAGTCCAGGCGCAGGAGGAGCTGGCCCACGCTTTGAAGCTCTTCCACCACGTCCAGGAGCGTGGCGGACGGCCGCACCTGGCAGCAATCGCAGAGCCCACCAGCGAGTGGGGATCGCCTGCAGAGGCCGTGCAGGCCGTGCTCGAGCACGAGCGGCACATCACCGGGCGCATCAACGCGCTTGCCAACCTCGCCTCCGAGGAGAAGGACCATGCAACCTCGGTCCTGCTGCACTGGTACGTCAGCGAGCAGGTCGAGGAGGAAGCCACCGCCGACCGGCTCTACCACCAGGTAGCGATGGTCCAGGAGAGCCCTCAGGGGTTGCTGATGCTGGACCGTGAGCTTGCCGGTCGTGGCGGCTCGACCGCCGAGGTCTGACGCTACTGCGCCCCGGCGCGCCCGAGCATCTCGGCAACGATCGCCCCCGCGACGTCGATTCCGGTGGTTCGCTCCAGGAGCTGGAATCCCGGCGTCGGGTTGACCTCGCCGATCACAGTGCCCGCAGCCGACGGCAAGAGATCGACACCGCAAACACCGAGGCCGAGCGCCGCCGCCGCCCCGACGGCTAGCCGGACCTCCTCCGGGTCCGGTGCCAGGGAATCGGCTGCGGCGCCGCGCGCCGCGTTCGACCTCCACTCCCCTGCCTCCGCTCTGAAGCGAGCTGCGGCGACCACCCGCCCGCCGACGACCAGAAGCCGCAGGCTCACCCCACCTGAGCCGATGTACTTCTGCACGATCACCTCGTCCCCGACGCGCCACAGAGAGTCGAGGACCGCTTCCAGGTGGTCTCGGCGGTCGCATCGGATGACACCGACTCCCATTCGCGACCTCCGCTGCTTGATCACTACCGGAAAGCCCAGGTTGGCACCCTCCGCTGCCAGGGTTTCGGGGTCTGCGCCGGCAACGGTGAGGGGAACAGGCAGTCCAGCGGCAGTGAGCGCCAGCACGGTCAGCCAGTGGTCACGGCCGGCCCGTATGCCCGCAGACGGGTTCGGGGTCGGGACACCCACTTTCACCAGCACCTCCAGCGCTGCGAGGACGCTGTCCGGGCGCCAGTTGCCGACCCGTGCCAGCGCGCAGTCGGGAACGTCCGTGAGCAGGTCCCCCGGGCTATCGCCGTGCAGCAGCGTTCCGCTGGAGACGGCCACGGTCCGCGTGGCATCGATGATCCGAAGCTGCACTCCCTGGCTGCCCGCCGCCTCGACCAGGCGCCGGTTGGCAGCAAGCTCCGGGCGCGCACTCAGGACGACCAACTCCACGACCCCATCCTATCCCGGATCAATCACGCTGGCCGCGTGCGGCTCGACCCACAAGAGTCCGCGGGGCAGCGGATGTTATGGAATGGGACAGATCCCGCGTTATACTCGTGATGTGATTCGAGGCAAGCTAGACCGGCTCCACCTAGGGGATCTTCTGCAGTGGCTACAGATGGGTGGCCTTTCGGGTCGCCTCTCCTTGAGCCGAAGGGCGCACGAACGCCGCCTCGACTTCATCGATGGCCGCGTGGTCTTCGTGTCGTCCCAGCTTCCGGGCGAGCAGCTCGCCACCTGGCTTGCCAACAAGGGGAATCTGTCGGTGACCGAGGCCCGCAGAGCGCTCGCGGTCTCGCTGCTGCGGCGGGAGCTGTTCACCGACATTGTGAGCCGCTCGGGTGTCGTCAAGGCCACGGTCCTGCGCAAGGAAGTGACACGCCTCGCAGAGACCATCATGGCCCGGATCCTGGTTGCGGGCGAGCTGGAGTTCACCTTCGATCCGGGCTTTCCGGTACGAGACCTGCTGGGCCTCAACCTCGACCTGGAGCCGAACCAGCTCCTGCTGGAGGCGGCTCGCCTTCGTGACGAGGGTGAAGAAGAAGTGGAGCTTGCCGGCGAGCTGGACCTCCCGTTCACCGGTGAAGCGTTCGAGAGCTTCTTCTGGGACCTCGTCAGGACCGCGATTTCCTCCGAGATGGCGGTCAGCGGCGAGCAACTTGCACGCCTCAGGACCATCGTCCGCGACGTCTTGGCAACGCTCGCGCACTGGCTCAAGTCCAGCCCCGGGCTCGTGCCGTTGCCACCAAACCAGGCCACCGACGTCGCTCTGGCGCTCGGCGAGGGGGCGTCCCCCCCTCTGTCCGGCCATCCGCACTTGGTCTGGAACGCGATGGTCGTGGCGTGCTCGATCCGCTGCCGAGATCAGGCTCCACCGCAGTCGCTCGCACAACTCAACGGTGTCGACGCAGGCAGCGACATCTGGACGGAGATGGTCTGTGGCGAAGCCTGGCACCGTCCACATTCGAAGCGGCTCGACGATCTGACTCCCCGGGTTGCCGAAAACTGGGCACGCCTCGCCGGCGCCGCAGCACCAGAAATCGGGCTCGATCGGGAGACGGTCGAGCTGGCAGCGCACCTGCTGGTCGTCCCCACCGACCTCGTGTTGTGGGTCCTATCGACAGTGCCCGTACCACAGCCCGAGCTGCGAAGAGCCCTCCTCCACAGTCTGCCTCGCCGGCTCGGTCTCGCGCTCGGCACGAGGGCCGACTTCCCCCCGTCCATTAGATCACTTTTCGCACCTCAAGGGCCGTCCCCGGTGGGCGCCTGCCTCCACCTAGCTCGCTCCTACCTGAGCTCCGCGTCCGTGTGGCCCGATCCCGTGCCTGCGGACGAGGGTTGCCTCCTCGAGCTTGCCTCCGCCGGCGACCTCATGCGTGCTGCGAGTCGGATCAAGGAAGAGTCGGGGCGTACGCCGGATACCCCGGTTGCGGTAGGATAGGCCCGTGAAGGTGCTCGTCTTCGGTGGGACGCGGTTCATCGGGCGCGCCATCGTGGCCAGGCTACTGCGCGAGGGGCATCAGGTGACGCTCCTCAATCGCGGCCTGTCGCCCGACCCGTTCGGTACACGGGTGCGACGAGTCATCGGGGACCGCAGGAAAGTCGAAACCCTCGAGAGCGCCGTCCGCAAAGGTGAGTACGATGTGGTGGTCGATGTCAACGCCTACCACGAGTCGGAGACGACAAACGTCATCGACAGGTTCAAGAACCACATCGGCCATCTGATCCACATTTCCACTGCGGCCGTGTACCTGATTCGAGAAGGCCTGTTCCCACCCTTCTGCGAGTCGGACTTCCACGGCAGGCTGCTGCCGAAGCAACCTGGAAACGAGTCGTCGTGGCTGTACGCGTACCACAAGCGTCGCTGCGAGGAAGCTCTGAACCGTGCCTGGGAGGAGGACCGGCTGGCCTTCACGTCGCTGCGCCTGCCGATGGTGGTCGGAGCCCACGACTACACCCGGCGCGCCGACGCCTACCTCGAGAGAATCATGAGCGGGGGTCCCCTCCTGTTGCCCCACGGCGGCCTCAACTCGTGGGGCTTCCTGTGGGTCGAGGACGTGGCGGAGGCGGTAGTGGGGAACCTCGCCAACAGCTCTGCCTTTGGCCGTTCCTACAACCTCGCGCAGCGCGAATCCACCACCGTCCGCCAGTTCATCGAGCTGGTGGCCAACCTGCTGGAACGAGCGCCGCAGCTCTTCTCGCTGCCGAGCGAGTGGTTGGAGGCCGTGGGGCTCGGCACGAACTTCAGCCCCTACTCCCACGACCATGACGTTCTCCTCGACTGCCGCGCCGCCGAGGAGGACCTGCTGTTCCGCCCGACGCCGATCCTGGACTGGGCGGAGCACTTGGTCTCCGACTTCAAGGCCCGCTGGAACGGGGTGCTGGAAGCGTTCTCGGCCACCCGTCCGTTCGAGTTGCTGCTTGCCCGGGAGGTTTCCAAGATCCGCCTGCCGTCGGTCGCCACTGCCGACGTCTCGAGCCGCTAGCGCTAATCACTCGCTCGCAATGTGCCGCCAGCAGCGATGGATGGGCTCCGCCGTGCTCTTGGCGTTTTGCTAGGTGCAGAAACCACCTTTTCAACCGCGAAGACTCCAGGGATACCAAGAAGAACGCAAAGAGTTTCCCTTGTTGACCTTCTTCTCTCTTGTCTTTGTGTTCCTTGTGTCTTGGTGGTTTGCTCTTGGCCGGATCGGTGCGGTCGCTGGTGACCACAGCAGACTCAACATTGCTCTCGGCAGCGGGTGCGCTCGCTTACGCCTCCGCCTCAATCCCCTGCGGCAGTTCCAAGACCACGTCGGTTCCTTCGGCCACGGCGCTGCTGATCGTGATCTTTCCGCCGTGACTCTCGACCACGCGCTTGGCAATTGCGAGACCCAGGCCGACGCCGCGTGGCTTACCGGTCAAGACGTTGCCGCCTTGCCAGAAGGCGTCGAAGACGTACGGAAGCTCGACGTCCGGAATTCCAACACCCGAGTCGACCACCTTCACCTCGACCCACGAAGCGCTGTCGCGGACGAAGCGTCGGACCTCGATCTTCACCTCACCGCCACCTTGGTTGAACTCGATCGCGTTCTTGACCACCGCCCGCAGGGCCGCCTCCATGGTCTGGGGCTCACACAAGATGGTCTCGAGGCCGGCTGGAACCAGCACGTGAAGAGCGACCTCCCGTCCCTTTGCGAGCTCGCGCAGCGGCGCGAGCGCGCTCTTCAGGAGCTGCTGCACCGGCACCGACGAACACTCGGGGCGTTGTTGGGTCGCCGCAAGGATCGACGCCTGGAACACGCTCTGCACGATCTCCGCAAGCTTCTCGGCCTCGTCGCGGATGATGGTGACGAAGCGCCGCTGCCCCTCGGAAACGCCGTCGTCGCTCCTCTGGAGGATCTTGGAGGCGGCGAGCAGCGATGTGATCGGGGTCTTCAGCTCGTGGGAGATGCGGTTGATCAGCTCACTCTTGGTCTGATCGAGCTCGGAGATGTCGCGGTACGCATCGTTCAGGAGGACGTTCTTCTCCCGGAGGTCCGCGGCCAGCCTCTGCACCTCGTCGAGACTCTCCCGAACCTCCTTTGTGCGGGCATTCACCTGTGCCTCGAGACCAAGGTTGAGGTCCTCCAGACGCCCCCAGGCGAGCGCGTTGGCGTACCCCATTGCGGCAGCCGAGCCGAGAACCGTCGCCAGCTGGATGTCGTCCTCGTCGAGGGGAGGCCTGCTGCCGTCACCGTACAGCGTCAGGAGCCCAGCCACCCGCCCCTGCGCAACCAGCGGCACGGCAACCGCCGACAAGTAGCCGGCGCTCTCGACCGCCTCCATTACCAGGCTGTCGCCCACACCCTCGAGGTCTCGGGCCATCAGCTGCGGCTTTGAGTCGTTGAGCAGGACCAACGCCAGCGGCTCGCCGGCTTCATCCTGGGTCGCCAGCATCGGGTCCCGATCCAGGCCGCTCATCACGGCCTCCCGCAACGTGCCGGCCGCGGGCACGACGATGATCGCTCCGGCCTGTGCCCGCAGCAGCTCGAGGCCCTGGTCGAGAAGCCGCTGCAGCACACCGTCCGGGTCCCTCTCGTTGGCGATGCCCCGGCCGAAGTCGGCGATGCCCTCCAGCACCCGCACCTTGCGCTCGAGCTGCGTGCGCACAGCATCAAGACGGGCGGCGAGGTCGGTCATGGCAACGTTGGCGCTGACCGCCTCCTGCACCAACTCCTGCTCGGGCAACGGCCCTTCGCCCTCGGTGACCATCGTGGGCCGCGTGACTTCGACGCCGCCGTCGCCGGCACTCTCGACCTCGCCCACGCTCACGAGCGGACGTAGAGCAGCCTGAGCCTGCGCGCGCAGCTGGCTCACGGCCTGAGGGCTGGTGTCGACGCCGAGCCGGCTCGCAACGGTCGTCAGGGTCGCTTCGGTAATGGCCGCAAATGCCTCCATCACACCCTCGCCGGTAATCGCCACCGTTGGGAACGAGATGGCCTGCTCCGCGTTCAGCTGGGCTTCGAGGTCCTCGATCCCGAGCAGCGGCGACAGGTCACGCTTGTTGTACTGGAAGACGATCGGCACGCTCGATCGATCGAGGCCGTTGGCCTCCAAGTTCTCCGACAAGTTATCCAGCGACTCCAGGTTGGCCTCTCTCTGCGACTCCTGCGAATCTGCCACGAACACTACGCCGTCAACGCCGGACAACACTGCCCGGCGGGTCGCGTTGTACTGCACCTGGCCGGGAACCGTGTACAGCTGGAGGGCTAGGCGGTAGCCGCGGATCTTGCCCAGGCTGAGCGACAGGAGATCGAAGAACAGAGTCCGGTCACTGGCCGTGTTGAGCGAATACAGCTTGGTCCGCTGCTGCGGATCGGTCCTCTTGTGGATGTGCTGCAGGCATGTTGTCTTGCCGCCGAGCGCCGGGCCGTAGTAGACGATTTTGACCTTGACCTGGCGGTACTGGTTGTCGAACTGAACCATCACGCCTCCCCAGCGGCGGCCGCCCACGGCCGAGGCGTACCCACGGCTGCGCCGTGGACACCCGAGCGCATTGTACTCGAGAAGGTTTCCTGCTTGCCCGGCCGCCGCCCCCCTGGCATCCTGTACCCATGCCGGCACCGGTCTTCATCTGGGCCGCCGACGCCCCGCTCGCCTCGCTCCTGGCTCGGGATCTCGAGGCGGGCGGCCTGCGAACGCTGCTACTCAGCACCTCCCGGCCCCGGTCGGAGCAGGGGAGTGAGGGTGAGTCGCCCCGTCAAGTAGTTGTCGTCGACTCCAGCGAGCCGTCCAGCTTTGTCGAACCGATCGCGGCCGCCGTCGAGGAGTGGGGGCCGCCGGGCGGGCTCGCCCTGCTGCTGCCTTCACCGCCCGCGCGGCCGTTCCACGAGGTCGAGGTCACCGAGTGGACGAGAGAAGTCTACGGCGCCCTCCACGCGGTCGTGCTGCTGCTGCGAGCAGCGCTGCCGGCCGCGGCGCTCGAGAACGGCGGCCGGGTCGTGACTGTGCTGCCGGCCCAACCTGCGCCGCCGCCACACCGGCGTGGGGGAAGGAGCGCCGGCGACACCCTCCGCGCCGCCCTTACGGGCCTCGTTCACGCCCTTGCCGGCGAGCCTGCCGGACGCTACGCCCGCTGGTTCACGGTGCAGGGAGCGGCGCCCGGCGAGGGTTACGACCTCGACCAGGCGCCGCCCGAGGCGCGATGCGACGGCCCGCCGGCGACCGCCGCGCTGGTTGCCTGGTTACTTACTGCGCCGGCTGCCCATCTGCCGAACGCGAGCGAGATCTCTGCGCGAGCTGCTCGCGGCTGATCCGCTTGCCACCGTCTGCCGGCAACGGAACCCCCCGCAGAACGAAGCCGCCGG
>JAJDNH010000045.1 GCA_022340775.1 Acidobacteriota bacterium
AGCGGATCGGGCGCGACGAGCTCCGGCACCACGACTTCTGGGCCAACCAGACCGGGAAAATGGTCGGTGTGAACGGGCTCATGGTGTGGCTGTACGTGTTTCTGGCGCGGCTTTTCGGGCTGACCTTCTCGCTGAAGCTCATGGAGCGAGGCGAGGACTTCGCCAGGAAGCAGTACGAACGGATGCGGGACATCGAGGGAGTCGACGCCATTTTGAAGGACGAGGAGGAGCATGAGAAGGAGCTCATCGACATGCTCGCTGACGAGCCGCTGGAGTATGCGGGCTCGATCGTCCTCGGTCTCAACGATGCCCTGGTGGAGCTCACCGGGGCGCTGGCGGGCCTGACGCTCGCCCTGGGCAACGCCCATCTGGTGGCCGTGGCGGGCCTCGTGACCGGGATTGCCGCCTCGCTGTCGATGGCGACCTCTGAGTACCTGTCATCGAAGTCCGAGGCGATCGACACGGACACCAAGAGCCCTGCCAAGGCTGCGGTGTACACGGGCACTGCCTATATCCTGGCGGTCGTCTTCCTGATCCTGCCGTTTTTCCTGCTCGCGAACATGTTCGTGGCGCTGGCCACGACGCTGGTCATTGCCGTGCTCATCATTGCCGTCTTCAACTTCTACATCAGCGTTGCCAAGGAGCTCAGGTTCTGGCCGCGGTTCGTCGAGATGGCCGGCATCAGCCTCGGTGTTGCCGCCATCAGCTTCGGGGCCGGCTGGGCTCTGCAAGCGGTCCTGGGAGTACACACATGAAGTGAGGCCGCCAGCGGCTTTCGCCGTGGGATCTGGGCAGGGCCCGCGGCAGTGGCCGCCGGATGAAGGAGAAGGGGGAGCGAACGGTGGACGGTGGCGCATGAGGCCGGTTGGTGCAGGGTCGCCCGCGCCCCAGTTTCCTGGCGACGTCATTGTCGAAATGCGCGGGGTGAGGGCCAGCCGGCCGAGGCCGCCCGATGGCCGCCGGCCGGTGCTCGACCTGCCGTTGTTCCAAGTCCAGCGGGGCGAGCGGGTAGCGGTGCTGGGGCCATCGGGCTGCGGCAAGACGACCCTGCTGCACGTTGTGGCCGGCCTCCTCGGGGTCGACACGGGCAGCGTTCGGGTCGCAGGGTGTGAACTCTCAGGCCTTACGGAAGCGGCCCGTGATCGCTTCCGGGCCAGCGCGATCGGCGTGGTTTTCCAGTCGTTCAACCTGCTGCCGACGCTGACCGCCGAGGAGAACGTGTTGCTCCCGCTTCGCCTCTGCGGCCACCGTGATAGCGCGCGCGCCCGCCATCTGCTGAAGCGGGTTGGTTTGACGCAGGAGGCGCGCGCCCCCTCCTCCCACCTTTCTGCAGGACAGCAGCAGCGAGTGGCGGTGGCAAGAGCCGTGGTCCACGAGCCCATGCTGGTGGTGGCCGACGAGCCCACGGGGAACCTCGACCGGGCCTCGGCACGGGCGGTGACCGACCTTCTTCTGGAGGTCTGTGAAGAGGCTGGGGCGAGCCTGCTGCTGGTGACCCATGACCGCGACCTCGCGGCTCGCCTGGACCGGACCGTGATGATGGCCGACATCAACCGTGTGGGCGGAAGCGGAGCCGGGGAGAACGCTTCATGACGGGGCGTGGCGACCGTATCGCCTTGATGGCGACTCTGGCGTGGAGGAGCCTGCGGCGGCGTGCCCTGTCCTCCGCAGTTACCGTAATCGCCGTCGGGGTCGCCTCCGGGCTGGTGCTTGCCGTGTGGTCGATCCAGGACCAGGCTCGGCGTGCGTTCACGGCGACGCCGGGAGGCTTCGATGCCGTGCTCGGAGCGCGGGGGAGCCAGCTGCAGCTGGTGCTCAACACGGTGTTTCACCTCGACACCTCGCCCGGGAACATCCCGTGGACGATGTACGAGCGGATGCGAAACGACCCCCGGGTGGCGGCGGCGATCCCATATGCGGTCGGCGACAGCTACGCCTCGTACCGGATCGTCGGTACCTCATCAGAGCTGTTCTCCCGTGCCAGCCTCGGCGACGGCGCCCTGGTCATCGAGCCCGGTGGCAGGGTCTTCGGGCCGGCCGCGCGCGAGGCCGTTGTCGGGAGCATGGTGGCGCGCCGTGCCTCCCTGGGACTGGGGACGACGTTCGAGCCGCGACATGGATTCGGGGCCGACGCCACCCAGCACCACGAGAGCTTCAGTGTGGTTGGTGTGCTGAAGGCGACAGGAAGGCCGGCCGATCGAGTCATCTGGGTGCCGGTGGATGCGATGTTGGCCCTGGAAGGTCACGTCATACGTGGCGCGGGAGTCGAGTACGTCCCCCGGCCGGGCGCAGCCATCCCGATTGAGCACAAGGAGCTCAGCGCTGTCATGCTGCGACTCTGCGATCCGAACGCCGGCTTCTCGCTGGACGACGAGATCAACCGCCGTGGCCGGACGGCAACGCTGGCCTGGCCGATCGGGACCTCGGTGGCGGAGGTGTTCCAGAAGCTCGGATGGTTGGGCGAGATCCTCCGCGTGGTGGCGCTTCTCACCGTTCTGGTAGCCGTCGCCAGTGTCCTGGCGGGGATCCACAACACGCTGGAGGCCCGCTCGCGGGAGTTCGCCCTGCTGCGATCGGTTGGCGCCTCCCGCGGCATCGTGTCAGGAGTCGTCGCCGGGGAGGCCTTCCTCCTCGGCTCCTTCGGTGCGGTGGTAGGTGTTGCGGTCTACGCCGCGATCTTCGCCGTTAGCGCTGCCGCGGTCCACGCTCGCGCCGGCGTCATCCTCGATCCGTTCGCCTACCACCCGGTGCTGCTTCTGGGACCCGTGATCACGGTATTGGCTGCTTTGCTCGCAGGTGTGGTCCCGGCGGTGGCGGCGTACCGGAGCGATGTCTCGACGGCGCTGACCCGGAGCTGAGCGTGACCGGACCGACGAACCGGCACCTGTTGAGGGTCCTGGGACCGGTCGCTCTGCTGGCGGTGGCGGTGGTCGCCATCTCGGTTGGCGGCTGCCGCCTGAAGCAGACGGGCGAGGCCGCGGCCGCGTCGTTCGTGCCGCTGCGGTGGGAGGAGATCGCGCCCGTTCATGACCCCGTCTACGATGCTGCCGGCCTCGCCGCCATGTCACCCCAACCCACGCCGCGACCCGAGGTTCTGCAGTCGATGTCAGGACGGCGTGTCGAGGCGCGTGGCTTCGTGGTCGGCCTCGAGGCCACGTCCCGTGGCCTGAAACGGTTCATTCTCGTACGTCATCGGGCGCCGTGTTGCTTCGGACGGGGCCCGCTGCCGAGCGTGTGGATCGACGTCACGCTGCCGGATGGCCGTGAGATCCCGTTCGACCCGTACAGGTCGGTCGAGGTGCGCGGGCGTTTGCGTGCGGTGGTTGCTCCGTCCGGATCGACCTACCTGGCCATGGAAGCGGTCGGCGCTCGCCCGCTGGACGAGGTTCGTTGACTGATAAGGTGGACGGGAGGAGGCTCCCATGTCCGGGCTCTTCCAGCGCGTCGTGATTGTCGGGGCGACCGGCCCCACTGGCATTCATCTGGCCCGTGAGCTGACGGGCCGAGGTACCCCGGTGCGGGTGGTGTCGAGGAGCCGGGAGCGCCTCGAGCGCGCCTTCGCCGGTCTGGGGGTCGAGATCGCAGCCGCCGATGCTCTGGATGCCGTAGCGCTCGGTCACGCCGTTGAGGGCTGCGACCTTGTGGTGGATGCGATCGGATTGCCCGCCGACCGGATGTCCGACCATCCCCGTACCGCTCGCGTGATGGCCGCAGCGGCCGCCAAGGAGGGGGCCCGCCTGCTCCAGGTTTCGGGCTACTGGGCCTACCTGCCGGTGCGTAGGCTGCCGGTCAACGAGGACCACCCGCGCAGCGGCGGCAATTGGATGATCAGGCTGCGCCGGGAGGCGGAGGACGTCCTGCTGGAGGCCGGCGCGGCCGTGGTGCAGCTCCCGGACTTCTTCGGTCCCGACGTGCATACCAGCACGTTGCAGAGGCCGCTCGAGGAGGCAGTTGCCGGACGGCCGATGAGTTGGATCGGCTCGCCGGACGTTCCAAGGGAGTATGTCTTCGTGCCCGACGCCATGCGCCTGGTCGCCGATCTGGCGGCGCACGAGGAGGCCTATGGTCGCCAGTTCGTGGTGCCGGGCTCGGGGCCGCTCACCGGCCGCCGGCTTGCCGAGCTGGCCGGCGAAGAGCTTGGTCGTGAGGTCCGCCTGCGCGCCGCACCGCTGTGGCTTCTGCGCCTCCTGGCTTTGGTCTCGCGTGACCTGCGCGCCTTCTCGCCGATGTTGCCGCACTACGCGCGCCCGATCTCGTTCGACGCCGGCCGCCTCCGGGAGTTGGTCGGAGAGGCAGAGGCAACGCCGTACGGGGAGGCGGTGGCGGCGACCCTTCGGTGGCTGACGCGGTAGCTTGGTGGTTGTCGCCACCGGGCCGCGCAACGTTCTTGCCAGGGACGTTGAAGAAGGTCGGCTGAGGCGCCAGCGGCGCCCGTGGGTCGGCCGTATCGAGTGAGCCGATTAGCGCTGAGATCGAGTACAATGCTCGTCCGACCAAAGGAGGAACGCATGAACCTGCGAAGAGCGTGGACCGTCATCGTGCTGGCAGTGCTCGTTCCAGGCCTCACGGCCGCCGCGGATGTGAAGATCGTCAAGAACCGCCATACCGATGCCTTCACCATCATGGGTCATACGCAACCGGCCAAGGATGACCAGACGGTGCTCTGGGTGGGGGCCGACCGCATGCGGATGGAGTCGCCCGAGAACATCATCATCGTGCGCCTCGACCAGAAGAAGATGTACGTCGTGGACCCTGCAGGAAAGGAGTACAACGTCATCGATCTACCGATGGATCTCAACAAGATCCTGCCGCCCGGGATGGGCGAGCAGATGCTGAAGATGATGGAGATGACGGCAACCGTGACGCCGACCGACGAGACCAAGAAGATCGGCAAGTGGGAGACCCGCCGCTGGAACGTGACGCTGTCCTCCAAGATGGTGCAGATGCAGCAGACGAGTTGGGTGACCAAGGACGTTCCGCTGGACCTCGCCAAGTACCGGAACATGGTTGACCAGGTCGTGTCGCTGCAACCAGGCATGGCCTCGGCGGTCAAGGAAATGGCGAAGATCGACGGACTTCCCGTGGAGCAGGACACGGTCACCGAGATGGCAATGGCGGGCGGGAACAAGATGACCTCGCATGAGGAGGTCGTGAGCATCGACAAGGTCGAGGCGCCAGCCGGAACCTACGACCCCCCGGCGGGAGCCACGGCCAAGCCGTTCAGCTTCGCGGACCTGATGAGGAAGAAGCACTAACAGCCGGCCGCCTCGCGGATCGCTCCTGCAAACCTGGCTGTGCGTCCTCGGTTCCCGAGCGTGCTGCGCTTGCGTTTTCCGGATGGGTGGGCGGTACCCCCTCAACTTCTCACTTTCTCATCCGCTCACTTCCCGGGTTGGTGGCGGGACGTTCCATCCGCGCGGCGCAGCAGGAGCCGCGTCTTGCCTTCGGTCGGCCAGGCGAGCGCCATCAGGATCGACACGACCACCAGGAACCACAGTGTGATCCGGGGGCCGGTGCCGGCGACCGCGGTGACCAGGCCGCACAGCGTGATCACCTCGAGCCGCAGCAGGACCCCGAGGTACACGCGGTAGTGGTCGCGCAGCAGGCGGCTCTGCTCGCCGTGGCTGGAGAAGGCGTCGTAGATCGCGGTCATGGCGCGGCGGGCGGCACGGTCGGCGGTGAAGGCGACCCACAGGCTGAGACCGAGGCAGATAAAGGTCACGATGTGCGGGGACAGATGCGGGACTTCTATCCTCGGCAGGAAGAAGGCGACCACCACCGCCACCGGCAACGTGATCAAGAAGACCACTGCGGTGAGGCGCATGCGGAGCAGGTGGCGTTTGAGGTCGGTCTGCATCATCACCACCGGGCGAGCTGAGGCCCGGGACGGAGCGGTGACGTCCACGGGTGCACCTCAGCCGACATCAGCGGCCTCCGGTGGGCCTTGGTCGGCGGCGGGCAGCTGCAGGGGCACCTCTTCATCCTCCACATCCTCCGTTGTTTCGGCCGTCGCCGGACGCCGCTCGAGCCCCCACACCAAACCGATCCAGACCGCCAGCAAGTAGCGGTTGAGTGGGTTTTGGAGTCCGAAGCCGACCAGCTCGTGAAGAGCAACCGCGGTCAGCGCCACGGCCGTAGCGGCGAGCGGGTACCGGTACTCGAACCGGAGGTTGCCGAGCCGCCGCGGGCGCAGGGCGCGCACCAGCCCCAGGAGCAGCAGCAGGACCGCGGCGCCGACGACCAGACCGCCGCCGGAAAGCCACTCGAGCCAGTCGTTGTGAGCCTGCTCCAGGGTCATGGCGCCCGTCGGCGGCTTGGTCAGACCAATGGCGTACCGGTAGGTTCCGAGGCCGGTGCCGACAACCGGGCTCCGCAGCCACAGCCGTACGGTACCGGACCACAGGTCCCAGCGCGTGTTGCCCTCGACTCCCTTGAGGACGAAGAGCTCGTTGAAGCGGTCCTGAAGGATGGGAAGGCGGTTCCAGGCGAAGACCGACGTGCCGGCGACAATGATGAGCGCCAGCACCAGCCATCGCCACTGCGTCTGGCGACGGCGGCGCGTCCAGAGAGGCAAGGTGAGCAGAAAACCGAGCGCGAGGAACAGGGCGCCACCGCGCGAGCCGCAGCGAAGGAGGGCCGCAGCCTCGATAATGGTGGCGACGGCGGCGGCCAGGAGCATCACCGTGCCGCGGCGGCGGGCCTCGCCGTGCAGCGGGAGATGGCGGGCGGCGGCCGCCAGGAGCGCGAGGGCGGCGGGCAGGGTGAGCTCTACGGCGAGTGCGAAGTGGTTGTCGTTGAGGAAGGGGCCGTAGGGGCCACCCCCGACGGTGTTGGGACGGATCAGAAGCACCTTCCCCGGCAGGCCGTGCTCGGTGGCGAGGCCGAGCAGCGCGACGACGGTGCCGGTGGCCGCCACCATGCTCAGCAGCATCGGCAGGCCGCTGCGGGTGGCGGCTATGCGAGCGGCGGTCAGCGCCAGGATGGCGGCCACCGCGAGCGCGGCGGCGCTCTGTAGGGTTGCCCATGGAGCGACCGAGAGCGGTGTCCAACCGGGTCGCAGCACGCCTGCGAGGCCGGGCTCGATGAGCCGTCGAATCAGCAGCGGCAGCGGCACCAGCTGCACAGTCAGAAGCGCCGCCAGGACGACGGCCGCCTGGCGGTGGGTACGGGGGATGTTGGGGAGCTGGTTGAGCTTGGCGGCCAGAACCACGACCAGGGCGGCGGTGACAATCCTGGTCGGTGGGTCGACGCCTGCGAACGCGACCGCGTTGCCAAGCAGAATGACTGCGAGCACGACGCGGTTCAGGCGCAGGTGCGGTGGCAGCATCAGTCGGGCTCTGGGGTGAACTTGTAGCCGACCCCGCGCACCGAGTGGATGTAGCGGGGCCTTCGCGGCTCCGGCTCGAAGTAGCGGCGCAGGCGGACAATGAAGTTGTCGATAGTCCGTGATGAGGTCGAGAAGCGGTAACCCCAGACCCTCTCGAGGATCTCCTCCCGGGACACGACCTGGTCGTGCCGCTCCACCAGCAGCTTCAGCAGCATGCATTCCTTCTCGGTGAGCCGGATGGTCCGACCCTTGGACCGCGCCTCGAAGGTACGGAAGTTGACGGTTCCGCTCCCGAAGCTGACCGTGTCGTGATCGTCGGGGGAACTGCTGTACCACTCCTCGCGGCGGAAGATCCCCTGAATACGGAGGATCAGCTCCTCGAGCAGGAATGGCTTCACGATGTAGTCGTCGGCACCGACCTTGAGTCCCAGGATGCGGTCGGCGTCCGAGAACTTGGCGGTCAGGAACAGGATCGGGACCCTGCTGCCGGTAGCGCGGATACGCCGGCACACCTCGATGCCGTCCAGCTTCGGCATCATGATGTCGAGCAGGATCAGATCAAACTGGATCGTCTCCGCCAGCTGCAGCCCCTCCTCACCATCGTGGGCGATGGTCGTGGCGTAACCCTCGAACTGGAGGTTGTGGGCAAGCGCATCCGCCAGGTGCTCCTCGTCCTCGACGATCAGGATATGGCGCTTCACGCCTGCTCCTCCACGATCTCGACGTGGGGCAGGGTGATCAGGAAGGTGGTTCCGTCGGTTCCTGTCGAGGCCACGCGCACGGTTCCCCGGTGGGCGCGAACGATCTGTTGCACCAGGTGCAAACCGAGGCCGGTTCCCTGCGTGGTTCGGGTCATCTCGTTGCCGCCCCTGAAGAAACGGTCGAACACCAGCTGCACATCATCGTCCGGGATGCCATGGCCGTTGTCGATTACCCGGATCAGGGCGGAGCCGCCCTCAGCGGTCAGGCTCACCGTTACGGTCGGAACCGTACCACCGTACTTGATGGCGTTTTCGAGCAGGTTGGAGAGGGCGATCGGGAGTGCCTCGTCGTCGACCTCGGCCCACAGCCCCGGCTCGATCTCAGTTTCGAGACGGGCGCCGGCGGAGGTCGCACGCCGCAGGAAGGTCCTCGCCGTGTCCTCGACGAGAGCGCTCAGGTTGGTGCGACGCAGGCGCAGCGCGGCGTGGCCGCGCGCATAGCGGGTCACCTCCAGCACCTTCTGCACCAGGCTCTGTAAGCGCTCGGTGTCTTGCAGCGCATTCTCGAGGAAGTGCATGCTGGCGTTGCCATCGGCCCGCCCTCGAAGGAGGGTTTCGAGAGCCAGGCGAACAGAGGCCAGCGGAGATTTCAGCTCGTGGGTGATGGCGGACAGGAACCCTTGGTGCTGCCGTTCGAGCTCCACCTCGCGTCGGAACGTGCGCCACAGCAGCCCCAGCATGATCAACAGGAGAACCACGAAGAAGCTGCCCTCCGAGACCATCATCAGGATGCGGCCCTGGTAGACGGTGAGGGCCTTGTGCCACCGCTCCTCCTGTGGCCTGACCTGCCAGCTGTCAAGCGGTCTGGGGAGGGTGATACCGGGGATTGTCGAGTCGGTAGCGGCGACTTTTTGACAGCCCTCGGGCGGGTCGAGGAGTCGTGCAGTCCAGTCGGCGGATGCGGTGGCGCCGATGCAACCCAGAACGGAGGAGACGTGCAGCTTGAGGACGCCATCGTCGAACGTCCAGCCTTCGCTGCACGGAGCGGCGCCAGTACCGTCGATACTGGCGAACGGGGGCGGCGCGACCGCTGGCACGCGCACGCTGTTCGCCAGTGCTTCCTCGAGCGCGGCGCGCGCAGCCGCCATCCGTCTGCCGACGTTGGCCTCGTACAGGCTGCACTCTGCAAGCATGGTTCCGCGCTCGAGGCGGAGCCGGGTGCGGTTCTCGCGCAGGGCGTAGATGATCCACCACGTGAGCTGCGCGTTGATGACCACCAGCGTGAGTGCGGCGACGATGAGGTGACGGGTCGTAAGGGGCCCCTGGCGGCGCATGGACAGAGTATAGCTTGACGAAAACTGGCGCGCGGCTCTCCCGGCTCCGAGCAGCTCGGCCTAGAGCAGGCGACCGGAGAAGGCGCTGCCGTTGCGCACCAGCAACACCGTCGGCAGGTCGCCGACGAGCCGCGTGAGGTGTGCAGCGTAGCGTTCCTCCTCGCCGGCTGCTGGGATGCGCAAGCCGAGGAACACCACGTCGGCGTCGCGCGACCGCTTGTGAATGATCTCCGCGACGTCGGCTCCTTCGGAACGCAGGGAGACCTCCGTCCGCGCGTAGATTCGGCTGGTGGTGAGCATTCGTTCCAGCTCGGCCGTCGTGTGCTCGCGCATCGCCTCGTCGGTGGCGATCGAGTGGACCCGAATCTCGGCGTCGCGCCAGTAGGCGTTGGCCGACAGCAGGTAGGCAAACAGCAGCAGCATGTCGCCGTTGTTTTCCAGACCGCCCCACCAGACGTCGATCCGCCTCGGTCGTTCGACCCAGCTGCGGGGGCGTACGCGGCAGATCAGGGTCGACTTGCCGAGCAGCGCTGCGCGCCGCATGATCCGGAGCTGACCGGCAACGCGCTCGGGCTTCTCGCTCCACCCGAACATCAGCGTGTTGGAAGCGATCCCCGCGATCCCGTTGGCCTGGGCGACCGCAAACGCTCCAACTTCGAACTCGGGCACCACCTCGACCTCGGCGAACGCCGTGATGCCTGATTCGGCGAGGTGCCGGTCGATGCGCTCCTGCTCCTCGGCGGCGATCCCGGCGAGCTCCTCGAGTGGCCCTACCAGGAGACGGCTGATGGTCAGGATGCCCCGCCCCTGGTTGAGCCATGCCGAGAAGCGAACGAGGTCGCCGCGGCGCTCGACGTCGCCGGCGAAGACCAGGATGTGGGGACGCCAGTTGCGCGGCGCGACCGGGAGCCTCCGCAGCTGCAGGAGCGTGGAACGAGCCAGTGACATCAGCGTTCCGTACCGGATGTCGCCCCACGCAGCCGTCAATGCACGGCGGCGGAGCAGGAGGTAGATCGCAACTTCGGCCACGATGGCGACCACTCCGGCAAGTTGGTTGATGAGGAACATCACCCAGAAGCAACCGGCGGCGCCGGCGAGGGCAACCGGCCACGGGATACGCAGGGTCGGGCGGAACGATGGCGCTCCGGAGAGCTGCTCGAGACCGGCGACCAGGTTGACCATGCCGTATGTGGTCAGGAAGAACATGGTCAGTACCGGCGCCACCGCGTTGAGGTTGCCAAGGCCGACGGCCACCAGGGCGACCGCGGTCGAGACCAGATGGGCGCGGCCGATGCCCCCCTGGGAGCGACCGACCAGGAGCCGCGGTGCGACACCGTCGTCGGCCAGCGCCTCGAGAGTCCGTGGGGCGCCGAGGATGCTACCGACCGCCGATGACAGGATCGCCCCCCACAGCCCCGGGAGAACCAGCAGGGGCACGGCGGACACCTTCATCCACACCAGCGGGTCGCCGATCAGTGTCTGGTGGTCGGCGGTCAGCGCGAGTGCGACCGGGACCGCGAGGTAGACGACAAACCCGGTGAGCACGGCGGCGATAGTCCCTCTTGGGATGTCGCGCTTCGGGTCCTTGAGGTCGCCCGAAAGGCTGACCCCCGCCATCAGCCCGGTCACCGCCGGGAAGAACACCGCGAACATCACCCAGTACGAAGGTCCGCCCGCGCCGCCGGCCCACAGCCCGACCTGGCTCTGCTGGTGGCCGGGCACCCCGAAAAAGAGCGACAGCAGTGCGAGTGAGAGCAGGATCATGATCGGGATCTGGAGCCTGAGGGCGAGGCTGGCGCTGCGTGCGGAGACCAGGGCCACGGCGAGTACCGTGACCGCGGCCAACGGTTGGACCGGTGCCGACGGCCAAACAAAGCGCAGGCTTTCGGCAAACCCGAAGGCGTACAGCGTGACGGAGAAGGTCTGCGCGAGGAACAACGGAATGCCGATGGCGCCGCCGATCTCGAGGCCGAGGCTTCGCGACAGGATGTAGTAGGCGCCGCCGGCGCCGACGTGCATGTTGGTGGCTATGGCGGACACCGACAGCGCCGTTGCCAGGCTGATGGCGTTGGCGAGAACGATGATCCCGAGTGCCGGCACCAAGCCGGCATGGCCGACCAGCCAGCCGATGCGCAGGAACAGGATGACGCCGAGAATGGTGAGGATTGACGGTGTGAAGACGCCGAGAAACGCGCCGAGCCGTGCGTCCTCACCAGGCCTGCCGACCAGACCGGCCAGGGCACTCATCGGTTTCGACAGTGGGGAGGTCACCGCTCCGAGTATATCGTGAGCCGATCGGCGGTCGGCAGTGATGCTATCGTGACCGGCATGGAGACACCGTGAGCCGGAGCGTCTTCCCCGACCTGCGTGCCTACCTCGACCGGCTGCGGGCCGACGGTGATCTGGCGGTTGTCGAGGCGCCGGTCGACCCACGCCTGGAGGTTGCCGAGATCCACCGCCGTGTCATCGCGGCGGGCGGGCCCGCGTTGCTGTTCACCAATCCCGTCGGCGCCGAGATGCCACTGGCAACGAACCTGTTCGGTACCCGGAGGCGGGCCGAGCTGGCCTTCGGCAATCGTCCGTTGCGCCTCGTCGAGCGGCTGGCCGGGCTCGCGCGCGAGCTCCTGCCGCCAACGCCGGGCAAGCTGTGGGGCGCGCGCGACGCTGCGCTCGAGCTGTTGCGCACCGGTACGCGTCGCGTCGGTGCTGCCCCGGTGTGCGAGATCATCTCCGGTGAAACCGACCTCACCCGCCTGCCGGCGCTCACCTGCTGGCCGGAGGATGGAGGTCCGTTCCTGACCCTGCCGCTGGTGTACACGGAGCACCCGGACGGCCTCGGGCACAACCTCGGCATGTACCGGATGCAAATTCACGGTCCCCGCGTCACCGGCATGCACTGGCAGATCGGCAAGGGTGGAGGGTTCCACTACGCGGCTGCCGAGGCGCGTGGCGAGGCGCTTCCGGTGAGCGTCTTCCTGGGTGGGCCGCCGGCCCTGACTCTGGCGGCGGTCGCACCGCTGCCGGAGAACGTCCCGGAGCTGCTGCTGGCATCGCTGATCCTCGGCCGCAGGCTGCGGGTCACCGACGCCGGCGGTCCGCACCCGCTCCCGGCCGATGCCGAGCTCGCCCTCATCGGTCACGTACCGGCCGGCGAGCGGCGGCCCGAGGGCCCGTTCGGCGACCACTACGGCTCCTACTCGCTGCGCCACGACTACCCGGTGCTCCACGTCGAGCGACTTTGCCGGCGTCGCGATGCGATCCTGCCGGCCACCGTGGTCGGCAAGCCGCGTCAGGAGGACTTCTTCATTGGAGATCTCCTACAGGAGCTGCTCGGGCCGCTGCTCCCGCTCGCCATGCCGGCCGTGATCGACCTGTGGTCGTACGGAGAGACCGGGTACCATGCCCTGGCCGCCGCCGTGGTCCGCGAGCGGTACCACCGCGAGGCGATGGTGTCCGCCTTTCGCATCCTCGGCGAGGGCCAGCTGTCGCTGACCAAGTTCCTGCTCACGACCGACCGGCCGGTGGACCTGCGCGACTTCAGGGCCACCCTCGAGCACGTCCTCGCCCGTACCCGGCCGGAGACGGATCTCCACGTCTTTTCCGAGCTGTCAATGGACACCCTCGACTACACCGGGCCGCAGGTCAACCGCGGCTCGAAAGGCGTGTGGCTGGGACTCGGCGATCCGGTGCGCGAGCTCCCGCGCGAGTTCTCCGCCGCCGAGTTGCCGGGTGGCGTGAACGAGGCCCACGTCTTTTGCGCCGGGTGCCTCGTCGCCGGCGGTCCAGACTACGCCGCCGAGCCACATGCGGCCAAACGGATCGCGGGCCACCCAGCGTTCGCCGGCTGGCCCCTGGTGGTCCTTTCGGATCAGCCCAAGCGTGCCGCTGCGAGCCCGATGAACTTCCTCTGGACCACCTTCACGCGGTTCGATCCCGCCTCCGACATCCACGCCGCTGCGAGCTCCATCGAGGCCAATCACATCGTACGCACGCTGCCAATCGTCATCGATGCTCGTCGCAAGCCCTCCTACCCAGAGGAGCTGTTCTGCGATCCCGATACCGCGCGCCGAGTGAGCGAACGCTGGCGCGACTACTTCCCCGCCGGCGGCGTCGAGATGGGCGACTCGGACAGGGCTCACCTGGACTGAGAAGCGCAGAGGTCGCGGCGAGGAGGACTCCCGCTTCGGTCGCGTCTTGGACCCTCGGCGGGGCCCCTGTGCTCGATAGACCTCACCATTGACGCCAGGAGAGCGGGACGGGAAGCAGCACTGCACTCGGTGCCCTGTCGAGGAGGCTGTTGGCCTAGCGGCTTCTCTCGCCTTCCAAGGGATGGTTGCGTACAACAGGTACATGCCGGCCGCTCATGAACCGCGACCGTCTTGAGGGGTGTAGACTTGGACCGGGATGGCTGCTGGGCGGGGCTCATTCTGACAATCCGTCGCCCGGGGAGGTGTGCGGTGTGGCTGCACATTGAGAGACTGTGCCCTCGCGTCAACGCCCTGGTCGTCCCGGTACAGGAGGCTGGGCAGCCCGGCGAGGTGGAGGAGTTGTGACCCTGGATTCGAAACCCGAAGACTCATTCACCGAGGAGGACCTGCGGCAGATGGTGCTTCGCCTTGCCCACGAGATCCGCAACCCCCTCGCGACCATCAAGTCAGCCGTTCAGCTGATCGAGCACCTCCAGCCGCCGAAAGCCGACGTCGAGGAGTTCTTTCTTGGGATTCACACGGAAATCCACCGCATCGACAGCGTCGTGCGCGACATGCAGCGGTATGTGCGGCTCGATTTTCACACTGCGGCAGCGGTCCCGGTCACGCAAGTCGTGGAGGCGGCGGTTGAGTCCGTCCGCGAGGCGGCTGAAGCCTCAGGCTCGAAGGTCGAGGTGGTCCCGGGACCGGCCGTGACCGTGCTGGCTGACAGCGTACAGCTTCAGGCGGCGATCGGCGAGTTGCTCGAGAATGCGCTGCGTTTCGGGTCACCCGGCTCAGCGGTCATCATCCGCTGGTCGCTGGAAGGAGACCACGTCTTCTCCATCGACGTCGAGGACGACGGCCCCGGTATTGCACCTGATCTGGCCGATCGTGTCCTGCGGCCCTTTTTCTCCTCGTCGACGCAGGGAACCGGCCTCGGCCTCAACATTGCTGTCCGGGCGGCCCGTCTCGCCGGTGGTGACCTGACCTGGTCGAACCGAACCCAGGGGGGTGCCTGCTTCACGCTCACCCTGCCGAGGCTGTAGTGGCACTCTGCGTCGTCGTCGAGGATCAAGACCTGCAGCGTCGGACCCTTGCCGTGACGTTGCAGGCAGCGCGCTACCAGGTGCTCGAGGCCAGGACCGGGAGTGCTGCACTGGATGTTATTGCGATGCACCTCCCGGAAGCTGTACTGCTTGATCTCGGGCTGCCCGATGTGGACGGTCTCGATCTGGTACCGCGAATCCTCCAGGTTTCACCGATGAGCCGTATTGTTGTGCTGACCGGCCGCAACAGCGTGGCCGAATCGGTCTCCGCACTGCGCGCCGGGGCGCGCCACTACCTCGTGAAGCCCTACGACCGGGAGGAGCTACTCGTGGTGCTGGAGCGGGAGATTGCGGCCGTCAACCTGGAGGTGGTCCACGACCGTGAACGCCGGGCGAACGTGTTCTGGGGTGCCGACCCTGCAATGTCCTCGATCGATAGCCGTCTCGATAGGCTGGCGGAGTCGCCGTGGACGCCTGTTCTTGTCCACGGTGAAACCGGGACTGGCAAGGAGGTCGTTGCCCGCGAGCTGCATCGGAGATCGCAGGTCGGCGGTGCTTTCGTTGCAATCAACTGCGCGGCTGTTCCAGCCGGCCTGATGGAGAGCGAGCTCTTCGGCCATGAGCGGGGGGCGTTCACAGGAGCCGGAGTTCGACGGCGCGGCGCAGTGGAGCTGGCGGAGGGCGGAACTCTCTTCCTCGATGAAGTCGGCGAGATGGAGCTCCGTCTCCAGGCCAAGCTACTGCGGTTCTTGCAGGATGGCAGTTTCAGGCGTCTGGGTTCGGAGAATGAGATGTCCAGCCGGACGCGTGTCGTGGCGGCCACGAACCGAAGCCTCGGGGAGTTGGAGGCTTCTGAACGCTTCCGACCCGATCTCTTCTATCGACTGGCGGTCGTTCCGCTCGCGGTGCCCCCCCTGCGCGACCGTGCCGGCGATCTGCTGCCGCTGACGAGGTTCTTGCTCGAGCGAATCGCGAGCGATCTCGGGCGTCCGCCCAGGCCCCTGAGTCCGAGAGCAGAAAAGGCGGTGTGTCGGCACCCCTGGCCCGGCAACGTGAGGGAGCTCGGCAACCGTCTGGAAAGAGCGTTGGTCCTCGGCACGGAAGGAATAATCGAGCCCGAAGACCTGGACCTGCCAAGAGACGAGGCAGGGGCAGCTGTTGGCGCGTCCGTCATCCTGCCCGATCCGGCGCGCCTGCGCCGACTGCTCGAGGAGGAGGGTTGGAACCTGGCGGCGGTAGCCCGCCGGCTCGGCATACCTCGACACAGGGTCAAGTACCGGGTCGCACGGTTGGGCCTACGTCGGCCAACCGGAGTGGAGAAGAACTAGCCACTTCATCTCCGAAACGGAGACAACTGGACAACCGCTCGACCAGTGTCGGCGCGCATCCTGGCACCGAAGTTGCTGATGATCGACCCGCCATGATCAGGTTGCTCATCGTCGACGACGAGGCTCCACTGCTGAAGAATCTCAGCAGCTACTTTGCCTCGTT
>JAJDNH010000049.1 GCA_022340775.1 Acidobacteriota bacterium
AACGTGTGTCCAATCTACGAGGTCGGCGATGTCGGCGGTCGACCGTTTATCGCCATGCAGTACATCCGTGGCGAAAGCCTGACCAAGGCTGCGGAGTCGCTGCCACTGCACGAGAAGCTCTCCCTGATGATCCGTGTGGCAGAGGCCCTGCATGCGGCCCACGAAACAGGACTCATCCATCGCGACGTGAAGCCGGCCAACGTGCTGGTCGAGCGCGGTCCCGACGGAGCACTCAAGCCGTTCGTAGTCGACTTCGGTCTCGCCAAGGAGCTCACCGAGCCGGGGCGAACCGTCACCGGAGCCATTCTCGGCACGGTCGCCTACATGGCGCCGGAGCAGGGCGGGGGCAAGAACGCCGTGCTGGATCGGCGCGCCGACATCTACGGGCTCGGCGCAACCCTCTATCACCTGGTCTCCGGGCATCCTCCGTTTACGGGCACCTCGCTCGAGATCATCGTCAGGATGACCGCCTACGACCCTCCGCCGCTGCGCAAGGTGGTCCCCGACGCGCCACGGGAGCTGGAGGCGGTCATCATGAAGTGCCTCCGACGGGCGCCCGAGGAGCGCTATACCACAGCCCAGCAGCTGGCGGATGACCTCAGGCGGTTCCTGGCCGGAGAGCCGGTGCTGGCGCAACCGGTCACGGTTGTGTCGCGCATCCGCAGCTTCGCCCGCAGAAACCGGGTCGCGTCCACGGCAGTTGCAGCTCTGATCCTGACGGTCATGGTCGCGGCAGCCCTGGTCGTTCGGTCCCAGTGGCGGGCCCGGCGGCAGGCAAACCTGAGCCGTCTATACGCCCAGGAGGCGTCTCGCCTCGAGGACCGAGTACGCCTGATCTACTCGCGACCCCTGCATAACGTCCGCCCGGAGATCGGCGATCTGCGCAAGGATCTTGCGAGGATCGCCGGGGAGGTGCGCCGGTCCGGCGACCTGGCAGTTGGGCCCGGCGGCTATGCACTCGGCCGGGGACATCTCGCACTCGGTGACTTTCATGTCGCTCACGAGTTTCTGGAGCGGGCCTGGAACAGCGGGTTCCGCGAGCCCGAGGTCGCCTATGCACTCGGCATCGCGCTGGCCGGCGAGTTCCGAGATGCCCTCGAGCAGGTACAGCGGATCTCCGACCCCGCTTCGCGTGGAGTTCGGCTGCGCGAGGCGGAGACGGAGTACCGAGATCCCGCCCTTCACTATCTCGCCATCGGCCGCCAGGTCCAGGTGCAGGCGCCGGAGTACGGGGAGGCCCTGATCTCATTCCTCGAGCACAGGTACGACGATGCCAAGGTCAAGGCACGCGCCGCCGTCACCCGGATTCCCTGGCTGTACAGCAGCCTCAAGCTGATCGGTGATGTCGAGGTTGCCGTCGGCAGCGAGGCCCGCGAGAGGGGTGCGTACCCGACAGCGCTGGCGGCGTTCGATCGAGGCGAGCAGGCCTACTCGGACGCCGCGCGCATCGCGCCCAGCGATCCCACGATCTATGAGGGGCAGTGTGCCCTCTGGAACCTCGATCTGATGACCACGGTTGACATCGGTCAGAGCCCCAAGCCGGCATTCGACAAGGCGGTTCAAGCGTGCCGCACGGCACTCGTTGCGGACTCCCAGATGGTGGGCGCACACGGAGGTCTCGCCCTCGCCCACCTGCAGTGGGGGGAGTACGAGGCACTTCACGGTCACGATCCCACCTCGGTGCTCATGACCGCTGTGGATGCGGCACGTGAGGGCCTCCGCCTGCGCGCCGCCCAGCCCCTGCTCCACACCTATCTCGGAATCGCTCACCTCGAGCTCGGCCGCGTCGACGCGGCCAAGGGCAACGATCCCCGGCCCAGCCTCCAGGAGGCGGTCACCCATCTCGACCGTGCGCTCGAGCTCGACCCGAGGGGCACGTTGGCGCGCAACACCCTCGGCCTGGCCTGGCTGGAGCGCGCCTTCTGGGAGCTCGGAGCAGGAGTCGACCCGCGGCAGGCCGTGGCCGGCGCGACCAGTGCATTTTCCACGTTCGTTGCCGACCATCCGCAGTCGTTCGTAGCTCTTGACAACCTCGGCGTGGCGTACTGGACGCAGGGCCACTTCGAAGTCAGCCGGGGAATCGACCCCAGCAAGGCGCTCATTGCAGGAAGCCGAGCCTTGCAGCGGGCCCTCGAGGCCAATCCGAATGACTGGGCCGCCTACAACAACCTGGGCCTGATCCAGAACGATCTCGCCACCTACAGGCTGGCGGCCGGCGACGACCCGAAGGTCGAGCTCGACAAGGCGTTCTCCTACTTCCAGAGCTCCCTCAGCATCAGCTCCGACAGCGCATCGACCTACACCAACCTGGCCGGTGCGCACTCTCTCGATGCCGAGGCCGAGCTCGCTCGCGGAGCGGATCCTTCCCAGAGCATCGCCGCCACCCGGCAGGCCCATCAAAAGGCCACCACAATCAACCCCGACGACGCCGAGGCCTGGCTGATCCTGGGACAAGCGGAGGTTGTTGGCTGCCGGTGGCTGGTCCGTCAGGGCGGGTCCCCGTCTCCCGGATCGGCGCGCGCGCTCCGAGCGCTCGGCCGGGCGATCTCAATCAACCCCCGCTACGTGGAGGCTCTCAGCGCCAAGGCCGAGGCAAACCGCATCCTCGCCGAGTGGCAGGCGGGCCGCCACCTCGCCAACGCAGACGCGATCAGGAACGGCCTTGCGGCCGCCGGACGGGCACTGCGTGCCAACCCCGAGTGGGCAGCCGCACTCGCCGAGAAAGGCCGCCTGCTCTTATTGGCGGCGGGAACCGCGACCTCCACCCGCGAGCGCCACACGATGGCGACGAGCGCACGGGCCAGCCTGCAGCGCGCCATCGAGCTCAACCCGATGCTCGAACGCAAGCTGAACGGCGTGCTCCAACACGCCCGTTCGCTAAGCGGGGCGAAGTAGTCTGTCCCAAAGCATCCGGAGGCCTGCACATCGCCTGCCTCGGGTCACGCTTGACGCAAGACCAAACGCCGAAACAGGTAGCCAACCATGCCGGCCGGTCCGTCCTGCAGTACGAGTCCCTGACGAAGAGAGACGCCCTGGGCAACGTCCGCCACCGGGAATGACCCATAACCAGCCGCCAGCCACTCCGGCCGCGCGTCCCCGAGCAGCCAGTGATCTACTTCCGCCGCCCGCCGCCACAGCTTCCCGACCCCCCACCTCCTGCAACGTTCGGCCCACATCTCGGCGGCTTCGGCGCCGGCACGTTGAGCGAGCACCGCCGCCTCAGCGATGTGCAACGGGTCCGCAAGCGCCGTCTGCCACAGCTTCTGGGTCGCCAGCAGACGGTGAGCCGCGAAAGTCGCGACGCCGGCCATGCGTTTCACCATCGCCGTCTCGTCCAGCTGGCCACCTTCGAGAAAAGGCGACAGTGGAACCTCGGGGAAGGCGGGCGGCTGCAACCGATCGTGGACGCACACCGAGATCCCGGCGCCGCGATACAGCCAGGGGCCCCGCGCGCCGCCCGTGGCTGCCAAACCACGAGTGGCGAGGAGAACCCGCGCGCGGGGAGCGTCGTACCGGTGCACCAACACGTGCAGAGTCCGCACCAGGCGATCCTCGGGATCCGGGTAGAGGGTGCCGAGATGGCTGAGTCCGTGCAGCGCCGCCCAGCGCAGCCGCTGGTCCTCGAACGCTTCCCCTACTTCCCTCCACCGCTCGAGCACGCTCGAGTTGGAGGCGGTCGTAGCTTCGGCTAGCGCTTGCGCGGCTCCGATGACCTCTCCAGCCAGGTCGTCCGGCTGCTTGACTGCCGTCGCGCCCACCACGGATGCGATCCCCGTGTGATCGGACGCCTCGGCCAGGATGCTTGTAATACGAGACTTATCGCTTGGGGAAAACCCCTGCACCAGAGCGCGTGTCAGCCATCTCGCCGCCGGCTCGCTCGGGTTCCACCCCTCGTCGCCGCCGGGTGTCATCGGCTACTGCACGTACACCGGCGGCATCCAGGCGACGCCCGGGGTCCGGATTGTCCCGCCCTGTAGCCACTGCTGCAGCTCTTGGCTTGCCGCTCGAACCGCCGCGCCGTCCTCGAGCCGGCGGCGCAACAGCTTCTGCCAGAACGGAACCGGCTTCGGGAAGTCCACGAGCCGAACCGCCGTTTCGGGCGAAATCCCGGCCAGCTGCTTGGCCTGGGCCAGGGCCACGTCGAAACCTCCGAGGGCATCGACCAGGCCCTTGTCGACCGCCTGCTGGGCGGTAAAGACGCGTCCGCGACCGACCGCGTCCACCTGCTCCGGGGTCATGTGCCGAGACTTGGCCACTCGCGACACGAAATCGCCGTAGATGCGGTCGAGCATCCTGTTGATCACCGCACGCTGCTCATCGGTCCAGTCCTGCAGGCCGCCGTAGATGTCGGCGTTCTCACCCCGGTCGAGCTTCCCGAAGGTGACCCCGAGCTTGTCGCGCCAGAAGGCTTCCTCGTTGAGGTGGCCGGCGAAAACTCCGATCGACGCGGTCAGCGTCCCGGGGTCGGCAACGATCTTCTGTGCGCCGCAGGTGATCCAGTAGCCCCCGGAGCCTGCCACGTTCGACATCGAGACCACGACCGGGATCTCGGCCGCCGTCCGCGCCATCTCCTGCCGGATGATCTCGGAAGCGACAGCACTGCCGCCCGGTGAGTCGATGCGGAAGATTGCCGCCTTGATCCCGTGCGCCTTGCGAACCCGTCGCCACGCCCTGGCAATCGTCTCCGAGCCCATGATCTCGCCGCCGAGCAGGGGGTTGAAGTCGCGCCGGCTCTCACCCCGCATGATCGCTCCGACCGCCGTAACGACCGCGATCCGCGGCCCGGAGCCAGAGCTCGGCAACCCCTTCAGATAGGCGTTCAGGTGGATCGTGTCGGACCCACCCTGGTCCTTGTTGCGCAACCTAGTGCGGAAGTCGTCCCAGTCCTCGAGGCGATCCACCAGCCCCGCATCGACCGCCTCCTGGCCCATAAACGGAGCCCGATCAATTAGTTGGCGGACCTTTGCCGGTTCGAGGCCGCGGCTCTCCGCCACGCCCGACACCAGCTGGTTGGTCAGCGAGTCCAACAGCCACTCCATCATCTCCTTGTGGGCAGGTGTGAAGTCCTTCTGCGTGTACATGAAACGGGCGGTCTTGTAGGCGCCACGACCGGGAAAATCGGGCTTGATGCCCAGCTTGTCAAAGGTCCCCCGCACGAACGGCGAGCGGACCGACAGGCCGATGAGGTTGACGTCGCCCATCGAATTCATCGAGACCTCGTCGCACCCGGAAGCAACGAAGTAGGCTATGTTGCCCGGCGCGAACTCCCCTGCCGTGTCCATGTAGGCCGCCGTCCACTTCCCGGCACGGTGTACTCCCTTGAGCAGGCTGCGAAGCTCCTGGGCCACTGCAAAGCCCCCGCCGAAGCCGTCTACCCTGAGCTCTACGCCGCGAATCCGGTCGTCCTGGGCGGCGCTCACGAGCGCCTTGCGCAGGCCTCGCAGGCTGAGGGAAGACTCCCCGAGCACCTCGGACAGCGCGTCGTTGGTGGAGACCTCGGCGATCTGGCCCTGGAGATCGATCGCCAGGATCGCGTTCGAGGGAACCCGCTCGACGGTCAGGAGCCGGCCGAGCAGCAGCATGAACCCGATGCCGATCAGTACGATCAGGCATCCGATTCCGAGGAACCACGATCCCTTCCTTCCCATCATGACCTCCCATCGTTCATTGCAGGGCCAACTCTACGTCAAACACGGGCCGATTGAAACCGCCGAGGCGCAGGGCGACCGACAGACCAGGAACCAGCGGGGCAGCCGCACTCAGCCCTTGAGTGCGACGTTGACCAGGCGGCCGGGCACCACGATGACCTTCACCACCTGCTTGCCAGCCACGTACCTCTGAACCCGCTCGTCGTTCAGAGCGGCCTGTTCGAGCTCGGCCCTCGAGATATCCGGGGACACGTGGAGCCGCGCCCGCACCTTCCCGTTGACCTGTACCGGGATCTCGATCTCCTCCTCGGCCGCAACCTCGGGATCGGCCTCTGGCCAGCCGCAGGTGAAGATGCTCGCCGAGTGTCCGAGCCGCTCCCACAGCTCCTCGCACAGGTGAGGAGTGATCGGGCTCAGCACCTTGAGGATCGTCTCCAGCGTCTCCCGCAACACCGCTGGGTGAACCTCACCGAACCTGGCCCGCAGCAGGCCGAGTAGCTCGTTACAGCGTGCGATGGCGGTGTTGAACTGGAGGCCCCCCTCGATCGCATCACCGACCCGTCCGATCGCCTGGTGGGTGCGGCGTCGGATTTCGCGGTTGCCCTCGTCGAGCACGGCCGGCGGCTCCTCGCCAAGCGGAGCAACCTTCTCTAGGCCCTCCACCGCCAGCGACCACAACCGGTTGATGGTTCGCCAGGCACCGTTGATTCCGTTTTCGGACCAGATCTGCATCCGGTCCGGAGGCGCGTCCGACAGCATGTACAGCCGCACCGTGTCGGCGCCGAACCGGTCCATCATCGCGTCCGGGTCGACGATGTTCAGCTTCGACTTTGAGATCTTCGTCATCTCCGAGGTAACGTCGGCGCCGCAGCGTTTACAGCGGCCGCCCATGATCGCCTCGCCCTCGCGCTCGCCGCCCGCCACGTCCGACTCGGGAATGTACTTGTGGGTCGGGCAGTAGTAAGCGGTCTTGCACACCATGCCCTGGCAAAAGAGCCGCTTGAAGGGCTCGTCAAAGTCGACCAGCCCGAGGTCGTGCAGGACCATCGTGAAGAAGCGTGCGTAGATCAGGTGCATGGTGGCGTGTTCGATACCACCGATGTACTGGTCGACCGGCATCCAGCGGTGGGCCGCCTCGGAGCTGAAGACGTGCTTCTCGTCGTGCGGGTCGCAGTAGCGGAGGAAGTACCACGACGAGTCGACGAACGTGTCCATGGTGTCGGTCTCGCGCCGCGCCCGTCCTCCGCACCGCGGACAGGACGTGCTCAGGAACGACTGGCTCGTCTCGAGCGGGTTGCCAGCGCCGTGCGAGAACTCGACGTCGGTGGGCAGGACTACCGGCAGGTCTTCATCGGGGACCGGCACGATCCCGCATGCTTCGCAGTACACGACAGGAATCGGCGCTCCCCAGTAGCGCTGGCGCGAGATAAGCCAGTCCCGCAGCTTGTAGTTGACCTCGGCAGCGCCGAGACCGTTGTCGGCGAGCCAGCCGATGATGTCCGCCATGGCGTCGAGGTTCCGGCGCCCGTCGAACGGCCCCGAGCCGACCATCTTGCCCGGCTCGACGTAGGCCTCGGTCATCGCCGCGGCATCGAGCATCCCGTCGTCTGACTGAATGACCGGCCGGATCTCGAGCCCGTACTTGCGCGCGAACTCAAAGTCTCGCTGGTCGTGGGCCGGCACCGCCATCACCGCACCGGTGCCGTAGGTCATGAGGGCGAAGTTCGCCACCCACAGCTGGACCTGCTCTCCGTTGACCGGATTGACGACGTGAAAGCCGGTGAATACTCCGACCTTTTCGCGCTCGGCGATGTCCTTCTCAGAGGTACTCGCTGCTCGCATCTCGCGAACGGCGGCCATCACGCGCTCCTCATGCTCCGTACCGCGAACGAGCTTCTCCACTAAGGGGTGCTGGGGCGCGATCGACATGAAGGTGACACCCCACAGCGTGTCCGGACGTGTCGTGAACACCGGCACGTGGTCTCCTGTCTCTGCCACCATGAAGTGCACGCGCGCCCCCTCGGAGCGGCCGATCCACTCCTTTTGCAGCTTGAGGACCGGCTCCGGCCAGCTGCCCTCGAGCCGGGCGTGGTTGTCCAGCAGACGCTGGGCGTACGCGCTCATCCGGAAGAACCACTGCTCCATGTCCCGCTGCTCGACCGCGGTCCCGCACCTCTCGCAGCCGCCGTCCTTGACCTGCTCGTTGGCGAGAACGGTCCGACAGGACGGGCACCAGTTGACGGGCGCACTCTTCCTGAACGCCAGATCGCGCTCCAAGAACCTCAGGAACAGCCACTGCGTCCACCGGTAGTAGTCGGGGTGGCTCGTCGCCACCTCACGGCGCCAGTCGTAGCCCCAGCCGGCGCGTCGCATCTGCTGGGCCATTCGATGAATGTTGTCTTCCGTGAAGCGATGCGGATGCACGCCGGTGCGGATTGCCGCGTTCTCGGCGGGAAGGCCGAAGGAGTCCCAACCCATCGGCGCCAGGACCTTGAAACCGTGCAACAGGCTGTAGCGGGCGACCACGTCACCGATGGTGTAGTTGATGACGTGGCCCATGTGCAGTACGCCCGACGGGTAGGGGTACATGCACAGGACGTAGCGCTTCTCCCGCCGGTCGGAGTCGTCGGCGTTGAACAGGCCCATCTCGTCCCACCTCGACTGCCACTTCCGCTCGATCTCCGAGAAGCTGTACTCCGCGCCGTTCATCCCCGCCTACAATGGCCGACTCTCGTCCAACCGTGTCGCCCCGGCCCGGTCATTCTCACACTGCGGGCGCTGATTGTGAAGCTGTAGACTCAGTGGATGGACGAGAAGCGCCAGCCCACGGTACCGAGCACGGAGGAGCTCGAGAACGAGGTCGAGATCACCGTCTACCAGGCCGGAGGCCCGGGCGGTCAGCACCGCAACCGAACCTACTCCGCGGTACGCGTGCGCCACGTTCCGACCGGGATCACCGTCACCTGCGCCGACACCCGCTCGCAGCTGCGCAACAAGCGCTTGGCCCTCGAGCGGTTGCGCCGGCGCCTGCTCGAACGCCGCAGCCGGAGGCCGCCACGGGTCCCGACGCGCAAGTCGTCCGGAGTCCGCGAACGCGAGCTGGCTGCCAAGCGCAGGCGCGGGCGCCTCAAGAAGCTGCGCTCCGACCTCGACGACGCCTGACCCATGCTGTTCCTCTCAGCACCACCTCACCCCCCGGTTCCGAGCATTCCGTGCATGACGGTTGCGATGGTGTTCTTTTCAATCGGTGCAATCCGTGTAATCCGTGGTTCTCTCCCCTAACTAACGATGGGACTTACCACGGACTCCACGGATGAAGACGTGAAGTAACAGCTCTGCCTGTGTCGGTGGCTGCCGACCCGGCCTTGGCTTGACAGGTGGACCCGGCCGGCTCCATTGTGTGGAAGGAGGTAGTCGATGGAGCGCCCGCTGGCCGAGGAGGAAAAGCAGTTCCTGCTCAGGCTCGCCCGGCAGACGCTGGAGGCCCAGCTGGAGGGCGAACCGCTCCCGTCCGCCACACCTTCGCCAGGTCCCCTGACCGAGGCGCGCGGCGCGTTCGTCACGCTGACCCGCTCCGGCGAGCTCCGCGGCTGTATCGGCCATGTCGTCGGTGTGGCGCCGCTCTGGCGCTCGGTCCGCGAGAACGTCCTCAACGCCGCTCTGCGGGACCCCAGGTTCCCGCCTGTTGAGGCGTCGGAGCTGCCCTCCCTCCACATCGAGATCTCCGCCCTCACTCCGTTGCGCGAGGTGGCGACTCCCGACGAGGTGATCGTCGGCCGTCACGGCGTCATGATCGAGAACGGGCCGTTCCGAGGGCTCTTGCTGCCGCAGGTTGCCACCGAGTACGGCTGGGACCGGGCGACCTTCCTCGATCACACGTGCCGCAAGGCGGGTTTGCAGGCCGGCTGCTGGCGCCGTCCCGACACCAGAATCCACGTCTTTTCGGCCGAGATCTTCTCCGAGCAGCAGTAGACGGGCTACCCCGTCCCGAGCACCTGGCTCTCGTACTCTTCCAACGAGTCGAACATCGCAAACGGCCTTCCCCGGACGGCCTCGGGATCCGGCAGCGGCACCGCCCCGGTGGCCTTCAGAAGCACACTCAGCAGCTGCCTCAGCGCCTCGACCGGACTGCCCTCGGAGTTCACGATCGGCCGTGGGTCGAAGCTGGTGCTACGGACCCGGACCACGCGCAGCGCAACAGTTTCGCTCCACGGAGAGTCGAGGAGGAGGTCGATGACAACGAAGGGCCGCTCCTGGTCCGTGCCCTTGACCCCCACGGTAGCCAGCGCCAGCACCTGCTCATGCCGCAGCAGTCTCTCTCCTCCGCCCACATTGAGCACGAGCCCGGTAGCCTCGAGCCGGACCGGCACCGCCTCCATCACCTTGAGGGTGTGGTGCACGGCTGCAGCCAGCTCGATCGGTTGCTGCTCGTCCGGCGGCTCACCCCCCGCTTCGACGCTGTCGCCCGCGGCCGCAGGGACCGCAGCCGCGGACTGCTGTGGAACGGCCCGCTGCAGCTCGGTCACCGCGTCGGACGGAACGTCGGGGTGTGCTGCGGCCGCATCGACCAGGGCTGCTGCAAAGGGAATTCCCAGCTCGGTGGCCAACCTCGCGGCCCTGACCAGGGGGCCAGGGGGAACCGTCGCCGGGTTGGCGGCCGCCACAGGGGCCAGCGCCTGCCCCGCCTCTTCGTCACGCCCGGCGGTCATCAAGGCCTCCGCTACGGCGACCGCAGTCGTCGCGTCCAGCGGCCTCTCCGGCACGCGCTGGCTGAGCTCCGACCACACCGCGATCGCGAGATCCGGGTTGTCCGAGCGCAACGAGTGCCGGATCAGCTGCACCGCGGCCGGAGCTGCTTCGGCCGCGGCACCCGCCTGACACGCCATGTTCCAGTAGGCCAGGGCCGCATCAACGTTGTCCCGGTTGCGCGTCACCTCGTTCCGCAGCAGCTCCAGCGCCCGTGCCGAGTCGCCGCCCCGGTATATCTCCATGGCCTCGTCGATCGAGGTGTTGTCGATCACAGTGATCTTGGACTCGATGGCTGGATGGATGTAACGCTTTTCGATGTCGAACTTGCGCATGCCGACGGCGATCACCGCGCCGAACGCGAACCCCCAGACGTGTGCCCAGTGCGCGACCCCGCCACCGCCGCTCCCCGGCGCCACGACATCCATGGCCTGTGCGAACAGGAACTCACGAGCCAGCCACAACCCCAGCATGAGCCACGCAGGGGCCAGGAACGTGCCGTGGAAGATGAACCCGATCCAGTAGAAAAACCTGATCTTGCGGTTCCAGAAGCGGATCAGGAAGGCGCCCATGACGCCGGCGATGGCGCCCGAGGCGCCGATCAAAGGGCCGGTCAGGTGCGGATACCGTGCAACGTACATCAACGCCGCGAAGACGCCGGCCACCAGGTAAAACGAGGCGAAAAGCGGGCGCCCCCAGGCATCTTCCAGGAATGGTCCGGTCAGAAAGAGGATGAACATGTTGCCGAGGAGGTGGAGCCACCCTCCGTGCATGAACATGTGGGTGATCAGGGCGTACGCCTTCATGTGAGCCGGGATCAAACCCAGCTTGCGCGCTGGAATCTGTTCAAGCGCCTCAAAGGCCTGGTTGATGTAGCTCTGGAGCTGTGCCTGCTGCTCCCGTAGCACGGACGGGTCGCGCGGCGGCTTCTGCCCAAACTGCTTGACCACCTCCCGCATCGCTTCGTCGACCTCCTCCCTGCCGCTGCCCAGCAGCTTCGCGAGTCGGTCGTCAAGTTTCAGATAGGGGTGGGCGAGCCAGTACTGGGCCGCCTTCTGCAGCTTCAGCGCCGCTTCCTTTTGACTGTCTTTCGTCGCCGGCAGGGTCAGGAGAAAGACCAGCAGGCAGAGAATCATGATCCCGAAGGTCACCCACGGCAGGCGCCGAACCGAGGTGTCCTCATGTCCGATCGGGATCAGCATCCCCTGTCACTCCCTTCTCGTCGCCGATGCCCCAGCCGCGCCGCAGGGGCAGCATCACGGCCCCTTTTCCTCTCCCTGGGTCACGTCATCGTGAGCTGTCCCAGGTAGTATAGCTGGAACATGCCCGTTGCTGCACTCGTTCTCGTTGAGACATCCCTGCCCGGCAACCTCGGTGCAGCCTTCAGGGTCGCCGCCAACTTCGGCGTCGGCCGGATCGAGCTGGTCCAACCTCACGTCGAGCCTGACGACCCCGAGGTGCTGGCTTGGGCGTGCGGCGCCCTTGACCTCCTCGAGGTTCAGGTGCACGGAACCCTCGACGCCGCGGCGGCGCCGTACCGCACCCTGGTCGGCACCGCCTCCGCGCGGGGACGGGACAATCTGCCCGTCCTCACGCCGCCGGAGCTGGTCGCGGCTCTCGCCACCCGGTCTCCGGAGGCCACGGCGCTCCTGTTCGGAAACGAAACACGGGGCCTCCCACGCCGAGCCCTGGACCGCTGCGACCTGGTGGCGCGCATCCCGACCCAGCCCGGGTTCCCGGTCCTCAACCTCGCGCAGGCGATCGCTGCTCTCATCGGCTACCTGGCGATCGAGCTTGCCCCTTCGACCGGAACGGTCGACCCGCCGGCCGACCAGGCCGCCGTGAACGCGCTCATGTCCCATCTCGAGCAGAGCCTGCTGACGATCGGGTTCCTCGACCCCGTCAATCCGCAGCGGATCCTACGCAAGCTCCGGCGCCTCCTCGGCCGAGCGGGGATCTCGGACGATGAAATCGCCATCCTGCACGGCATCTGCCGCCAGATGGAGTGGGCCGCCAACGCAGAGCCGGGGGAGCTTCCAGCCCCCCACCCGCCCGGTGATGAAGTGACGGAGTGACGAAGTGACGGGTTGACGGAGTCCCCCACCCTCCCAAGAATGGCGAGGCGCGAGACGATCCTCCACCGGTACAAAAGGATACGGCCGGGAGGTGGGTCAGAGCATGTGACGCGTACGGCTCAGCGTTTCGTCGTTGTCTGCTCTTCCAGCTGGCCCGCAAGCCGCAGCAGCTTCGGATCGCTCGGGAAACGGTCCAGGAACGTGGACAGGTGGAGGGCCGCGTCCATGAACCGGCCGTGGCGCAACAGGAATTCGACCAGGCGCGCCGCAAGGTCGGGACGGTCCGGCGCCAGCTCGGTGGCGCGCTGGAGAGCGAGACGTGCATCCTCGAGGTCGCCCGCCTTCTCAGCGACATCACCGACCTCGAGCAGGACGCTGATATCCGCTGGCGCTGCACCCCAGGCGCTTCGGATGTACCGAAGCGCCGTCTGGTAGTCGCCACGGCGACGCGCCATGCGGGACAGCGCCACGTAGGGCCAGGGAGACGAGGGCATGAGGTGGGCCGCAGTCTGCGCCGCCCGCTCGGCTTCATCCGACCGCCCGAGGGCGTCCAATGCCCGCGCCAGGACGGAGAACGCTCTGGCGCGAATCCGACTCGGCATTCTCGGATTGCCGCAAACGTCAGCCAGGAGATCCGCGGCCTCCTTCGCATCATTGTCATCGAGGCACCACTCCGCCCTCGTGATCCGGACCATCGGCGCATTCGCGACCGGTTGTAGCACCCGGCTCACCTCGTCGCCGCGCCCGAGCCGCCGGAGCTCGCTGGCGTACGCCAAGAGTGCGGACGCTCGTTTTCTCGGGTACACCTCAGCGCTCCTGCGCAGGCCCTCGAGACGGAGCCACTCGTCGTCGCCGGGCAGGATTTCGACCTTCGGCACGCGAAAGCCGGGGGCCAGGGCCTCCGCCTGAGCCAGCTCGTCCAACGCGTCGTCGTAGCGTCCATCCTTCATGTAGAGCAGCGCCACCAGCCGGTGAAGGTACGGCGAGGTCGGGTTGCGGCGAACTGCCGCCTGAACGGCCGTGAAGGCGTCCTTCACGTCCCCATCCAGAAGAGCAGCGGTTCCCTGGTTCAGCCACCCTGCGGCGTAGACCGGCATCCACCGTTGCTGCGCTCTGGCCACACGGGCGAAAGACGGAGCAGCCTGCTCCGGAGGTGCGCTCAGGAGCTCATCGACGCGCAGGCGCCGGAGCCACATCGCCGACGACGGGAGCGCCACCAGCCACGAGCTGGCGAGCTCCTTGCCCGCCGCAGTCGGAGAGATAGAGAGGCGTGCATCGATACTGCGCCAGGTCCACCAGCCGATCCCTGACACTGCCTCGACCAGCAGCGCCGCAACGGCAACGCCGACCGCGAACTTCGTCAGACCCACCTTCACAACGGAATCCTCCGCCCCTGCTCGTCGATGAAGCGAACCTCCGGGTCGAGCTCGATGTTGAAAGTCTCCCGAACCCGGGCCCGCATCTGCCTCGCAAGCACCAGGATATCGGAAGCGGTCGCCCCCCGCGAGCTGACGATCACGTTGGCGTGCCGTTCCGACACCTGCGCTCCGCCACAGCGCAGGCTCTTGCAGCCGCACGCCTCGAGCAGGCGCCCGGCGTAGTCGCCCTCCGGGTTCTTGAACACGGAGCCGGCGGACGTCCCAGGAGGCAGCTTCTGGCGCCGCTGCAGATTGACCTCACGAATGCGCTGATTGATCGACGCCAGGTCGTCGGACTCCAGCGCGAGCCGGGCCCGCACGACGATATCGTCCCCAGCCGTGAGCTCGCTCCACCTGTAACCATGATCAATGTCGGTGCCGGCAACCATGCGCAGACCGTCCCGCGACCCCGCCAGCTTCGCCCACTCCAGGAGATCGAAGATCTCGACCCCGTACGCGCCAGCGTTCATGACCACTGCACCGCCGATCGAGCCAGGAACACCGAGCAGACGCTCGAGACCGCTGAGCCCCGCCCGCGCCACGGCCCGGCAGACCTGTGTCAGGTTGGCACCCCCTCCGGCCTCCACCCCGTCGAGGTCGACCTCCCACTGCGCGAGCTCCCCCCCGAGCGTGATGACTGGAGGCCGCAGGCCCTGATCGCAGATCACGAGGTTGCTTCCAGCACCCATCACGAAGTACGACAGGCCACGCTCGGCCAGCAGCTCGAGCACTTGTAGAACAGCAACTTCCGACGTGCAGCGAACCATCAGGTCGGCAGGGCCGCCGACCCTCAATGTGGTCCACGCACGAAGCTCGACGCGCTCGTGGAGCTCGATCTGGCGGGCCGCCGGCAGGCGGCTGAGCGCGGACTTCAGGTCACCGCGGGGCATGATCCGACACCGGCCCAGCAGTCCGGGAATGTTGGCACGATGGTTGCTTGTTTCCTGGGTGTGTCAGGGCACAGATCCTTGACACACACATCATACCTCCTCCTTCTTCCTGCGGACCTTACGGTCCGCACCTTTTTTTGCCCTGCTCTCAAGGCGATCGTCGTCCCCGGCGCCCGGAGGTTCCTCCGGAATGCAGGGCTCATAACGCTACACATCCGTCAGCCCCAGCGTCCGAATGTGATACAGGAGGGTCTGGCGCGAGATCCCCAGGTCCCGTGCCGCGGCGCTCCGGTTCCCGCCGTGCCGGCCCAGCGCCGACCTGAAGAGCCGGCGACGGAATTGGGTCAGGGCTTCCTCGTAAGAGGTTGCGGAAACGGGCTCGACAGATGTGTCGAATGGGAGGTGCTCGGGCCTCACGATACCTCCTTCGGCGTGCACGGCGGCCACCTCGATGACGCTCCGAAGCTCCCTGACGTTCCCGGGCCAGTGGTGGCGAAGCAGGCAAGCCTCCGCGTCACGGCTCCACCGCAGTGGCTTGCGGCCGCTGCGACGCTGAAGCGAGCCCTCGAACAGCTCCCGCAGCACCGGGATGTCGTCCGGGCGATCTCGCAACGGTGCAATCGTGACCGTGACCGAGGCGATCCGGTAGAACAGGTCGGCCCGAAAGGCGCCGGTCTCGACAAGCTTCGTCAGATCTCGGTGGGTCGCGGCGACAATCCGGACATCGACCTCCCGCGCCCGGTCGGAGCCGACCGGGCGGACCTCGTGCGACTCCAAGAACCTCAGGAGCTTGGCCTGTAGCGCCAGGTCCAGGTCACCGATCTCGTCCAGGAACAGGGTGCCGTGATGGGCCGCTACCGCGAGGCCGCTCCGCTCACGATCGGCCCCGGTGTAGGCGCCACGGACCGAGCCGAAGAGCTCCGACTCGACGAGGGCCGCCGGCACCGCAGCCATGTTGACGCCGACGAAACGCCCGCGCCGCCCTGACAACCGATGGAGCGCCCGCGCCGCCACTTCCTTCCCGACCCCGGTCTCACCTAGGATCGTGACCGGAACGCTGGCAGGCGCCAGCCGTTCGAGCTCCGCACGCAGCTTGCGAACCGGATCGCTGACGCCGTAGAACCCGCTGGCGGCGGCCTCCGAATCGGGTTCTTTCTGACCGGGATCGACCAACAACGAAACTGTCGCAGCCAACAGCCGCCACAGCGCACGGTTGTGGGTCGGCGAACCGAGAGCAACCAGGCTGATGTCGGAGCCCTCGGTCGCGTCACTCTCCTCCCCTTCCCCGACCCGCCAGACAACGTTGCCATTGCCTGCAAGCCTCACCTCCAGGCCCGTGACACCCAGACCCCCGAGCAGCTCCTCAACCTCTCCCGCACCGAGCGCCCCCAGACTGCCCTCCTCGAGCAGCCGGCCGAGCACCGTCATGACTTCGGCGCCGGCCGTTCCATCGCCCTGCAAGCTCCGGGCCCAGCCATCCAGCCCCGCGTCCGCCAGAACCGATGCGGCCCGCGCACGGACAGACGCGCCGACCGCCTGCTGACGTCCGAAGATCCGTTCGCACAGGGCCACGGCAAGCGCCCTGGAAGGCAAGCTCGGCGGCGCGTCTTCCAGCAGGGAAACTACCCGCGCGTCGTCGCCGCGAACCACCGCGGACGCGAGCCGAGAGCACAGCTCGAGCCCCCACGGATCCGGGCCCTCGCCTCTTCCTGGGGAAGTCTCACCGAGCAGGGTTTTCGCCAGGGGAAGCCACGTCGACCCCTCCTGTCCCCCTCTTTCGAGCAGGTCCACAGCCGCTGCGACATCGTGCCGCAGGAGCGCCGCAACGCCGCGCAGGAAGGCCGTGGCCTCACCGACGCCATCGGCCTCCGCAACGTCCTGCGGTGGGAGTCGCCGCACTCCCTCGATAAACCGTCGCTCGTCACCAATCGCCAGGGCAAGCCGGGTACGCTCCCAGTCGAGGAAGTCGTCGGGCCGGCCGTCGTCGGACGCCGAGAAGCGCGCTCGGGCGCGGTTCACCTCCAGTTTGTCGAGATCCGACACCGCCATGTTGAACAAGACGATGCGCGTGCGAAACCTGAACCCGGCCGCTTGCAGAAGCCGGAATGCCTGCAGGTGGTGACGGTCCGCGGCTGCGGTATCCCCCTCGAACAAAGAGGCGCGTCCAAGATCGAGCTGGATGAGGCCGGCCCGTCCCGGCGCGGGCTCTTCGTCGGCGACGCGTCGGAGGAGTCGGGCGCTCGCCCGGTGGCGTCCTTCGACCAGCATCACCAGCGCCATCCGATGCGCGAGCTCCCGCCGTAGGACTACGGAGCCGGCGGTGACCGCACGCCGCCACTCCCGGTCGCGGCAGCTGTTATTCCCGGTCAGGACGTGGAGGTTCATCTCGAGCCTCCTCCGAGCCAGACCGCCGACCCGTGCCGCGCACCGCTGCAGTGCGGCCGCGGCCTGACTTCCGCCAGCCTCCGTGCCGAGTGCAGCTCCCTCGAGAAGGCGGAGGGCGACCTCAGCGGCCGCCCGCGGCGCGCATGCCTCCTCGTCGCCGGGCGCCAGCTCTCTCGCCACCTCCGGCGGCGTGTCGATGGCGTGTAGCCACCGCGTCCACGGGGCAGCCTCTTTCTTCGACACGCCACTCAACCAGCGCCTCGCCTCTGTCAGGTTCAGCTCTCCCAGTGCCACTTCGGTCAGTGCCAGGCGCACCTCGACCGGAACAGACTCGGGCTCGACCTCGGTGAACGTGCTCAGCGCCTCACCACTCTCGAGGGATTCGGCCTGTGCCCGCACCCACCCCAGTGCCTCACCTCCATCATCGCCTGCCAGCAGGAGGTGCCGGTGATGCGCCCCGCTGCCGGGCGGGAACAACCCGGCGATCTCGCTGTGGAGCGCGTCCCGACGCATCCGCGGAGGCGATGGTAGGCGCCATCGGCCGTCGCTGTGGATGGCACCGAGGGCCTGGGCGCGGCGCGTGAAATCGGCTGCTCTCAGGTCCGCCAGTGACATCGCCATCGCCTCGGGAATACCGTCCGGCAGCAGTGAGAGGACACGTCCGATCCGATTCCTCCTGCGCGGGCTGGTCTTCCCCTTGACGGTACTGCCGAACAGAGCGGCCGTCATCCGAGTCAGCTCGCCGGCATCGGCAGCCGAGAACGGGCGGAAGCGGCCTTTGCGGAGCTCGACCTCGGCGCGGACCCGATCTCGCTCCGCCCCGGTTATGAACAGGT
>JAJDNH010000050.1 GCA_022340775.1 Acidobacteriota bacterium
AGATGACCGTTGCCGTCGAAGTTCAGGTTCTGCACGGTCACGTTGACGCCCGCCGGGACCAGGAACCAGCCGCGGTTGTCTCCAGAGGTTCCGGTGTCGACTCCGGCCCGCACGACCTCGGTGCCGGTGGCGCCCTGCAACGTCACGCTCTTGGACAGGTTGACCTGACCTTCAACGTAGTCGGCCACGACCTCGATGGTGTGTCCGTTGAGAGTTGCCGGATCGTTGATGGCGTCCTGGATCGAGTCGTAGTAGGTCCCGGTGTTGACGTTCCTGACCTCGTTCGCCTGCGGCGCGTTGGGCCCCATGCTGCGGACGACGCGGCGCCCCTCGAACGCGTGATCGGCGCTGTTTCCGAAGCTGGACGGCGTGACGCGCGCCTCGGCCGCGGCAGCACCGACGAGAATGACCAGGGCAGCCGCCAGGACGGTTCTCGCAAAGGTGCCGGTCTGCCAAACTCGATTGCGCATCGTGGTTCCTCCTCCACCGGTCTCGGCACTGGCAAACGTGCCTGAGTTTCGGACTCCAGTTCCCTCTGCGGCCAGTTTACTGCAGGCGTAATACGGTTGTCCAGGGCGGTGGGCTCGCTGTTGGCTGATAGGACTCGGGAGAATCAGCCCCTTCCGAGGCTCAGCGGTGAGAACCTGCCGCCGTTCGTGGCCGGTCAACGCGGGTCGGACCACAGGTCCGGCGAACCGGAACGCACGCTCTTCAAACGGGTGGGCGGGCATTCCCGAGGTTCTCAGGTGGGCTCTGGCAGCGGCGGCACCCGTACGGGTCGCCGAAGAGGGGATCAGCGTCCGGGGGTGAAGACGAGCGCCCCGAGCGTTCGGAGGAGTATCAAGCCGTAAAGCCGTGGTCCGTAGTGACGCAGGAAGAACAGGTCGTACTCCAGCTTGACGGCGTGATCTTCCGGCCACGTGCAGTAGGTGTGGTTGACCTGGGCCCAGCCCGTGAGGCCGGGCCTGACGGAGTAACGGAAAGCATAGAAGCGGATGAGGCGCTCCAGCTCGGTCGCGACCTGAGGTCGCTCCGGCCGGGGCCCGACCAGGCTCATCTCGCCCTTCAGGACGTTCCACAGCTGCGGCATCTCGTCGATTCTCCACCTGCGCAGCAGGCGTCCAACCGGGGAGACGCGGTCATCGTTGGGGGAGGCGAACTGAGGACCGTTCGGCTCGGCATCGCTCCTCATCGTGCGGAGCTTGTGGAGCACGAACGGACGACGGAAGCGGCCCAAGCGAACTTGCCTGTACAGCACGGGCCTTCCCGTCGTCAGCAACACGGCCAGGCTGCTGACGAGAAACAGCGGCAAACCGAGCGTGAGAAAAACGCAAGCGCCGACGACATCCAGGAGACGCTGGATGTGGCGGAACGGTGTCGTGGCGAGGGACGAGAAGTCCCCAGTTGCGATGAACCAGCGGGCGTCGACCTGGCGGATAGGGATGCGTCCGCTCAGTGCAGCATAGGCTGCCGGAGCGTCGACCACGGTCTTGCCAGAGAAGTTGAGCTCGGCCAGGTGATCAAATGTCTGGGTATCGCCAGGCTCGGCAACGATGATCATGTCGGCGTCCTCGACGCCTTTCAGCTGCGCCTGAGAGCCCTCCCGGGCCGGCAGCGAGGGGAGGTGGAGGGTGATGCGGAACGGCGGGATGAGGCATGCGGCCAGGGCTGCCCGAAGCTCGCTGACGATCGGGCCATTCCCGATCAAGACCGCAGTCGGTGCTGGGCGGCGGGCGGCCGTCTTGATCCAGACGAGCCGCGAGAGGCCGATGCCGACGATCGTGAAGATGACGGTCAGAACCAGCAGCCCGCGTCCGAACCGCCAGGGAGGAACGAGGTACACGCCGAGGGCGATAGCTGCCGGCAATGTGATGGCGAGGGCGAGAACGCGCACCAGGAGCTGGTCGGTCGAGCGCCAAGAGGTCGGTCTGTAGAGATCGAACGTTGTTGCCAGGCCGAGAACGCTGGCCAGGCCCCAGGCCACCAGACCTGGGTGCCGGGCGAGCTCGTCCAGCGTCTGGGGAAGCAGCTGTGCCGGGAAGCGAATCCACGCGGCAGCCAACCCGGCGGCAAAGGTCACGGCTGCGTCACCTGCGGCGATCAGGAGCCGGTCCAGGTGGCTGGTCGATGTCGGGCCGAACATGCGGCCATTCTTTGCGCGCGACGGCGGGCTGTCAACTCCGCGGGTTTAAGGCTTCGGGAAACCAGTGATGACGCCGCCATGGCTTGTCACTTTTCTTCACAAGGCCTATAATGACTGGGTGACAACGCGAAACCTGCCGCTTGCGGCTGGAGAGCCACAACTCGCAACGGCGCAGAACCGAGGATGCTGGCTGTGGTCTGAAGCGCCAATAGTCAGCGCTCGAGCTCGGTGCGCCAGATCCTAAGGAGGAACCATGTCCGCGCTCAAGGAAAAGCTGTTCGAGAAGATCGAGGCGCACCGGCCACGGACCACCCGGCTGGCGAAAGAGTTCGGGGACGTCAAGGTGAGTGACGTAACGATCGCGCAGGCGATCGGGGGTGCCCGCGGCGTCAAGTGCCTGGTGACGGATATCTCCTACCTGGACCCGTTCGAGGGCATCCGCTTCCGGGGTATGACTATCCCGGAGACGTTCAAGGCCCTTCCCAAGGTCCCCGGGTCGGAGTACCCGTACGTGGAAGCGCACTGGTACCTGCTGCTGACGGGCGAGGTGCCGACCAAGGAGCAGACGCTCGAGGTGGTCGAGGAGTTCAAGGAGCGGGCCAAGGTTCCGCAGTACGTGTACGACCTGCTGCGCACGATGCCCCGCGACACGCACCCGATGACCATGTTCTCGTCCGCCATCCTGGCCATGCAGCGCGAGTCCGTCTTCGTGAAGCGGTATCAAGAAGGCATGAGCAAGATGGACTACTGGGATCCGATGTACGAGGATGCCAGCAACCTGCTCGCACGTCTGCCGGTGATCGCCGCCTACATCTACCGCATGAAGTACCGTAGCGATACGCCCATCGCGGCTGACCCCAAGCTCGACTTCGGCGGCAACTTCGCGCACATGATGGGGATCCCCCATCCGTACGACGACGTCGCCCGCATGTACTTCATCCTGCACTCCGATCACGAGTCGGGGAACGTCTCGGCGCACACGGTGCACCTGGTGGCGTCGGCACTGTCAGACGCGTACTATGCGCTGTCAGCAGGGATCAACGGCCTTGCAGGCCCGCTCCACGGACTGGCCAACCAGGAGGTGCTGCGCTGGACCCAGGCTTTCATGGACAAGCTGGGCGGCCAGCTGCCGACCAAGGAGCAGCTGGAGGAGGCACTGTGGGACACCCTGAACAGCGGTCAGGTGATCCCGGGCTACGGCCATGCGGTGCTCCGCAAGACCGACCCACGCTACACTGCACAGCGTGAGTTCTGCCTCAAGAATCTTCCGGACTACCCGCTGTTCAAGCTGATCAGCATGATCTACGAGGTCACCCCGCCGATTCTCGAGAAGCAGGGGAAAGCCAAGAACCCGTGGCCCAACGTGGATGCCCAGTCGGGTGTCGTGCAGTGGTACTACGGGGTCACCGACTACGACTTCTACACCGTTCTGTTCGGCGTCGGCCGTGCCATCGGCGTGCTCGCCAACATCATCTGGGACCGTGCCCTCGGCTACGCCATCGAGCGGCCCAAGTCCCTGACCACCGACATGCTGGAAGAAGCCGCCGGCATCAAGAAGTAGTAGCGGATCCGAGTCAAACCAGCAGCAGGGGGATGCCCGGCGGGCATCCCCCTTGTTTGTTTCTTCTGCGGTCCTCGGTCTCTGTTGCCGTCACATCTCCTTGATCGCAGCGATCAGGTCGAGGATGGCCTTCTTCCCGTCGCCGAAGTACATGAGCGTGTTGTCGGCGGCGAACAGCGGGTTGGGGATCCCGGCGAAGCCTGGGCTGAGGCTGCGCTTGATGACCACTACTGTCCGCGCCTTGTCTACATCAATGATCGGCATGCCCGCGATCGGGCTTCCCGGGTCGGTGCGGGCGACGGGGTTGACGACATCGTTCGCCCCGAGAACGATGGCGACATCGACCTGCGCCATCGACGGGTTGATCTGGTCCATCTCAAGGAGCTTCTCGTACGGGATGTCGGCCTCTGCGAGGAGCACGTTCATGTGGCCGGGCATCCGGCCGGCAACCGGATGGATGGCGAACTCGACGTCGACGCCCTTCGACTCGAGGAGGTTGGCGAGGTCACGGACCGCGTGTTGTGCCTGGGCGACCGCCATCCCATACCCGGGAACGACGACGACCCGCTGCACGCCGTCCATCAGCATCGCGACCTCTTCGGCAGACGCCGATTTGACGGTTGTGTAGACCTCGTCTGCATCGGGTGTCTCGGAGGTCGGCCCCATGGTTCCGAAGAGGACGTTGGCGAGCGACCGGTTCATCGCCTTGCACATGATGTTGGTCAGGATGATGCCCGAGGCGCCGACCAGTGAGCCAGCGATGATGAGAACCGTGTTGTCGATGACGAACCCGGTGGCCGCAGCCGCCAAACCGGAGTAGGAGTTCAACAGAGCTATGACCACAGGCATGTCGGCGCCACCGATCGAGATCGTGAGGAGAACTCCCAGCACGCCGGCCACCCCGACCAGTGCCCAGAACAGAAGCAGGTTCTGCGGATGTTGAACCAGGAGAACGCCGAGCAGAACCGAGAGCAGCGCGGTCACGATCTTGACCGCATCCATGCCCGGGAAGCGGTCCTTCTTGATCAGCAGGATGCCGGCGATCGCGACTGCCGACAGCATCATGAGGATTGACATGGGGCTGAACCCGACAGCCGTGCCGTACCAGATGCCACCCGCCGCGACCAGCAGCGATACCCCGAACTTGATGACCTTTTGCCACGGGTGGAGCTTCCAGCGGACCGCCAGGAACTCGGCGAGCTTGCCGAACGCGACGTAGCTTCCGAAGAACGTGACCGAACCGATGATCCCGGAGGCGACGGTTGCGACCCGCATCTGGAGTGAGGACTGCCCAGCCGAGAGAGCGTGTGCGGCGGCCACCAGGGCCGCGCCGGCGACGAGCACCGAAGCGCCGCCGCCGAAGCCGTTGAAAAGGCCGACCATCTCGGGCATGGATGTCATCTTCACTTTCAGGGCCGCGACGGCTCCAACGACCGTTCCGGCGGCCACTCCGATCAGGATGTACATCCAGTCCTGCTGCTGGCTGAAGAGTGTGGCGGCGATCGCCAGCAGCATGCCGAGGGTGCCGACAAGGTTCCCGCGCACCGCCGTTCGCGGATGGGCCATCCACTGCAGGTCGAGGATGAAGAGAACTGCAGCGACGAGGTAGATGATATTGACGAGGTGCTGGCTGAGCATCCGTGACCCCCTACTTCCTCTTGAACATCTTCAGCATGCGGTGGGTCACCAGAAAGCCGCCAACGACGTTGATGGTGGCGAACGCAACCGCCACCGTTGCCAGCAGCTTGGCCAGCGGCGCCTCGTGGAGAGCACCGGCGAGCACCACTGAGCCGATGATCGTGATGCCGGAGATCGCGTTCGATCCGGACATCAACGGCGTGTGCAGCGTGGGCGGCACCTTGGTGATGACCGCGAAGCCGACGTAGATCGCCAGCACGAATACTGTCAGCAACATGACGATGTCGGTCATTGTGGATCCTCCTCTCCGGCCGGGCCCGTTGCATCGGGTTTGAGAGCGGGATGAACGATCTTCCCGGAACGGGTGATCAGGGTGCCGGCCGTGATCTCGTCCCCTTCGTCGAGTTCGAGGGCGCCGTCCTTGACGAGGTGGAGCAGGAAGGTCGAGATGTTCTTGGCGTACATCTGACTGGCGTGGTAGGGAACGGTTGACGGCAGGTTGAGCGGTCCGAGAATCGTCACGTCGTGATGCGTGACTGCTTCATCCGGGCGGCTCAGCTCGCAGTTGCCGCCGCGCTCGGCCGCGAGGTCGACGATGACGGAACCGGGCTCCATCTGCTCGACCATTTCGGCCGTCACCAGCACCGGAGCCTTCTTGCCGGGGATCACCGCCGTCGTGATGACCACCGTGCTCGCTGCTACCACCCGCGTCATCATCTCGCGCTGCTTGCGATAGAACTCCTCGCCCAGCTCCTTGGCGTAACCGCCCGCGTCCTCGCTTTCGGCGCTCTCGAGCTCAAGCTCGACGAACTTGCCGCCAAGGCTCATCACCTGTTCCTTCACCGCGGGTCGTACGTCGTATGCCTCGACCACAGCGCCGAGACGGCGTGCGGTCGAGATGGCCTGGAGACCGGCGACGCCTGCGCCGACCACGAAAACCTTGGCCGGCGCCACGGTGCCCGCCGCTGTCATCATCATCGGGAACATGCGTGGCAAGGTGTCGGCGGCCAACAGGACCGCCTTGTAACCTGCGATCGTCGCCATCGAGGACAGCGCATCCATGCTCTGGGCGCGCGTGATACGCGGCATCATCTCCATCGACAGCAGCGTCACTCCGGCCTGGGCCAACAAGCGGGTCGACTCGTCAGCGATCAGCGGGTCGCAGAACCCGACGACGACTTGCCCCTCGCGGAGGAGCTGGAGGTCCGACCGGCCTCTCTCAGGGTTCGCACCCAGGGCACGGACCTGCAAAATCACCTCTGCCTTGGAAAAGACCTCGGCGCGGTCAGCAGCGATGCGAGCTCCTTTTGCCTCGAACGTGGCGTCGGGGAAGCCGGCCTCCGAGCCTGCCCCCGCCTCTACCACGACCTCGAGGCCGGCCCGCGTCAGCGAAGGAACGGTGGCCGGTATCAGCGCCACTCGTCTCTCGCCCGGGTAGGTTTCTTTCGGAACGCCAACGATCATTGGGATCATCCCCCTTCGATGCTGTAGACCTCGTCGATCGAGCACCCTCGTCTGTCGTGTCGGGAGGATTATACCTGGTTGTGACGCCGTCTCGGAAAAGGCGTTCCAACGAGGCGGGCGTCGCTGGTCAACCTCTTGTCGTCCCGGGGAATGGCGTGTATACTCCGGCGCCCGAGGGCGAGGTGAGCCGAGCCCCTGGCGACGCGGGAGGTAACGGCGATCATGAATCTGCTACGAGAAGTTACACAGGACCAGCTGCGAACGGACATACCGGACTTCAGGCCGGGCGATACCGTGAAGGTCCACGTGCGGTTGAAGGAAGGGAACAAGGAGCGGATTCAGGTCTTCGAAGGCCTGGTCATTGCCCGCAAGCACGGCGGAGTTTCAGAGACTTTCACCGTCCGTAAGATCTCCTCCGGTGTCGGCGTCGAGAGGTCCTTCCCACTCCACGCTCCCACGATTGCCAAGATCGAGGTCTCTCGTCGTGGTCAGGTTCGGCGGGCGAAGCTGTACTACATCCGGAAGCTGCGCGGCAAGGCGGCCCGGATCAAGGAGGCTCCGCGCAAGGCGTGAGCCGGACGCTCGGAGGCCGCGACCGCCACCTGCTGAGGCGGGCACAACGGGTTGTAGGTATCGACGAGGTGGGCAGGGGCCCGCTGGCAGGTCCGGTGGTAGTCGCAGGTGTGGCTTGGTGCCACATTCCGCGTCGTGCAGAGGTTCAGGACTCGAAGTCGGTTGCCAGCTCGACACGGATTCGGACCGCCCGTTGGATACGTCAGAGCTGCGATGGGTGGGTGGCGATCGAGGTGTGGCCGGAGATCATCGACGAGGTGAACATCCTGCGTGCCACCAGGATCGCGATGGAGGCTGTCTGCCGCCGTTTGTATCGGGACAAGACAATCGTGGTCGTTGATGGTGTTCGGCTCGACTGGCGCGGAGGAGAAATGGTGGTGGAGGAGCGGGCGGACTCTCGCTACTTCTCCGTGGCCTCGGCGTCCATTCTCGCCAAGGTCCACCGCGATCATCTGATGACGAAGTTGGCTGAAAGGTACGCTCGCTGGGGGTGGGAACGGAACATGGGCTACCCGACCTCGGAGCACCGGCGCGCCCTCGATATGCACGGCCGAAGCCACCTTCATCGCAAGACCTTCGGGTGGCGGCCTGTGCTACCATGCGAGGAGCGGCAGCCGCCGCGGAAGGACTCGTTAGGGGATGGCCATCAACCGGGACAAGGTTCTGCGGGAAGCGGAAAAGCTGGTCCAGAAGGGGAGGATCGAGCAGGCGATTCGTGAGTACGAAAAGCTGCTCAAAGCGAATCCGAACGACGCCAACACGATTAACCGTGTGGGCGACCTCTACGGGCGAGTCGGTCAGGTCGATAAGGCGGTCGAGCTCTACGAACGGATCGCTGACTACTTCACCCAGGACGGATTCACCTCCAAGGCCATCGCGATCCTGAAGAAGATCAACAGAATGGCCCCGCAGCGGCTGGACATCTTCGACCGGCTTGCTGAGCTGTATCTCCAGCAGGGCCTTCTGGTCGAGGCGAAGGGCCAGTTTCAGATCCTCGCAGACTGGTATGGCAAGAACGGCGACACCGAGAATGTGATCCGCATTCAGCGCAAGCTGGTCCAGCTCGCGGCCGAGGATCCCGTGGTGCACTTGCGTCTGGCGGACGCGCTGATGCAGGCGGACCAGCACGACGAGGCCATTGCGGAGTATGAGCGGCTCGGGCTTCTCCTGCTGGAACGAGGAAAACTGGATGAGGCGGAGCGCCTCTACAAGCACGTACTGAGTCTCGATCCCCCGCGCGGGGACTTTCTCGAGCCCTTCTGCAAGAGCCTGCTGGAGGCAGGGCGCTCCTCCGAGGCGGAGCAGATGATCGAGACGGCCCTTCGGCTGTCGCCGGAGCACCACGGTCTGCGTGCGCTGCAAGCAAAGGTGCTGCTGGTTCGGGGTGACAAGGAAGCTGCGGTAGAAGCAGCCGAGGAGCTTCTGGGGGAGGAGCCGGAGGACAACGAGCTACGGAAGGTGCTGGCCAACGCGGCTCTGGAGAACGGCGATCTCGACCAGGCTCGGGATCTTCTCCTGCCGGTGGCTGAAACAGCCATCCGCAGTGGCGAGTTTCAGAGAGCTCAGGAGCTTCTCCAGGGCCTGCTCAAGGCTGCTCCCGAGGACGCCCAGGTTCTCTCGTGTGCGCTCAGGGCGTATGAGCCAACGGACAACAAGGAGATGGTCTTCACGCTCAAGGCGGCTCTCGCGGAGCGCCTGTACCGAGAGCAGAGGCCCGCACAGGCGTTACGCCTGTACATGGAACTCGCGGACGCCGACCCCGACAACAAGCTGTTCCGCGAGCGCCTCAATGCCCTGTCTGTTGCCCAGGGAACCGGCGAAGCCCCGGCCATGGAGACACCTGAGTCGGTGGACTTCGGCGAGGCGGCCGGTGCCGAGGCGGACGGTCTCCCGGCCGTCGAAGGTGGAGCAGTTGCCCCCGCGGAGTCCATGGAGGCGGCCGGCGTGGCGGCCTTCGACCCGCAGGAGAGGCTGGCGGAGGCGAACGTCTTCACCAAGTACGGCCTGGTGGACAAGGCGGTGCGGCACCTGGAGGAGATCGTCGAGCACTACCCGAGCCTCGTAGAGGCCCGCGAGAAGCTGGTTCTGCTGTACGTCGAGGAGGGAAAGCGGGCCGAGGCCAGGAAGGTCGCACTGCCCCTGATCGATCACTACTCGTCGGCCGGCGACGAGCAAGCACTGGAGGCTCTGCAACGGGCCCTCGATCTGGTGCCGGGCGGAGAGCCGCCGGCAGCCGAGGTCGAGGAGCTTGTTGAGAGCGATGTCCTCTACATCGACATCGATGAAGGACCGGAAGCCGGCCGTCCGGCCGAAGGCTCGACTGACAGCGCCCCTGTCGAACCGGCGACGGCGGAGGAGGTCGAGTCTGAGGAACCCGGCATCGTGTTGCCCCCGGAAACGGAGGGAGACCGCGAGGCCGAGGTACAGATTCCCGAGCCGTCTGGAACCAGGGGGCAGAGCTTCGTGCTCGAGGAGCTCGAGGAGCTCGAACGCTCACTGACAACAACTGCCACAAAGGGCGAGCCTGGGGTCGAGGAGCCGGCCGCGCCGGCGGTATACATCGAGAGTCCGGAGGCGGCCGCGGCCGAGGAGCCCGGAGAGCAGCCGGAGCCCGTCAGGACGGCAGCGCCGGAGGAGATGGTTGACATCACGGCTGCCTTCGGAGGGCCTGCGGTCGACGATCTCGAGCAGGTCGATTTCTACATTGCCCAGGAGCTCTTCGAGGACGCACTTCGAGTGCTGACGGACCTCGAGCTGCAGTTCCCGGACGACCCTGAGATCCGGGAACGGCGACTGCGCCTCAAGGAGAAAGGGGTCATTCTCGAGCAGCCACAGTCGGTAGGGGAGGAACGCCCCGAGGAGCTGTTCGCCGAAGAGGACGAGTTCATCGACCTCGCGCAAGAGCTGGAGCAGGAGCTGGCAGCAGAAGAGGCAATGGTCGAGGAGGCCACCGGCCGCGGCAAGGGTGAAGCGCTGCTCGAAGAGGTGTTTCGGGAGTTTCAAAGAGGTGTAGCTGAGCAGCTGTCCGAAGAGGACTCGGATACTCACTTCAACCTCGGGATTGCGTACAAAGAGATGGGCCTTCTCCCGGAAGCTATCGGTGAGTTTCAGATTTCGGCCCGCGACACGGGCTTCTTCGTTGAGAGCTGCTCGATGATCGGCGTCTGCTACCTCGAGCAGGGGCTATTCGAGCAGGCGGCTCAATGGTACCGGAAGGCGCTGGCCGCTCCCGACTTGACGCCGGACACGAGGTTGGCCCTGCTGTACGACCTGGGATCCTCTTTGGAGGCCGGCGGCGATGAGGGCGAGGCGGTCAGCGTCTACTCGGAAATAGCCAGTCTCAATCCAAGCTTCAGGGACGTAACCGACCGTCTCGAGGATCTGCGCCAGCAAAGCCAAGCCAACTAGCAGCCCCCAAGCTCTTGGGTGCTCCGGCGCGAGGAAGCGACCTTCTGATCCCGCCTTGCGGATCTCGCTGTGAATTGGGGCGTGGACTTGGCCTTCCGGGCTGGCCATTGCGAGGCCTTCCCATGCCGCAGTTGTGGCTGAGGTCGTGCGGTCGAGATTTGCGCTGTGAGGACGCGGATCAGGGCGGTTTACTCCTGAGGAGACCGGCTCGGGGAGGTGGATGGTCTGGAGCGACGGTCGGTGATGGCCTTGAGCAACGCAAGCGACCGCTCGATCCGAGCCACGGTGAGTATCCCGGCCATGTCTCCAGAGTCATCGAGCACGGCCGCGGCCTCCACGCCGTCTTCCTTCATCTGCTCGAGGGCCTCCGAAAGCGGCGCCGTCAGCAGGATCGGACGGGCCAGCCGCCGCATCAGGGCGCTGGCACTCGGTCTGAGGTCAGAGGCATCGGTACTCGCTCGCCAGACTTCGGCTGCCGGGAGGTATCCGACTACCTCATCGGCGGTGCCAACCACAAAGTCGGTTCCGGGGTGCTGGTGTGAGAAGGACTGGAGAGCTTCCAGAGAGGTTTGTGGGCTGACGATCTCGATCCGGCGGTTGACGAGGTCCCCGACCCGTTGTTGCTGCATGATCAGCATTGGCTGGATGCGCTGAAGCTCTCCGGTGGCGCCGAGCAACACGATCAGACCGATGATGCCCAACCACGGGTTGTAGGCCAAGCCCCAGACCAGCAGTACGATGCCGAGAACCTGACCGATGGAGCCGGTAATTCGGGTCGCCTTGACATGTCCCATGGTGGCCGCGAGAAAGCCACGTAGGGCACGGCCGCCGTCCAGAGGGAGCGCGGGAACCAGGTTGAACAGGCCCAGGATGAGGTTGGCCCAAAAGAGCGACTCGGGGAGGTTCGCCAACCTGGCGCCGGGCAGGAACGACTCTCCGACGTGGCTGCCGAGAGCGAGGAACAGGACGCCAGCCAAGCCGAGGTTCACGATCGGCCCTGCGACCGCGATTCGCGCTTCAGTCGCCCCTGCAGGGGGCGGGCCGGAGAGGATCGCTACGCCGCCGAACGGGTAGAGGACGATGCCCTCCACCGCGACCGAGCTGACCCTGGCGACGATTGAGTGACCGATCTCGTGGAGGGCGACACAGGCAAAAAGGGTGAGCACGAACACGGTCTCGGCGAGGGCCCCTGGGAGACCGGCGCGACGACCGGCTTGCCAGGCCAGGAACAGCAGCAAGATCACGAACGTCGAATGAACACGAATCGGAATCCCGGCGACCCGGCCGATTCGCGGCGACCATCTCGAAGCGCCTCTCACACCCCCATTGTGCCACCTGCTCGCCCTCAGCTCCCGGGGCAGGGAGATCGCACATCTCGGCTAGCGGTGACGCGTGACGCCAACGCGCGGGCACAGGTCTGTGACGGGACATCCTGAGCAACGGGGTGAGGTCGGGTGGCACCTGTTCTGACCGAACGTGACGAGCAGGTCGTTGATGGGGATCCAGAGATCACGCGGGAGCCAGCGCGCGAGCTGCTGCTCGGTTTCCTTCGGGCTCGTACTGCTCACGAGGCCCAAGCGGTTGGATATTCTGTGAACGTGCGTGTCGACGCAGATCGCGGGGACTCCGAAACCCAGCCCGAGAACCAGGTTCGCAGTCTTGCGACCGACACCCGGGAGGCGCAACAGGTCTCGCTCGTTGGCTGGCACCGCCCCGTTGTGCTCGGCACACAGCAGAGAGGCCAGTTGCTGGAGCTGGGCGGCCTTTGTCCGGTAGAACCCAGCTGGATAGATGGCTTTTGCGATCTCGACCGGCTTGAGCTTTGCCAGCGCTTGTGGAGTCTGGGCCAGCTGGAAGAGGCGCCGAGACGCGGCGTTGGTGACCTCATCCTTGGTCCTGAGTGAGATGATGCACGAGACCAGGAGCTGAAACGGCGACCGGCTTTCCCTCTCCACCTCTGCCAGCGTTGTCACCCGGCAGCCCTCTCGAAACGTCTCGAGCCGGGAAACCAGATCTCGAATCCTCTCCTCAGTCCAGCCCCTCATCCTCACCTCCTGCACCAGTCGGAGCGATTTCCGGACAGCCCTTCTTCCCGCCCACGGAGAGGCCGACGAGTGCCAGTGTTCCTATGGCGGCGCCAGTCAGGCCGGGTTCCCACCGGAGCATGAGATGCCCGGAATGGGCGAGTTCGAGGGCAAGCTGCGTCAGCGGGCCGATGACCAGGGCGGCGAGGCATCCACTCCGCGTGGCTCCTGACCAGTTCAACCCTACCAGTATCGAGGGGAGCAGCGCCGCAGTGAAGGTGCCCCAGCCGAGAACGCCGAGCAGTCCGACCGTTCGCTCCGTGTGGAACGCGAGCAGAAGTGCGAACAGGCCAACAGCCACGGTGGCGGCTCTGGCCGGCCACAGCGACCGGGCCGGGACTCGGCCCACCGCTGAAGGGAGGTCTCGCACGACGGCAGCGGCGACCAAGTTCATGAGCGTTGCCGCGGTCGACATCACGGCTGCGGCCACGGCAATGAGAGCGAGTGCCAGCAGTGTGCCTCCCGCTGCGGACAGAAAGGCCGGCGCCAGCTGATCGGGGGAGGAAAGGTGCAGGTTGCCGTCGGCCCACATCGCGGTGGCGCCGAGACCTAGGCCGACCCAGACTGTCAGGACGGCCGCCAGCGATACCGTCATGACGAGTGGCATCCAGCGCAGGCACTTCCTGTCCCTGAGGAGCAGGAACTTCTGCAGGTAGTGGGGTTGGGCGCAGGTCCCGAGCCCGAAGAGCAGGAAGAGTGAAAGGGCGGACACCGCACCGGGTTTGCCCCATGCATCGAGGAGCTCGGGTCGCAGATGTGCGATCGTCCGAAGTGCGGCTGTCGGTCCGCCAGCTTGCCACAGGGCCGCCGCCGAGATTGCGACCGCAGCGACGGCCATGATCAGTCCTTGTGCCGCCTCGGCGAGCAGCCCGGCCCGCATTCCGCCGGCGGCAGTGTAGAGCGCGGTGGCAGCGAGAACGGCCGTTGCCGCTTGCCAGCCAGGGACGTGCACCAACACCTCGCCCAAGACCCCCACTCCCTTGGCCTGCACGGCGAGCATGGCGACACCGCCGGCAATCACCGCTGTCGCGGACAGAGCCCGCGGGAGGCCGTTCCCGAACCTGGCGGCCACGACATCGGGTATGGTAAGGCAGTTATGGCTCCGAGTCAGCTCTACCAGCGGCTCGCCCACGGCCCAGCACTGGAGAGCACCTGTCAGCGGCGCCGACAGTATGATCCACAGGCTCGCAACGCCCATGGTGGCAAACAGACCGGGCCCGCCGACAAAGACGAAGGCGGAAAGGCCAGCTGCGGTACCGCCGAGGCCGGCCAGGACAGACCCAGCGCGCCGGGACGCTGCGAAGAAGGCGGTCGCGTCCTTCGCTTCCCTGGCGCCCCACACCGCAAGCAGGAGCACGAGCAGCAGGAGCGCAGCCCAGACCATCAGCGTTGGCCCTGGTCGTCCGGGGGGAATGTCCGCGCGTACACGAGAGGTACCGCTGGTGCCAGGAGCACGAAAAGCGCGAGCTGGATCACCGGTATCGTCGGTGACCCGGAGGGGAGCAGGAAGATGACGACTTCTGCTACTGCCACGACGAGTGCCATCACGACCAGGAAGGCGGCCAATCTCCCGCGGCGCGGCAGAGGCCGGCGCCGCAGCGCTACCGCAGCGACAACGGACGGGATCGCGGCAGCCAGCAGCGCGGCGGCGAGGGTGGCCCCCATTGCCTCGGTGACGAGCCATCCGGCGGCCAGGACGGCGGCGATCGTCGGGACGGGGGAACGGCGCACGGTGGGATGATGGCGGTTTGAACCCGCCTGGTCAACGGAAGGCGCATTCCAGGCGTCTCAGGGAACGTGCGCGGCGGAGGACCGCTGATGGAAACTGCCCGCTGATGACGCGTCACGGCCCCCGCCGCGTGCCCTTTTCAGTTTCGATGCAGGGACGGCTCAGCCGTCGTCCTTTTCTTTCGGCGCCGACTCCTCGTGCCAAAAGCTGGGGATGGCTTCGGCCTCCTCGGTATAGATCTCGAACACGCCGATGAGTCGCGTGACCTCGAGCAGGTCGTAGACCTTGGGCGTCAGGTTCAGCAGCTTGAGCTCGGCGCCGTGCTGGCTGCAAGTCGTCCTGCATCGGATCAGCTCGCCCAACCCCGAGGAGTCCATGACCTTCAGCTCCTTGAGGTTGATGATGATGTTCTTGATGCCTTCATCCAGCAGCTCGAGGAGGCGGCCGCGGAGGGCGACGTCACCCTTCCCGAGGGTGAGCTTGCCGCTGAGGTCCATGATGGCAACGGGTCCGTAGTAGCGCGTTGTGATCTTCATATCATGCCCCCGATCTCGGCGGTGGCCGGTCAGTTCCTCTGAGTCCGCCGTTTGCTCGAGTATACGGCACTGGCTCTCGCGGCCTCCGCAGGTGCTCGAGACGTGAAAGGCTACGACGAGCCCGGATCAGAAGCTCGCTACAAGAGACGCCTTGGTGGTCGTGTCGGTCTTGTCGAATCCCGGAACTGGCTGGTTGTAGTGGCGAACCTCATAGCTCAGTTTGACTGCCAGACGTTCGCTCAACGCTGCCTGGAAGGCGGTTTCCGAGGTGGCCCGCCAGTTTCCGGTCTCGTCGAAGTTGGGGTACCAGACGAGGTGTTCCGAGAGCTGGGTGCCCTCTCGTGGCTTCCATGTGTAGCTGAGTCCTGCGAGAGCGCCGAGGGAGTTGTTGGTTGGGCCGGTCACCAGATCCTCCTTCGTCCAGGTCAGGCCACAGTCGAACGCCAGCGTATGGGTGGGGCCCGGCAGGACCGTATACGTGCCACCGGCTTCCACGACGCCGCGTAGGTCATAGCCGGAGAAGGTGTCGCGCTCCCCGGAGAGGCCGGCGAACACCGCCCACCGCTCGCTGAGCGAACGCTGGCCGCGCAGCTTGGCGCCGTACCTCTCAGCGGTGGTGATGCCGCTGTCCTCGGATCTCAGATAGTTGGCCGTGAAATCCAGCCCCCACGGCTCCGGGACTCGTTTGAAGGCCAAGTCGAGGCCCAGGGTCTGGGTGTCGGTGTTGCCGCTGGTAGCCAGGAATGCGAGGCCGGCGGACCCGCTCCACGGTCTAGCGGCTGGCTTGTCCTCTGCGCCGACGGCTGGGCCCGTCATCGAGCCGAAGATGAGGAAGAACGTTGCAGCACCGGTCAGAGCTCTCTGGAGGACCATTCGACCTTTCCCTTCCACCGTGGGGGCCCGAGACCGCCTCGACCCGGGGCCACCACACCGGTCGTCCATAGTCTGCGCGCCGAGTTTCCGGCGCTCTCGGGTTGTGCTCGTCTCAGCGGATTGTAGCAGAGGGCGGCTCGTTCACGATCGCTGAGTCGCTGCGGCTTGCCTTGCCAAGGCGACCACGATCGGAGACCAGTGCGGGGGCCGGCTTGGTGTACGACCTACCGCTGTCTGGAACTCCAGGGAGGCACCGCAACCCCGAGGTTCTTGACCAAGAACGCGAGGCTGTCCGCCGCCTCATCGATGCGCTTTGCCGTCGGCTTCCCGGCTCCGTGCCCGGCCCGGGTCTCGATGCGGATCAGGATCGGTGCGGGTCCCCCCTGCGCCGCCTGGAGGCGGGCGGCGTACTTGAATGAGTGCGCCGGGAACACCCGGTCATCGTGGTCGGCAGTGGTGATCAGCGTCGCCGGGTAGTAGGTGCCCGGTCTGATGTTGTGGTACGGAGAGTAGGCGCGGAGCACCGGGAACATCGCAGGGTCCTCCGGGGAACCATAGTCCGAGGTCCACGCCCAGCCGATCGTGAACTTGTTGAAACGGAGCATGTCCATGACGCCGACATCGGGCAACGCTGCACCGAACAGGTCCGGCCGCTGGTTGAGCACGGCGCCGATCAGCAACCCACCGTTGGAGCTGCCAGCGATCGCGAGCTTCTTCGGTGAGGTGATTCGGGAGTCGATCAGCCACTCGGCCGAAGAGATGAAGTCATTGAAGACGTTCTGTTTGTTCTTGAGCATCCCGGCACGATGCCACTTTTCGCCGTACTCACCACCGCCGCGGAGCGTGGCAACAGCATAAACGCCGCCCAGTTCGAGCCAGACGAGTCGGCTCACGGAGAACCGAGGGGTGATAGAGATGTCGAAGCCACCGTAGCCGTAGAGAAGCGTCGGGTTGACGCCGTCGTGCCTGATTCCCTTTCTGTGGGTCACGAAGATCGGCACTCGTGTGCAGTCCTTGGAGGTGCAGAAGTACTGATCGGTAACGTAGTCGTTCGGGTCGAAGGCGACCGTGGGTCGCTTGAAGACAGAGCTCTCGAGCGTCGACAGCTGGAGGCGGTAGACGGTGCCTGGCGTTATGAACGAGGTGAACTGGTAGAAGGTCTCGGTGTCGCGCCGGCGACCCTGGAATCCATAGGCGGTGCCGATCCCTGGCAGCTGCAGGTTGCCCCGCTGGGCGCCGGCCGAATCGAAGAGTGTGACCCGGGAGTGCGCGTCTGTCAGGTACGAAGCGATGAACGTGTCGCCGACCATCGATACCGAACGCAGAGCGTCATCGGCCTCTGGGATGATGTCCTTCCATCCGGAGCGGTCATTGTGGCGCGTGTCCACCGCTACCAGCCTGGCGTTGGGGGCATCCAGATCGGTCCACAGGTAGAAGACGGGCCCGTCATTGCCCACGAATCGGAAGCCCGCTTCGAACTGGTTCACGAGCTCGACGAGGCGCGTCGGGCGCGCACGGAGGTCCTCGTAGAACAGCAGTTTCCGGCGGTCTGTTCCCTTTGAGACCGTGATGATGAGGTAGTGTCCGTCATCGCTGACCTGGGTGCCGAACGTCCAGTCATCGTGGTCCGGCCGTTCGTAAACCAACCGGTCCCGGGCTTGGACGGTCCCGAGGCGGTGAAAGTAGACCTTCTGAAAGCGGTTCACGGCCTTCAGCTCCTGGCCCGGCCGGGGCTGGTCGAAGCGCGAGTAGTAGAAGCCGGCGCCGTCGCCACTCCAGCTTGCGCCCGAGAACTTCGACCACTTCAGATCGTCCGCGAGGTCGTTGCCCGTGCTGACCTCACGGACCTTCCATTCCTGCCAATCGGATCCGCCGCTCGAGGTGCTGTAGGCGAGGTACCGGCCATCGGGAGAGACCGAGATCCCCGACAGTGCCACCGTGCCGTCGCTGGAGAGGGTGTTCGGGTCGAGCAGGACCCTCGGTTCGGCGTTGAGCGCGCCGGTGACGTACAGGACACTCTGCGGCTGGAGCCCATCGTTGCGGGTGAAGAAGTAGCGGTTCCCCTCTTTGAACGGGACGCCGTACCGCTCGTAGTTCCAGAGGTCCGTGAGACGGGCCCGAATACGCTCGCGACCGTCGATTCCCTCGAGATAGGAGGAGGTGAGCTTGTTCTCGGCTGCGATCCAGGCGCGGGTCTCCTTGGAGTCAACGTCCTCCAGCCACCTGTACGGGTCGGGGACAGGGGTGCCGTGGAAGGTCTCCACGACATTGCCGACGTGCGCCTCCGGATATGTGATCTTGTCGTTCCCGAACAGGCTCGGTTTGCAGCCGAGGCAGGCAATGGTGAGAAGGGCGGCACCGACCGCCCGACGCAAGGGGTGGTTCATCGATCTCCTCCTTCACAGCGACCCGCTGGACGGGCCACCAAGAACTGTACGATCTCCGGTGGCGCGGGGTTGCAGGAATGGGTCACAGTCCGGACCGTCTGTGGCGCATCGAGAGCGCCGGCAGGACCTCGGCGACGAGCAGCGCACACAGGATCAAGGCCGCCCCCAGCCACTGCAGCTCGCGGAGCCGCTCGCCTGCCAGGATGAAGCCGAAGAAACCTGCAAACACCGGCTCCATGGTGAGGATCACCGCTGTCCGCGCCGCCGACAGGTGCCTCTGGGCGGCAGTCTGGATGAAGTAGGCCAGGGCGGAGGCGAGCAGGCCGGTGATCACAATGGCGTGCCACACCTGAGGTGGAGGCGCGGTCAGCGGTTCGGTGGCCGGCCAGGCGACTGTGAACACAGCCACAACCGAGATCATCTGAGCGGCAGTGAGCGCTCCGGGATCGTGTCGGGGGGCGTAACGGGAGAGCAGAGCGATGTGCACTCCGAATGCCACCGCACAGCCCAGGGTCAAGAGATCGCCGATGGCCAGCGAGGTCGGTGCGCGTCCGGTGAGCAGCACCATACCGATGACGCTCAGCAGAACGGCTGCAGCCGAGCTGCGTGGCAGGTGCGTGCCGTTGATCAACCGGTCGGCGATCGGTGCGAGTACCACGAACAGGCCCGTGATGAGGCCGGAGTTGGTCGCCGTAGTAAAGCGCAGACCCCATGTCTGCAGGAGGTAGCCCGCCGCCAGCACGAGACCGATCCCGAGCCCGGCTCGCAGCGTCTTCCTATCGAGACGACGGCCCCAGAACGGCACGACGGCGGCTGTTGCGAGGGCAAAACGCAGGGAGAGAAAAGCCACGATGCCGTAGACGGCCACCGCGTCGCGCACGATGACGAACGTCCAACCCCACACCACGGTGACCCCGATCAGAGCCAGGGTTGCGAGCGCCGTTTGCATTGCTGTTCAGTCTACAGTGAGCCCTGGTCGGCCGCAGTAGAATCGCTTCTCGAGTCTTTCGGGCTGTGGGTTGCTCGACGGGAGGCGAGATGGACGAGATGATGAGAGAGGAGAAGGTGGCCGGGAGCACCGTCTACGACGGCAAGATCGTCCGTCTCGACGTCGACCGAGTGAGGCTGCCCAACGGTCGGGAGGTGGTTCGCGAGGTGGTGCGACACCCGGGGGCGGTGGTTGTGGTGCCGGTTCTCGACCACGAGAGGATCGTGCTCGTCCGTCAGTACCGATACCCCGTTGAGGATGAGCTGCTCGAGCTGCCGGCGGGCAAGCTCGACCCGGGCGAGGAGCCCCTGGCCTGTGCTCGCCGAGAGCTTGCCGAGGAGACCGGCTACCGCGGGCAGCGCTGGAAGGCGCTTGGCTCGTTCTACACGACCCCTGGTTTCACGAATGAGGTGCTGCATGCGTTTGTGGCCGAGGGCCTGGAGGAGGGCAGCGAGGCGTCTCCAGATCCGGACGAGATACTCCGCGCTGTCAGCCTGCCCGTCGGCGAGATCTTCAGAATGGCGAGGGAGGGACGCCTCCGCGATGCCAAGACCCTTGCCGCGCTGTTCCTGTGGCAGCTCTCGATTCGGGGGCACTGACGATATAGCCAGTCAGCGATCTGCGGCGACCCGTGGGCGGCTCAGGCCGCGCCGCGACGGTGCAGCTCGGCCAGGGGGACCTCGGTTGGGCAACGACTGTCGCGACGGTTCTCGAGATCGGTGATGACGGCTCGCTTGAAGCCGTCGGAATCGGCGCGTTCCTCGAGCGAGCTCAGGTATGAGGCGATGTCGACCAGCTCAAGACGGACCCGGATGGTCTTGAACAACCGGGGCAGGCGTTCACCCGGCGCCTGGATATGGTGGAGGCCGCCGCTATACACGATCAGCATGTAACCGTTTTCGATCACCCGCAGAATGTCCGCGATGCCGCCGCGGATCGTCATCGGCTGTCCCTGCTCGTCGAGACCGTTGCGACGCATCATCCGTCCCTCGGGGAGGATGCAGACTACCGCACGGTCATCGATGTGATCGAGCACCGCCTGCCAGGTGTGGTCGTTCTTGCGCGTGATGACCACGACGTTGCGCGCGATCATGCGGAAAAAGAGGCCAACCTTGCGCCGCATCGTCTTGGCAGCGATCGGAAGCACCCCCCACCGAGCGATCTTCCACAGCAACGGGGTGGGAGCCGCGCCGACGAGAAGGGGCTCGTAGAGGCTGGTGTGATTGAGAACCGAGACCAGGCGCAGCTTCCTCCAGGCGTCGCTGGGGATTTTACTGATCCACTCGACGCGGTGACGGTAGAAAACCTTGCTCACCAGCTTGATGAACAGCAGCATCGCGAAGGTGATCACACTACGCATAACCCTGCCTTGACACCGGCCTCGGGCGCCGGGCGGGGGAATGATACCTCATTGCACTCGAATCCTCTCGTCGCACTGCGGCAAGGGGCGGCCAGCGCTTGCGTAGGACCTCTCCGAGTAATCCGATCTACGGTCCTCAAATGAAGTCCTCGATATCCGCGAATGGGGTTTCGGTGTCGGAGAAGTCCGGGCGGTAGTAGGCCGGCGCGAGGCGACGGTTTTGGACGAAGTGGTGGTCTCCCACCATGTGTCGCTCGAGAGCGGACAGCGCTCTCGCCCACTCGCCGGCCGAGATCGTCCGGGCCAGGAGCGGGTAGCGGGAGGTCCTGGCGGCCAGATGTGCCGGGTAATACTGGGCCATCAGCGAGATGCCAACCTTGGGGGAGAGCTCCTCGGCAATCCACGACAGGCTTTCCTCCACTCCTGCCAGGTCGTTGGGAAGGACAAGTACCCGCACGAGGAGGCCCCGTACCAGCGTTCCGTCTGGTCCCAGCTTCCAGTCGGGTCCAACCTGGCGGTACATCTCCATGAGCGCCAGGCGGGCGCGCTCGGGGTAGTCGGGCACCCGGGAGCCCAGCGCGCCCGCGGTCGGGTCAGAGTACTTGAGGTCGGGCATGTAGACGTCGACGATCCCGTCGAGCAGTCGCAAGGTCTCGAGGCCATCGTAGGCGTTGGAGTTGTAGACGACCGGCAGCGACAGGCCGCGCTCTGCCGCCAGCGCGAGCCCTCGCACCAGCTGTGGCACCTGGTGGGAGGGTGAGACCCAGTTGATGTTGTGGCAACCCCGGTCCTGGAGCTCAAGGTGGATCGAGGCCAGCTCCTGGTCGGTGCCGGAACCTCCCACAAAGGCTTTCGGCCGTTGGGAGATGTCATGGTTCTGGCAGAACACGCAACGCAGATTGCAGTTGGCGAGGAAGATCGTGCCCGAGCCGCGAACGCCCGAGATCACGGGTTCCTCGCCGAAGTGCGGTGTCCAAGAGGCAACGGTGGCCTGGGAGCCGGTGGCACATGTTCCGAGCTCGACACGGCGATCGACCCGGCATTCGCGGGGGCATACGGCACACGGCGAGAGCATTCCATCGAGGGCCTTCGTTCTCTGCAAGAGCTCACCACTCCGCGCGAGCCGGACGTAGGATGGTCGTTCGGTGGGGCCGGTACGCCGCATGAGCTCATTGTACTGCCGAGAATGGTGATGCACGGTCGGGCCTGACCGTTCCCGATCCGTCTTCGGCTAGCCGACCCTGTTCTGGACCAATACTTCCAGGATCTCCGCTTCAACGGCCGCCTCGGGCTCGCGCAGCACACGCTCCCGGTCGCCGGCATGGAGTCGTGCTGCCAGGAGCCGAAAGCCAACTGACCGGTTGCGCCCTTGTCTCTTGGCGAGGAGCATCGCGGAGTCCGCGAGAGCAACCACGTCCTCCCAGTTGAACGCATGCAGATCACCGAACGGGTAGGTGGCGTAGCCGACCGAGCAGGTGACTCGAACGAACCCTGAATGCGAGGTTCGGACCGGCGTCGAGGCGACCTGTGCACGGACTCTCTCGGCGAGCCGGGCCAACGCCTTGCGCTCGGTTCGGCGGGCCACGACCAGGAACTCTTCTCCGCCCCAGCGAACCACCGAGTCGGTCCCCCTGATAGCCGAAGCGATGACCTCGGCGACGCCCTTGAGCACCGTGTCTCCCGCCTCGTGACCGTACTCGTCGTTGATTCGTTTGAAGTGGTCGACGTCGATCATCAGGAAGCCGAGGTCCTGGTTGCTGCTCTGTTTCCCGGTTCTCGCAGCATCGCCGTAGGCACGCTGGACGAGCGCGATGTCGCCGGGAACGCCCTGGAGGAGAAAGCGCCGGTTGGGCAAGCCGGTCAGCGTGTCGGTGGTCGCTGCCTGGCGTAGCCGTTCGTTGGCTGCATCAAGCTCGTGAGTGCGTGCCGTCAACTCTTCAGCCACTTGTTGGAGCCTCTGAGCACGTTCCGCCTCGAGTCGCCGCAGCTGGGCGACGAGGCGTCTCTTTTCGCGCAGGTTGGTGACCTCCAGCAGAGCGAAGAAGGCCGCACCGTAGAGCAAAGCCAGCTTTCCCAGTACCGTGACCAGGGTGGCCTGGTCGGGATGCTCGGTCAGGAGAACGAGGCCGATGTAGGCGCAGCTGTTGGTGGCAAGGACCGCCAGCATTCCCGGCGTGCCACCGACGAACGCGGCCGCAGCCGCATTGGCCAGGTACCAGACGTAAAACGGGCTCGAGGATCCTCCGCTGATGGAGACGCCCCATGTGATCGCGCCGACGTCGATCGCCATCCAACCCCAGTACAGCGGCACTCGGCCCACCCGTTCGATTCCCCGTCGGTGGAGGTACGTGAACACCAGGATCGAGAGGATCCCGAGGCCGAACACCAGAGCCCCCTGCACCCAGGAGAAGCGCAACATGCCGAGAGCCTGCCCGACCGCGGCGGTGCTGAACGCGAGCAGGTAGACAATTGTGCGGCTCCTCTGAACCGCAATCCAGAAATGGCTCCGGCGCCGGGCACGAGGTACGCGCATCCGTTACTGCCCCCTGCAGGAGGGTTCCCCGGGTCACGGGCTGACCTCATTGTCTCACGTCGGCTCGGCGGTGTCGGATTCCCCTCTATCCCAGGGAGCGGCGTCTACCAGTCCACTGTGAGACCGGCGTAGAGGCTACGGGTTGCTGCCGGCGTCCACACCGGCTGCGAGGAGTCCATGTAGCCGAACGTGGTGTAGAGCCTGTCGGCCAGGTTGTTCACCCGTAGGTCGACGCTGGCGTGTCTGGCACCGATGAGCTCAGCCGTCGTTCCAGCCAAATGCCACTGCAGAGCCAGGTTGACGATGGTGTAGCTGGGATTGATGCGGTGAATGTAGCCAGGCTCGTCACGAAGCAGCGGGAACTTGCGGAGATCCTGGGTGTTGTCGAGGTAGAAGAGCCCCACGTACCGTACCGTCAGCATCGCATCGACCGGTCCGACGCCGCCGGTCAGCTGCAGGGTCGCCAGTCGGTCCGGGGCACCTGCAATCCGGTTTCCGGAGTGGTCGACGGGGTTGCCGTCGTAGTCGTACTCGGTAAACCGCTGGAAGGTGTTGCGGGCCAGGGAGGCCGCCAGATGGGCGCCCCACCGGGGTAGCGGGCTCCAGCCGATCTCCAGCTCAATGCCGCGGTGGTTGGAAACCGCGCCGTTGGCGTTGATCGGGACGCCGTTGTCATCGAGCGCCCCAGCCCAGACGATCTCATTGTTGAAATGCAGCCAGTAGAGGTTGAGCTTGGCGAAGCCGGTGCTCCAGCGACGCTCGCCGCCCAGCTCGTAGTCGATCAGCTTCTCAGGGTCGAGACGCGCTCGCTCCCCCCAGTAGTCCTGAGGGTCGTAGATGTCGCGGAAAGCCGGTTCGCGGGCGCCGCGCGAGACGTTGGCGAACATGCTCCAGCCCGCCGATGGACGCCACGTGAGCCCGAGCCTGGGCAGAAGGAAGTCGTAGCTCTGGGTGAAGCTGACGTTCTTGAGGCGGTCCCGGCTCATCTCGTAGCGGTGTGAGGTCCATGTCACTCCTCCCATCAGCGTCCATGCGTCGGAGAGCCGCCACGTTTCCTGCACGAAAGGCTGCAGGCTCCGCTTGCCGACCTCATAGTCGTAGTAGCGCTGGTTGGGCGGCGTGTCTGGAGGGTAGAGCTGTGCCCAGATGACCTCTCCGTAGTGATGTCCGCGGTGAAGTCGAACCGCCATCCCGGCCTTGAGCGTGCCCCGGCCACCGCCGTGCCGCCACTGCAGCTGTCCGATCCAGCCGCCGTCCCACTCGCCCACAGTTCGTTTGCGAACCAGATCGGTGGTGTCGATCAGACCGCCGTCGGGGCCGGGGAACGGCGCCAGGTAGTACTGCGGCATCCACGCTCCGAGCTTGAGCTGCTTGTAGTAGCCGTCGCCCTGGAAGTAGAAAAGCGTGTTCTGAAGCGTCAGGTTCTCACCCAGCTGCAAAGTGTGGATGAGCTGCTCCTGAGGCTGGAAGAAGTGGTCGATCTCCTGGGGGTAGGTGAGCGGGTTGAAACGCCGGTCCCGCCGCCGGTCGCCGCTGATCTCCCCATCCAGGTAGGCGCGGGGAACCCCGTCATATGCGAGGTGGGTTTCCTCCGGTCCCCCGAACAGGACAAGCTGCAGGTTGGAGTGTTCTCCCGAGTGCTCGATGGTGGCGAAGTAGTTCCACATCTTCACCCACGATTGGTCCCGGTAGCCGTCGCTGTCGATCCGGGAAAGTCGGAACGAAGCGGCCCAGCCGTCGGCGGACCGGCCCGAGTCGTACTCCAGGTTCCACCGCGTCGTGTCCCACGAGCCGCGCATCGACGAGAACCGCAGCCTGCGCTCGCCACGTGGATGGAGAGTCAGGATGTCGACGCTGCCGCCGATGGCGTCGCCCCCGTAAAGCGTGGTGCCGACGCCTCGTTGCACCTGGATGTCCTCGGTCGTTGACAGGAAGTCGGCGAGGTCGATGAAGTAGACGCTGTGCTCTTCGGCGTCGTTGAGGGGCACCCCGTTGAGGCTGACGGCGACGCGCCGCATGTCGAATCCTCGCAGCGTGAAGTAGGAGTACCCAACGTCGTTCCCGTTGTCGTTGTAGGCGTAGAACCCCGGCACCTGGGTCAGGAACATGGGCACGTCCTGGCCCCAGTAGCTGCGCTCGATCTCGGCACGCGTGACATTGGTGAACGTGACCGGGGTCTGCCCCGGGCGTGCGCGGTTGGCTGTGACCTCGACGGTGTCGGAGAACACCTGTTTCTCGGTCAGCCTGACCACCAACGGCCGGCCGACGTCTGAGACCTCCAGGGTTACGGTCTGGTAGCCGGGTGCCGTGGCGGACAGACGCAATGGATGTGGCGGCGGGTCCGGCAGCCTCAAGACGAACCGGCCATCCTGACCGGCATCGGCAGACCACGTGTGAGCGCCGGCGGTCGCGATCAGAGTGGCCCCGGCTACAGCCGAGCCTCTCGCGTCGACCACGCGGCCTCCGAGGTCGGCTGCAGAAGCGGCGACGGCGAGCATCGAAGACACGACCGTCAGGATGCAAAGAAGGCGGGTGCGATACATGACGACCTCCCGGGTGCGGTTCGGTCGCCGGGGGAGATCTGTCGCCGGTCGCCAGTCCAGAAGCGTCTGGCGACGTGCGCCCGGTTCCCAGTTCCCTCCGCCGGCATAATCCGGTTCAGGTTCGAGGGGTATGCTCTCAGCCCGCTAGGGCACCCCCCTGGAAACGCCTGTTGGCGTCAACAGCACGCCAAAGAACTAGCCGGATTATGTGTCCTGGCCTGTGCGGTGTCAAGGCTGTGGGGGCACTTGGCGCCGAGCTCAGGGAGTCGAGAGACTGAAGGTCTTGTCAAGGAAGACGGCCATCTGGTCCCGGTTGACGGAGGCGTTCGGGCAGAAGTTGGCGCCATCGCATCCAGCCGTAATGCCCTCGTTGAACAGCTGCTCGATCCAGTTGACGGCGAACCCCCCGGGGCAAGGTACGTCGCTGAAGATCCCGGCACAGGTGGGAGGCGTGTAGCTGGAACCGTGCTTCGCCCTCAGCAGGAACACCGCCATCTGGGCCCGCGTCACGGGGCTGCCAGGGCAGAAGTTCCCGCCGCCGCATCCGGCCGTAATGCCCTCGTTGAACAGCTGCTCGATCCAGTTGACGGCGAAGCCCCCCGGGCAGGCCACGTCACCGAAGATCCCGGAGCAGGCTGGCGGGCTGTAGCTCGAGCCGTGAACCGATTTGAGGAGGAAGACCGCCATCTGCGAGCGCTGGACGGGCTGCCCTGGACAGTAGTTCCCACTCCCACATCCGGAGGTGATGCCCGCGTTCTGCAGACCCTCGATGTAATTCCACACCCAGAAGTCGTACGGGACGTCGAGGAAGGTGTGGTACTGCCAGGAGGCGCACTGGCCGTCGGTGGTTCCGAGACCGGCGCCGCGTGCTCCGTGGCAGCAGTACGCATACATGGTCGCATCCGGGTCGGTGTGGTGACCGAACCCCAGGCTGTGGCCCAGCTCGTGGGTCATCATTTCGGCGAACTGGGTGGCTCCCATGCACTCTGCGCCGTTGTTGACAACGACAAACGGCGCCGAGGCCACGTGCCACTGGATCCCATCGTAGGGTTGGGTGCTGAGGGAAAACCAGGTGCCGCCGAAGGCGAGAACCCCGGAGCATCCGACCATGTCGGTGATCTCGTTGCAGGGGTCGTCAAAAACAACGTTGTTCGCGCTCGAGGCTCCGACGGAACAGTTCACACTGGCGGGCCTGACTCCCTGGTACAGCAGCTTCATGGCGGCGTTTGGGTACCCCGACCAGGCATTGGCGGCTCCAGAGACGGCCCCGATGCCGCCATCCGCCAACCCGCTCTGACCCGGCGTGGTGGCCCAGATCTGGGCCACGGTCGTGGTCTCGAAGCCGAACCACCGGACCGGCAAACCGTCGCTGTAGGTGAGCTGCCGGCAAGCCGAAGGGCTGGGGCCGTTGGCGGCACTTCCGGGGAGCGGCTCCGGCATCGGCGCGGCCGGGCCGCCCCCGGCAACGCTGCGCAGGTGGGCGAGCAGGGCCTGCTCCGGGTAGGGGGCGAGCCACCGCACGCCGTCGGCGCAGACGAGACCGATGTCCCGTGCCTCTGGAACCGGTACCAGGTGTCCGTGGGCGTCCTCGACGAACGTCCCGTAGGCGAGCATCCGGCTGGCCCAGCGGCCGTCCGGGCGGGCCACAAGGAAGAGGAGGTAGGTGTTTCCGGGATGGTAGTTGGTGACGCCGCTGATGGCGAAACCCTTGTCGCCGGTCGCACCGCCCGGCTCGGCCACGTCGAAGTAGGTTCCGGGGCGGGCGCCTCCGACCGCGTCAACCACTCGGAAGACGGTCACCGTGCGAGGGAACATGGTTCCCTGGATGCCGTAGCTCTCGACGGCCTCTGCCAGGACGACGCTGTCGCTCATGACCGCCAGGTCATCGAGGCTGGCGGGCGGGGCGACGGTCGCGGCCCCGGCCGTACCGACGACAACTGTCAGTGCCGCGATCAGGATCAGTCGTGCGCTTGGTCTCATGACATCGCCCCTCGGTACGGTGGCCCTCGCGGGGCCCGTCACCCTCTCGGGCTTTCCTTACGACCCATTGTAGCCCCAAGAGTTGGGGTTTTGGATGATCGGCGTCACATCTGCACGGTTCCTCTTCGAGCCGTTGCCGGACGGCAGGGTGCTGGCGACCCGGCAGGGGGTGGG
>JAJDNH010000061.1 GCA_022340775.1 Acidobacteriota bacterium
GTCGGGTTTGGCAAGAGGATCTGGGGGTTCAAACGTGGTGGCACCGACTACCGGATCAGCCTGATTCCACTCGGGGGCTACGTCCGCGTCATCGGCCTCGGCCCCGATGAGTCGCAGGTCACAGGCGTCGCCGAGGCGGACGAGGAGCTCCTACCGCGCTGGAAGCGGGGCGTCATCCTGCTCGCCGGACCGGTGACGAACATCATCGCTGCGGTCGGTTTCCTCGCCGTCGCGTTCGTCCTCGGGGTGCAGATGCCCGCTTACCAGAGCCAGCCGCCGCGCGTCGGCTGGGTCGAGCCCGACTCGCCCGCGGCAGGGGCGGGAGTCCTGGAAGGCGATCTCGTGAAGGCAGTGGACAACGTCCAGATCAGGACGTGGAGCGACCTTGAGACGTCGATCCTCACGTCAGGCGGCCATAAGGTGCACGTCACGCTGCAGCGGGACGGGCAAACGCTCACGCTTGCGTTTACACCGACCAAGTTCTCCCGCTACGGCTTCGGGTACTCCGGCATCTTGCCGCCTCTGAGCTCGGTCATCGTCAAGCTCAACCCCGGGTCCCCCGCCCAGCATGCAGGGCTGCAGCCCGGAGACAGAATCGTCGCGATAGAGGGCCAGCCAGTTCATCAGTTCTACGACATGATGCGCTTGATCTCACCTCACCCCGGCCAGGAGATCACCATCAGCTTCTTGCGGAACGGCGAACGTCGGCAGGTGAAGATCACACCCCAGGACATCGGCGGGGAGGGCAAGATCGGCATACCCGTGATCTTCCCGACCCACCTCGAGAAGCTGGGTCCCCTGGCCTCGGTCGCGGCCAGCGTCCGCGAGAATCAGCGGATGACGGTTCAGACCTTTCGAATCCTCTCCAAGCTGATCCGGCGCAAGACCTCCCTCAGTCAGGTTTCGGGGCCGATCGACATCGCCAGGATCTCCGGCGAGGCTGCACGCAGCGGCATCCGCCCGCTGATCTGGTTCTTGGGCCTGATTTCGCTCCAGCTCGGGATCTTCAACTTGCTGCCGATTCCGGTCCTCGACGGAGGGCACCTGGCGATTCTCTCCTTCGAGACAATCCGACGCCGCGACCTGCCTCTGAAGGTGAAGGAACGGATCCTGGAGGTCGGCTTTCTGCTCCTGATCCTACTTATGGTTGTCGTGCTCTACAACGACATCCTGAAGGTGTTGCCCGAGAACATCTACCACTTCCTGCACCGCGGCTGACACGTCTCAGGGGCGGGACCGTGGTAGAGTCGCAGCGATGCGGGACCGCCTCCTGATCGCCGCTATCTTCGCGGTCACGGCCTCCACGGTGTTCTGGGTGGCGCTCGTGCACACCGTTCACTCCGGAACGCTGACGGTGCCGGATCTGCGCGGCAAGACGTTGGACGAGGCCCGGCAGACCGCCCACGACCGCGGGTTGGCGGTCGACGTCGACGATCAGGGCGTCTTCAGCCCTCAGGTTCCGTCCGGTTCGGTCGCGCTTCAGGAGCCGCCGGCGGGCTTTCACGTCAAGGGAGGCGCCCACGTCCGAGTCCGCCTCAGCCTCGGCAGTGAGCGCGTGAAGGTACCGAACCTGCACGACGAATCGATCAGCAACGCGGCCCGGCTGTTGCAGGACCTCGGGCTCGAGCCCGGCCGTCAAGCACAGGTTGCGGACCAGGCAGACGCTGACAGCGTGCTCGCTTCGAGCCCACCCGAGGGCACCGAAGTGGCCCCGGCGACGACCGTCGATCTCCTTTCGAACACCACGCCACGCCAGCCGCTGTGGGTCGCGCCGTCCTTTCTCGGCCATCCGCTCGCCGAGGTTCGGACCTTCTGCCGCAGCCATCGCTTCAGGCTCGGCCAGGTGCATGGCACTGCCTACCCCGGTGTGGCGTCGGGCGTGGTTCTGCGGCAGTATCCGGCTGCAGGCAGCCCCCTCTCACGCTCGGATATCATCGCCCTGTGGGTCAGCCAATGAGCGTTCGGATTGCGCCCTCTATCCTGTCCAGTGACCTGGCCAACCTGGTTTCCGAGGTACGGGACGTCGAGAGCGCCGGCGCGGACCAGATCCACCTCGACATCATGGACGGCCACTTCGTCCCCAACCTCACCTTCGGCCCGCCGCTTGTCCGCTGCCTGGCACGCCACACCGCGCTGCCGCTGGATGCCCATCTCATGGTCACCGATCCGACCCCTCTGATCGCGCCGTTGGCGGATTGTGGGGTGACCCGGATCTCGGTTCACGTCGAAACCTGCCCCCACATACAGCGCACAGTGAGCCTGATCCGCGAGCACGGCGCGCTCGCAGGGGCAGCTATCAACCCTGGAACGCCGCTCGCATTCGTGACCGAGATCACAGCCTGGTTGGACTTCATTCTCGTGATGTCGGTCAACCCCGGCTTCGGAGGCCAGAAGTTCATCCCGGAGAGCACGGACAGAATACGACGTTTGCGCGCCCTCCTCAAAGACGACAGTTTCGACCTTTCTGTGGACGGCGGAGTGAATGCACAAACAGCCCCAAGTTTGGTCTCCGCTGGTGCCACCACTTTGATCGCGGGCAGCGCCATATTCGGTGCCGAGAGCCGACGTGTTGCCCTCGAGAGTATTCGTGCCGCAGTTGCCAAAGGACAAGTTACATGAAGAGGTTCATTTCACTGATACTGCTGACCACCGGTGCCCTCTGGGGCGTCGCCTGCTCCAGCTCGAAGCCGGATGAAGCTCTACTCCAGCAGCTCTCGTCCATGGACAAGGCGACGATCTTCTCCAAGGCCGAGGATCTGTACGCCAAGGAGAAGTACAAGCAGGCACGCAAGCTGTATGCGTTCCTGTATGACAGTTTTCCCAACGATCCGTTGGGTCACAAGGCTGCAGTGAAGGTTGCAGATTGCTACTTTCAATATCACGACACGGCCAACATCACCGAGGCGCGACTGCGGTACCGTGACTTCGTCAACCGCTATCCTAATGATCCCGACCGAGCCTACGCACTGCTCATGCTGGGACGAACCTACACGGCCAAGCGTCTGCGTCCCGACCGCGATCTTTCAAGCGCCCACGATGCGCTGGATTCTTTCCAACAACTTGTTAATCTCTATCCTAACTCAAAGTACGTTCAGGAAGCCAGGAAGAGTATCGCAGACGTCAAGGAAGTTCTCGCAGAACACGAGTACGAAGTGGCGCACTTTTACGCCAGAAACAAGCGCTGGATTGCTACGTTGTGGAGGCTCGAGTACCTCAAGGAAAACTACCCGGACTATCCCCACATGGACCAGGTGGACGCTCTCCAGAAGCAAGCGCAGGAGGCGTGGGATCGCATCAAGGAGAAAATCGAGAAGATACGCGAGAAGGAGAAGAAGGCCAAAAAGGATTGACGATCGCATCTGACCTGGAGTAACCTTGAACGTGTTCCAAGAGTTGGGAGACGGCTTATGAAAGGCAGCATCAGGTTCGGAATCGGAATCCTCGTGGGTCTCTTCCCAGTCCTGGTTGCGGCCCAGACTGTCGCCCCGCCCCCGCGCCCGCTCCACCTCGTGGGAGACCACTGGACCCCGTACAACCCACCTACGGAGTTCCCCGAGGGCGCCCGGGTGCACACTATTGTCAAGGGCGACACCCTCTGGGACCTTGCCAAGCAGTATCTGGGTGACCCTTACCTGTGGCCTCAGATTTGGGAGAGGAATCCGTACATCCGTGATTCCCACTGGATCTACCCTGGCGATCCCGTCGTGATCGACGTGGCCGTACAACCGGCGCCACCTGTAGAGGAGAAGGAGGTCACACCGCCGCCGACCGAGGTGTCCGCTCAGCCGCCGGTGGAGGAGGAGGCCACAACCGAGGGTGAGGCTGTACCCCTCGGGAGCACCGCGGATGTCTACTGCTTCGCCGTGCTCTCCAACAATGAGAGCGAGTTCCCGTTCTCAATCGTCTCGGCAGAGACCACCGAGTACCAGGACGACTACAGCGAGGGCGACATCGTCTACATAAACGGCGGCACCGAAGAAGGAGTCGCCGCCGGTGACCGCTTCTTCATTCTCAGCAAGAAGGGGCCACTGGACCATCCTATCTCTGGAGCGCTGATGGGAACGCTGTACCGCCAGGTGGGCCAGCTGCGAGTTCTGTGCTCCCAGAGTCACTCGAGCATCTGCGAGATCACACTGGCCTGCGATCCCATCGCGCTCGGCGACGTCCTGAAGCCGTTCAGCCCGATCCCGGTTCCACTGGCGGTCAGGACACCGCCGATGACCCGCTGTGACTCACCGAACGGAAAGCCGACCGGCTACGTGGTCTACCAGAAGGACGGTATCGTCACAGCCGGCACCGACAACCTGGTCATGGTCGATCTCGGTTCGGCTGACGGGGTCTACCCCGGACAGTTCGCAACCCTCTTCCATGACAACCCGGCTGCCGGAATGCCCAGAATCGTGCTGGGAGAGGTTGGGATCCTGACCGTCGGCGAGCACTACGCCACGGCTCGCATCATCGCCACGCGCGGCTTTTCGGGTGTGGGAGAACGGGTCGAACTGAAGTAACGCCCGGGATATCCGCACGCGATCTACTACGACCGACGATACGCCAGTCATCGCCGTGCTCTTTTGCGTTTCGCTGTCCTCAACATACAGGAAGTATGCCTCCGGCAGCTCGACGCTCAGAACCCAGCGCTGACAGACGTCTCGCCGGTCTCGCTACGATCGCGTCCGGATAACCCGGGCTCGAGAAGGACTCTGATGGCCTCCGGCGCGAGAAAACGCACATCTGACGCCCGCCTCGCGAACCTCGCTTCGAACGGGCTCTCCACCCGGGCCTCCCGAGTTCGACAGTTCAGAGCGTAAGTTACTGATTCCATGAGTACAGGTTTCCAGAAATGCCACTACATGGCCGCTTCGAGCCG
>JAJDNH010000072.1 GCA_022340775.1 Acidobacteriota bacterium
AAGGACGAGTCAATTCACCGTCGCAGACCGGGATCTCTGCACCATCTTGCCTTCAGAGCCGAGTCGCGCGCCGAGGTCGATTCCCTTCACGAGAAGCTGAAGGAAATCGGCGCAGAGATCGTCAGCCCGCCTCGCGAGTACCCCGAGTACTCCCCCCCCGGGTATTACGCGGTCTTTTTCAAGGATCCCGAGGGCATCAAGTACGAGATCGTGCACGCGCATCGTGAAGATCAGTAGATGGATGGGACCTACCTCTTTCTGATGGTCCAAACTGGCCTGGGGTCGACGGGGAGGCGTGACGTGGAGGGAGCTAGAGAACGACGCTCGCCACGGGCTGATCTACGCGTGACATCGGTCCTGCTGATCCTGGTGGCGATTCTCCCCGGACTGGTCGGCTGCGGGGGCACATATTCACCTCCGAGCCAAGAGTCGCGGGAGGAGAGCTTCGTAGGCTGCCTGGCAACCGCGCTCTCGTCCTGTACCGGCGACCCCGTCTACCTGCGGGACTGCACGCCGTTCGACTGGGATGAGGTTCTGGTGGCGGATCCCCTGGTGCTCAGGCTGGCGAATCGCCGGCTGACCACGCGTCGGCCGTCGCTGGTCGGCGCTATCCACGGCGACTGGCGACTCGGTTCGACGTACGGAGACACGATGATGATCTTCTTTCAGTCGAACGTGATCGTCGAGGTCTTCACCCTGCCCAGCCAGCGTCTGAACGCCTCGGCCCTCAACGGGATCATCCTGACGCCATCAGAAGCGGTATTCTCTGGATCCTACTTCCAGCCCGTATCCCCCGAGCTCAGCCCCTTCTTCCGGCCGACGACGGAGCAGTGTACCGAGGTTCTAGTCGCTTTCATCGCCGGGCACCTGAGGGGCCTTCGGAGTCCTGAGCTCCTCTGTATCGACGACTCCCTGGAGTTTCTGTTTCCGGAGATCGAACGGAAGCTGCAGAGCAGTGGCTGGGTCGGGACCGGACACAGGCTTCGTACCTTCTCCGAGTGCCGGGCGCTGGGAGAAGAGAGGGCGATCGTCAGGGCGGTGCCGAGTGCCGTCGTACCCGAGTTCCTGTATGTGCCTCAATGTCCATTCTTCGTTTCCGAAGGGAAGGCGCTCATTCACTATCGGACGTACTGCTCCCCGGTGTGCGGCAGCGGGGGCCAGGTCATGATGGTCAGAGAGGGTTCAGCCTGGAGGGTAAGTCTGCCCATTCTGGACTGGGTTTCGTAGGGGACGAAGTGTCAGTCGCGCCGTTCCGTCCTCGTTGCCCGAGCCTGCTGGGAGATGGGCTCGCGACACGGGTTGCGCATCGCACCCTACAACAGGGTGATCCGTTGGGCGGGAGCCTGGCTCACAGTGATGCGACCATCGCTAGGTTGCTGCCGCCGAGGTAGCTTCAAGAGACCATGTACTACTCACCTCCCAAGAAGTCGGTCTGGGGCCACTCGCTGCGGAAGATGGAGCCTGCGGTCGAACGGGAGCGCGTCGAGGCGTTTCTGTCCAGGGCGGTTTCCAACTCTGTCTTCGCTACAGGCTCGGTGTTTTACGTGCCGACGACCTTTCCACCCTCTGGGTCGCCTGAGCTCTACCGGCACTTCGGCCGTCTTCTCGGTTTGTCCGAGCCGCAGCCCGGCCTGTCCAACCTGAGCGAGGAGCAGTTCGAGCTCTGCTTCAGTGAGCTTCTCGAGAGACCGTCGCTGTTCGAACCGGGGAGGGGAGGCGCGACGGTCACGGCGTTCTATACGATCTCGGCCTGGAACGTCGAGGGTTCTTCGGTAGAAACAAGCAGCACCTTGGGGGTGTACTACGGCGGCAAGCCACGCATCATCCCCGGGTTCGCGTTCGACACGATGGAGGTCTTCGAGTACCTGCAGGGCGCACTGCAGGCGGTCGGCCTCGGCAAGCTGAATCCCAAGCACATCAAGGGACGCAAGCCGTGAGAGGGCGGTTCTCCGACCCGCCTGGCGAGACGCTGCGGTGGGCCACAGCTGCCGCTGCACCCCGCCACCTGGCCACCCGACAGCCTGCATCTGCAAGGAGATATCAGGAGAGACCATGAGCACGCAAACCCCGAGCAGCGATCCCCAGATGTCAGATGTCGGCCAGCTGCAGCCAAGAGCTGACCACCGGGGCTGCTGGAAAGCCTTCGCGATTGGTTGCTGCGTCCTGGTGGTCATGGCGGCTATTGGCGGCTTCTTCGTCTATCGTGGGATCACGAGGTTCGTTTCGAGCCTGGCGGAGAAGTACACCTCTCCCACTCCAATGAAACTACCAAGCGTCGATGTCTCAGAGGCCGAAGAAACAGCCGTGCTGCAACGTGTGGGGGCATTCACGGAGGCACTCAAGCAGAACCACCCGTCTCCGCCACTGGTTCTCACCTCACGCGACGTGAACGTCCTCATCAACCGGCACCCGGACTGGAAGGTAATGGCGGGCAGGGTCTACGTGATCATAGAGGGCGATCGGATCAAGGGAGACATCGCTTTCCCACTGGCTGGACTTGGGGACTCGTTCAAGGGCCGTTACCTGAACGGGTCGGCGGTCTTCCATGTGGATATGGCTGCGGGGCGCCTGCTGCTGTTCCTCGACTCTGTCGAGCTTGCAGGGAAACCGTTACCCGAGGAGTTCATGAACGCTATGAGGGCCAAGAACCTGGCGGAGGACGCGAACAAACGGCCGAATGTCAGAGCCGTTCTCCGGAAGCTCGAGTCAATCACCGTTCGAGACGGGACATTAGTGATCGTGCCGAAGTCACCTCTACGAAAGCCGGGGGATCAAGAGGCTGCCGACGAGCCGGCCGGAGGCAGGGGCGACACCTTTTACGTGGCTTCCACGTATCACCCTTTGATGTTCCTCTTGGGCCGGCAGCTAAGGCTCGATCGTGACGGGCAGAAGACCCGCGGCACCGCTCCGGGCGCCGCCATGAGCGAAAGGTACGACCGATGAGACCGAAACAACTCAGACTACTTGTTGTCGCTGGCCTGGCGGTCGGTCTGTCCTTCGCCACCGCGGCGGCTGCGACCCCCGCGCCCCCTCAAACCGACGAGGACGCGGCCCTCGGGAAGCGCTGGATGGAGCTCCTGAAGGAGTACCCGGCTTTCGGGGCGGAGGACGCCGAGAACCCGGTAGCTCTGGCGTTCTACTACGCCGCGGCGACGGACGAGAACCTGGCGAAGCTGCGCGACACCTACGATCTGAATGCAGTCGCGGGCGAAGGTGCGGAGCTGGACCGCGTCATCAACCTGATGCGCTGGGTGTTCGAGCTGGCCCACCACGCCGACGCGCCGGCCATTCCCGCCGAACGCAACGCGTTCACCATGATTCACATGGCCCGGGCCGAGGGGAAGCCGATCAACTGCTACATGAAGACGGTCATCCTCAACGAGGTCTATCTCGCCATGGGCTTCCCCTCCCGCCACACCCACCTGCTGCCGTACGATGGCGAAAGCTCCGAGAGCCACTTTGTGACGTCGGTCTACTCGCGCACACTGGGGCGGTGGATCATGATGGACCCGGACTTCGGTGTCTACGTGACGGACGCCGACGGGACCATCCTGGGCGTCGGCGAGATCAGGCGGCGCCTGATCACCGGCGCGCCGCTGCGGGTGGTGCGCGTGGGCCGGAGGGATCCGGACAATACCGTCGAGGGCGTCGACTATCTCTGGTTCCTGTCCAGGTTCGTCTTCAAGATCCGGTGCCCGATCTACAGCATGTTCAACCAGGACTCTCGGCCAGTGCGGGAGTACTACGAGCTGATACCCGACGGATACCGAAGCGAGACCCTGGACGGGACGATCATGACGAAACGAGGCAAGAAGATCCTGTTCGTCGACGACGAGGCCGCCTTTTGGCAGGCGCCCGCGGGCAGGTAGGATGGGCGCCAGTAAACGAGAACGACTCATCCTGGTCCTCAATGGGGTCGTCCTGATCGTGGGTGGTCTCGATGCGTTACAGCACCACCACTACATTGTCGGCGTTCCCAGTGTCGTTGTCGGTCTCCTCAACGTCGTCGTGGCACGCTTCCTCGCCCGCGCGCCGCGATTCACGGCCGCCGCCCTGCAGCTCTCGAGCGCCTTCGTGGCGGCGTTCATGGCGCTTGATGCGATTGACTCGGGCAGGCACTACCTTCAGTACGCCTGGATGCTGGCGACGGTCGCCTTCGTCGTTGCGACGGTCGTCACCTTCCGCCGCGCTCAGGCCGAGCGAACCTGACTTCCCGAGAGGCACCACGGGTTTCCGCGGCTCGCCAAGGTCGCCCTGGCGGCGGTCGCCTTCGTCTTCCTCTGCACTCTGGGGGTGGCGTGGCTCGTCTGGAGGTGGAGGAGGGGAAGAGCTCGGAGACGTGCCGTCCCAACGTAGCCGCGGCCTTGAACGTACCGTAGCAGTGAGGTGCGTACCACGGTCTTGTTGCCGGCCTGACTCATGAACGTGCTCACCCACTTTCTTGCCGGCTGGGCTCTCTCACTGCCGCCCGACCTCGAGAGGCGAGACCGGGCTCTGATCGTCTTCGCCTCCGTCGCGCCCGACCTCGACGCGGTGGTCCTCGTCGGTGACCTCGCGCGAGGCCGGGCTCTGGACGACTGCGTGCTCTTCGCGACCTACCACCACGTGCTCGGCCACAACATCCTCTTTGCGGCGCTCACGGTGTTTGGCTGCGTGCTTCTCGCGCGGCGCAAGGCGCTTGTGGGGGGCTTGTCCCTCCTCGCAATCCACCTCCACTTCCTGTGTGACATCGTTGGGTCCAGGGGGCCCGACGGCTCTCAATGGGCGATACCCTACCTGTTGCCGTTCTCGAAGGCGTGGAATCCCGCGGTCGGCTGGCAGTGGGCCTTGAACGCATGGCCCAACATCGTCTTCACCATCGCGCTGCTTGCTCTGGCGCTGTACGCCGCCTGGACTCGGGGATGTTCCCCGGTCGGCCTGTTTTCCGAGCGCGCCGATCGTGCCCTGGTCTCAACGCTTCGCCACCGGTTCGGGAACCCACATCAGCGCCTTGTCACGCGGTCCTGACCATATCAACTCAGAAAACGGGAGCCGGCTCCCCTGCAACCCTCAGTCATGTGTCTCGTAACTCAAAAGTAGGCAATCACATGAGCTTTCGAGGCATCTCGGCCTGAGGGAGGCGGCAGTGGCGCGGCAGATCCTGACAGGGTTGTGGCTTTCTGTCTTGACCTGCGGTGTAGCCCTGGCCGGTGACGGTTCCGGCCTGTGTGGTGGCTATCTGGGGCAGGACCCGCCCGGCATGCAGCCGGCGTTGTTCGCGCCCGGGGTGGTGTCGACGGACCTCGGCATGTACGGGACCGTCGTCTTCACTCCCGACCTGACCGAGGCGTACTGGGTCGCCGACAATAGCCCCGAGCTGTGGTGGTCCCGGATCGAGAACGGCTGCTGGACGAAGCCGGAGGTGCTGCCGATCAAGCCGGGCTATCGGATCAACTCGCCAGTGCTGTCGGCGGACGGGAAGAAGCTGTACTTCCTGGCTGCCGAGCGCGGTCCCGGTGGGATCGACCGGAACGACCAGATCTGGTGCGCAGACCGCACGGTGCGGGGATGGTCGCAGCCGGTGTGCCTGCCCAAGGAGGTGAACGGCGTTTCAAAGCACTTCCAGTTCAGCGTCGACGCTGACGGCAACATCTACTTCGGCGGCGGGGGTGCTGACCTGTACGTCGCCAGGCGGGTGGGAGCGGGCTACGCTCCGGCCGCACCCCTCGAGGGCCCGATCAACACGGACGACGCCGAGGTCGACCCCTGCCTCTCACCGTCCGGCGACATCCTGGTCTTCACCCGGTTTTCGCGCCGGGGCGTCGAGCTGCTGGCGAGCTTCCGTTCCGAGGCCGGCGCATGGGGTGAGCCGGTCTCTCTACGTGAGGCGCTCGGGGGCGGGACAGGGGACAGTGGCGCCCGCTTCTCGCCCGACGGCAAGTACCTCTTCTTTCAAAGCCAGCGCGAGGGCAGCGCCCCCGACCGGAGCGTGTACTGGGTGGAGGCGGGGGTTCTGAGCCCGCTCGGGGGACAGCCGGCGGTCACGCCGGTTCCTGGCAGAGGTGACGGCGTCATCACCTTCTACTCCCACCGCGATGGCAACATTGAGATTTACACGATGTGTGCGGACGGGAGCGATCAACGCCGTTTGACCTTCAACAAGTACGACGACTCTTCACCAGCTCTGTCGCCGGACGGCTCGCGAATCGCCTTCATCTCCGATCGGGACGATCCGAACTCTGGAGCTTGTAAACACAGTTGCTTTTACCAGCTCTATGTCATGAACGTGGATGGGAGCGGTGAACACAAACTCGTGGAGACCGTCTCTTCATCCCATCACCCGGACTGGAGCCCAGATGGGACGAAGATCACCTTTGACTCGGAGTCCAACCTGCAAGGGAATGTCTATGTGGTCAACGCAGATGGAAGCGACCTCCATCTGCTGATTGAGGACGGCTACTGGGCAGATTGGTCACCGGATGGCACGAGAATCGTCTTCGCTTCCAAGCGGGACGGGAACGTCGAGCTCTACCTGGCAGATGCGGATGGAAAGAACCAGCATCGACTGACCAGGACTTCATGGCTGGAGTACTTCCCGGATTGGTCACCCGATGGTCTCCGGATTGCGTTTGCAGTGTTGCAGGAGCGAGCAGTCCACGTCATGGATGCAGACGGCGGCAACGATCAACGACTGACCCGCCAAGGCAACGCCGAGGACCCGACCTGGTCTCCGGACGGGACCTGGATCTCCTATCAATCGAGCAACGACGGTGATTTCGAGATCTATGCCATCAACGTGGCCGAGGCTCTCCGAGGCAAGAGCAGCCTCACTCCAGTTCAGCTCACGGAGAACCAGGTGGGGGATCTGTGGCCCTCCTGGGGGGTTGGCCGCGCCTGCCGTAGTCGACGACCTGCTGCTCCGACGCCCTGAACCTCACCCGGAGCGAGGCCCGAGGTGGGATGGTTGGGCAACGTTACCTGGGCGATGTTGTTGATGGACTTGGTTTCCCGGGCCTCGATCAGACGTGGGCCCGCCTGCCCGCGCTCAACGGCTCGAGGCGGGGCACCGTATACCAGTGTGAACTTCGTGCAAACCTGGGATGCGGGTGTCCATGGCTCGAAAAAGGCTTCATTCGTCGATCATCATCACCCACCGATGCAACTCGCGGTGCAGCATGTGCAGGATCTGGACCCATCCGACCGATCCAGCCGACGAGATCCAGCCGCAGCACCTTGAGCGGCTGCCCGAAACGTTCTTCACCAACATCGGCGGGGGTGAGACGTTCCTGCGTGATGACCTGGACGACGTCGTGCGCGTGCTGCTCCCCAAGACCCGAAGGATGGTCATCAGCACCAACGGTCAGCTCACGGACCGGATCATCCGCTTTGCCGAGCGGTTCCCGGACGTCGGCATCAGGATCAGCATCGATGGCCTGGCCCAGACGCACGACCGTATTCGTGGGGTCGCGGGGAGCTTCAACCGGGCTTATCGAACGCTCCGTTCGCTGGTGGAGATGGGTCACTCGGACTGTGGCATGGCCATGACGGTGCAGGACCGCAACTTCACCGACCTTTTCGCCTTGTACCACCTGGCGCGCGAGCTGCGCGTGGAGTTCGCTACCGGCCTGGTCCAGAACGCGGCCTACTTCCGAACCAACGAGAACCGGATCAACCGCCGCCATGAGGTGGCTCACGCCCTCGAGAAACTGTCCGGCCGGCAGCTGGCATCGTGGCGGCCGAAGAGCTGGTTCCGGGCCTACTTCAACGCCGGGCTGGCGCAGCGGGCCCGTGGCGAGCTGCCGCCTCGAAGGTGTGCGATGGGGAGTGAGGGCGGCTTCGTCACCGATCCCGGCGGGGACGTGCTGCCGTGCAACTCCCACGACAGGCGGCTGGTCCTCGGGAACCTGAGGCGGCAGACGTGGGACGAGATCTGGAACGGTCCCCAGGCGGCGGCGGTGCGGCGGACCGTGGCCGCCTGCGACAAGAAGTGTTGGGCGATCGGCAACGTTGCGCCGGAGATCTGGCGCCATCCCGGGCAGGTTGCCGCCTGGGTCGGCGGCGCTCTCATCACGAATACGTTCGGCATGGGGCACCTTCGGCATCCGCTGAGGCAGACCTGACACGCTCCTGGCCGGTGGCAGGAAGACGCTCGGCGCCGCTCGAGAACCCCCTCCGGTGACGCAACCCTGCTGTAACGGAAGCGTACTCAACAGCAGAGGTTCATCATGACGGTGCAAACACTCCTCGTGGTGGTGGCCGGAGCAGCCGTGGTCTGGGGCGTCGTGGCCGGCATACTGATTTTCGAGGCCCTCAGACGGAAGGGGCTGACGACCAGCTTTCTCTGGATCCGCCTGTTCATGCCCTTCTATGTGCATAGGTACTCGGTCGTCACGCGCGAGGAGACCGGAAGGACCGGACCTCTCTTCTATCACTTCGTGATCGCGTTCAACATTGCTCTCCTTGCCGCTCTCCTCGCGGCGGCTCTTGCGCACCTGTAGACCGAGGGTTCCTCTGCTCTCTTGGCGGAGCGATTGCCATCAACCTCAGTGGCGGTGGGGCGTTGCTCGGGTGGCCGGTCGCGGGCTCGCTCCGCGTGTCGTAGCGGGCCCGCATCGCGACGTGGGCCGGTGCGCTGATCGTACATGGCATCGGGATCACGGAGCTCGCCTGATGGCCCGCTCGTGAGGTAGGCGTCATACTCTGTTGGAGAGGAGCTGGACATGATCTCTCGCATTTGGCACGGATGGACGACCCTGACCAACGCCGACGTTTATGAGACGCTGCTCCGGGAGGAGATCTTCGTCGGCATCGAGAACCGGCAGATCGAGGGCTTCAGGAGCATCCAGCTCCTCCGGCGAGCGCTCGCCGACGAGGTCGAGTTCGTGACCATCATGGAGTTCGATTCGCTCGATGCCGTGAGGGCCTTTGCGGGCGACGACTACGAAGCGGCCGTCGTCCCCCCCAGCGCCCGCGCCGTGCTGTCGCGCTTCGATGAGCGGTCCCAGCACTACGAGGTGCGGATCGGCGCAGCATGAGGGCGTCGAGGTCCGCTACCATAGAACAATGCAAGAACAGGTGCCGCGCTTGGCTATCCAACGGCCTGTCGTGCTTGGACTGGGAGGGACGCTGATGAGGGCCTGTCGACTCCTGCTTGCGGTCTCCCTGGCAGCTGTTCTGGCCGGCTGCGCGTCGTTCCGTGGACCGGAGTCTCCTCACTTGACCGATGCGTGCCGTGCCCTGCCGCCGTGCACCCCGCTGCTCGGCCCACCGGTAGAGACTCAATCAGAGAACCTGGATCGCGGCGC
>JAJDNH010000101.1 GCA_022340775.1 Acidobacteriota bacterium
GCTTTGGGTTGCTGGCAGTGGGCGTGGTGGCGGGGCTCGGCAAGCTCGGGGTGGCTGATATGAAGGACCTGCTGTCGTATTGGCCTGCGCTGCTCATCCTGTTCGGAGCCGCGCGACTGGTCGGCTGGCCGGGGGCCCGCAGGACCAGCTGCGGGGTGTTCTGGCTGGTCGTCGGCTCGGCGCTGCTGGCGTCGGTGCAGGGGTGGATCTCGATCGAGCTGTGGGATCTGTGGCCGGTTATCCTGGTAGCGATCGGGGCCAAGATGATCGTCAGAGCCCTGTACGGGGAGAGAATTGGGTCCGGTGAGCCGGCGCCGCCGGCGGCCGAGGCCTGAGAGGAGGCAGCCAGATGGACAACGTCAGCGAGCCGTCCGATCTCGGCCGCAGGCGCTACCACCGCCACGGCCTCAGCACGGCGATTATCGGCATTGGCGTGCTCGCGCTCGGAGTGGCTCTCACGCTCGACAACCTGGGGATCGTCAGCGCCGAGCGTTTCGTCGACTACTGGCCGGTGCTCCTGATCCTGCTGGGGGTCTCCCATCTGGTTCGGCCGGGCGCCTCTCGCGGCGTCGTGTCGGGGGTGATCTGGATTCTCGTCGGTGCGGGGCTACTCGCCGACAACCTGGGCCTGATTCCCTTCGAGATCTGGGACCTGTGGCCGCTGCTGCTGGTCGTCATCGGGGCTCACCTGATCTTCAAGCCGTTGCGGCGGCGGGCGGTCGTCAGGGGTGAGGCGGCCAACTCCATCGAAGCGACCGCGGTGCTGGGCGGCGTCAAGCGCACCCTGGCGGCCGAGAGCTTCGAAGGCGGCTCCGCGACCGCGATCATGGGCGGCTGTGAGATCGATCTGCGCGGCAGCTCCTCCGAGGGCCCGCCGGCTTCGATCGACACCTTCGCGTTCTGGGGCGGCGTGGAGATCCGCGTGCCCGAGGACTGGGAGGTGCAGGCCAAGGGAACCGCGGTCCTCGGCGCCTTCGTCGACAAGACGCAGCCGTCCGGCCTGCCGGCGCGCAAGGTGCTGGTCGTCAGCGGGCTGGCGATCATGGGCGGGGTGGAGGTCTCCAACTGAGATGAGCGCTCCTGGGCACGAAACCCCGAGTCAGACTGATCCAAAGCCGGCGCGGCCCGTGCGGAGGTGAGCGGCGGTGCACCCGATACTCGGTGACCGCCGTGCGCTGCGCCTCTACCTCATGGCCTGGCTGCCGATCGTGGCCCTGCTGGCCGCCCTGCTGCGTCTCGCCGGCTGGCCGGATTGGCCGCGGGCGCTGGCATTCGCGGTCCCGCTGTTGGCGGCCGACGCCTTCCTGTGCCTGGCCGCCTGGTACCCGTGCCGCGCCCTGCCGCTGTCAGAGGGCGTCCCGCGGGCGCTGCTCGCGCACCTCGGTACTGCGGCCCTGGTCGGGTTCGCAATCACCGCCGGCGGCGCCGCGCTCGCAAAGGTGCCGATTCTCGGCTTGAGGAACCGCGCCGGGGCGGGGTTGACGCCGTCGCAGGCCGGGCTGCTGGCGGCGGTGGGCATGCTGCTGTACCTGCTGTCGGTCGCTGTGCACTACCTGCTGGCGGCGGTGGCGAGTTCGCGGGAGGCGGAGAAACGGGCGCTGGAGGCCGAGGTGACGGCCCGCCAGGCCCAGCTCGAGACCCTCAAGGCCCAGGTCAACCCACACTTCCTGTTCAACAGCCTCAACTCGATCGCGGCGCTGGCCGGCAGCGAGCCGGCGACGGCACGCTCGGTCTGTGTGGAGCTGGCCGGGTTCCTGCGCGGCACGCTCGGGGTCGGCGGGCGTCGCTGGCACCCGGTCGCCGAGGAGCTCGAGCTCGTCCGGCGCTACCTCCACGTCGAGCAGGCCCGCCTGGGCGAGCGCCTGCGGGTCGAGGAGGAGATCGACGCGGCGGTCGGCGGCGACTCGATGCCGCCGCTGCTGCTGCTGCCCCTGGTCGAGAACGCGATCAAGCACGGGGTGGCGCAGCGGCTGGACGGCGGTACCGTGCGCCTGATCGCAAAGCGCCGCGGAGATGCCCTGGTGCTCGGGGTCGACAGCCCGCTGGCCGACGACGGTCCGGCGAAGGGAGGACCCGGCGTCGGCCTCGCCAACATCCGTCGGCGGCTGCGCGCCGAGCTCGGTGACGGGGCGTCGCTCAGTACCGCGGCGAAGGACGGCGTCTACCGGGCGCGGATCGTGCTCGGACCCGGGGAGCGGCATCGCGATCGCCGGGAGGAAGAGTGAGCAGGCAGGCCGATCCGACGCCGCTCGAGGTCATCATCGTCGACGACGAGGAGCCGGCGCGCCGCCTGCTGCGCGAGTACCTGAACGAGCTCGGCTCGGTGCGGATCGTGGCCGAGTGCGCCAACGGCTTCGAGGCCGTGCGGGCGGTCCAGGAGCACGACCCCGACGTCCTGCTGCTCGACATCCAGATGCCCAAGCTCGACGGTTTCGAAGTGCTCGAGCTCATCGAGCGCGAGGTCGCGGTGGTTTTCGTCACCGCCTTCGACGAGCATGCGCTGCGTGCCTTCGAGGTCCACGCCGTCGACTACCTGCTCAAGCCGTTCAGCGCCGAGCGCCTGGCGCAGGCGCTGGAGCGTGCCCAGGCCCGGGTCGCGGAGGGCTCACCGCCCGCGCCGCAGGAGCTGGCCGACGACGCCCGTCCCGAGCGTGGCCCGCTCGAGCGGCTGCTGGTGCGCGATGGCGCCGAGGTGCACGTTATCCCGGCAGAAGACGTCGACTACATCGAGGCCGACGACGATGCCGTCGTGATCCACGCGGCCGGCCGCCGCCACCGCAAGCTGCAGCGCCTGGCCGAGCTCGAGGACCGCCTCGACCCGGAGCGGTTCGTGCGCGTGCATCGCAGCTACCTGCTGAACGTCGACCGCCTGCGCAAGCTCGAGCTGTACGCCAAGGACAGCCGCCTCGCGATCCTCGCCGACGGCGCCCGCATCCCAGTCAGCCGTGCCGGCTACGCGCGGCTGCGGGAGAGGATGTAGGGGAACCCCTGACTACCCGCCCAGTGACGGAGTGACATTGGTGCCCATTGGTGCCAGGCTTTAGGAAGTTGGGAAGTTTTGTTACACTTTGCCTATGGCAAGGCGAGAAAGGGTTGTCATCGAAGGCGGGGTGTACCGCGTGTACAACCGGGTGGGGAGCGGCGAGCGGGTCTTCGATGATCCCGAGGAGGCAGCCCGCTTCGTTGACCTGATGCGAGAGGTCAAGGAGCGGGACGGGTGGACGGTGTTTGCGTGGTGCCTGATGGCGAACCACTACCACCTAGCGGTCCGCACGTCGGTAGTGCCGCTGTCACACGGGATGCACCACTTGCAGTGTACGTTCAGCCGAGGCTTCAACCGGCGCCACGG
>JAJDNH010000095.1 GCA_022340775.1 Acidobacteriota bacterium
TGATCTTGTACTCCCACCGCTGGTGCTCCATACCGACCTTCCTCCCCCGCCCCCTTCGAGGCGCGGGCATTGTACCATCACGGTTATGACGGCAACGGCTCTCAGGACTCGCGAGTGAACAACGGAACGACTCTCTCGGCGCCTCGCGGTGACGAGGCGATACGTGCCCGCAAGACCGTCCTCGACATCGTAATCCCGGCGTTCAACGAGGCCGGGCGGCTGCCCGCCTCGCTGGAGCGGATCGGCCAGCACCTCTCGTCCAGCTCACGCTGGCTCGACGCGCGCCTGATTGTGGTCGACGATGGCTCCAGCGACGACACGGCGCGGGCGGCCGGAGCGGTCGAGCTTCCTTCACGGGTGAGCCTGCAGCTGCTGTCGCACGAGAAGAACCGCGGCAAGGGCGCCGCGGTCCGAACCGGCCTCGCAGCGACGGCGGCCGCGCTCGTTCTGATCACCGATGCCGACCTTGCAGCCCCGATCGAGGAGCTCGACCGGCTGGCGGCGACGGCAGGTGAGAACGTGATGGTCATCGGCTCGCGGGCGCTGCAGCGCGAGCTGATCTTCGTCCGCCAGCCCGCCTACCGCGACCTCATGGGCCGCACGTTCAACCTCCTGGTGCGTGCTCTGCTGGTCCCCGATATCCGCGACACCCAGTGCGGCTTCAAGCTGCTGCCAGGACGTCTGGCGAGGAGCCTCGCCACCGTGCAGCGGCTCGACGGCTTTGCCTACGACGTCGAGCTGCTGCTCCTGGCGCGTCGCTGGGGATACCAACTGCGCGAGGTCCCCGTGCGCTGGCACCACGTGGAGGCCTCGCGCGTGGCACCGCTGAAGCACTCCCTGCAGATGCTGCGCGACATCTTCCGCCTCGCCTGGCGGCGTGCCAGGGGAACCCTGCCGGGCGAGCCGGGAAGAACAGCTGGCTCGTAGCCTCGTCCCTCGGTAGGTAGAGAGATCTAATCACCTAATTACTTAGTAACTTAATCACCGGGAGGGCGGGCGGGTGCCTTCTCACTTCCTTCCTGCTGCGTTGCCGGGTATGCCAAGATGCCCGCGTGAGGGAACCCACAGCCGAGCTCGAGTCCTACGACGTGGTCATCGTCTCCCACAACCACGGCGACGTTCTTCGTGCGTGCCTCGCGTCAGTGGCCGGACAGCACGTGCCGCCGGCGAAGGTCGTCGTGGCCGACAACGCGTCCACAGACGGCTCGGCCGGGTTGGCCGAAAGCTGGGCCGAGCGCCTCGATCTCGCGGTTTTCCAGAACTCCTCGAACATCGGCTTCTCGGCGGCGGTCAACCGAGGACTGCAGGCCTGCTCGTCGCCCTGGGTACTGCTACTGAACCCGGACTGCGCACTGCAACCCTCGTTCGCGGCTCGCCTCCTCGCGTCCGTTCACAGCACCGCCGACGCAGCACGCGTCGGTTCGGCCACCGGCAAGCTGCTGCGAGCCCACGGGCCGGGGCTCACAACGACGACTGTGGTCGACGCCGCAGGCATGATCGTGACGCCGTCGGGGCGCCACCTCGACCGCGGGGCCGGGCAACCTGACGGCGGCGCGTACGACCGCGAAGCCTGGGTATTCGGCGGCACCGCCGCGGCGACGGTGTACCGGCGCAGCGCCCTCGAGGACGTGACCTTCCCGGACAGGCAGGTACTTCCGGAAAGCTTCTTCGCCTACCGGGAGGATGCCGAGCTGGCGTGGCGCCTGCAGTGGCGGGGCTGGCGCTGCCTGTACGTTCCCACGGCGGTCGGCGCCCACCGGCGTGGACTGCAGCCGGAGCGGGGCCGCCGCCAGGCGCCGGAGATCAACGCCCACTCGGTGAAGAACAGGTTTCTGCTGCGCCTCCACTGCGCCGACCTCGGCTGGCACCTGTCGTGTTTCCCGTGGTGGCTGGCGCGGGACCTGCTGGTCGTCGGCGCCTGCCTGACTGTCGAGAGAAGCTCGCTACCGGCTCTGCGAGACGTTTGGCGCCTACGGCACGATGCGCTGTCCCGCCGCCGCCACATCCTCCAGCGGCGGAGCGTTCCGTCGCGACAGGTACGCCGGTGGTTCCGTAAACGTGGGTGGATCGAGCCCGTGGACGCATCGTGAAGCTGGCCATCATCGGATCGCGAGGAGCTCCCGCATGTTACGGCGGCTTCGAGACCCTGGCCGAGGAGCTCGGTAGCCGCCTTGCCGCCCGCGGGCACGAGGTCTGGGTGTACGGCCGGTCCAATTTCATCGATCGGGAACTCACGACCTACCGGGGCATGCGGCTGGTCGTGCTACCGGCACCCCGCCGCAAGCACCTCGAGACGGTGGTCCACACCCTCCTCGCTGCGGTGCACGCGGCCCGGGAGGGTTACGACGCCGTCCTCTTGCTGAACGCCGCCAACGCCCCCTGGACGCGCATTCTCCAGCTCGCCGGGATCCCGGTGGCGCTCAATGTCGACGGCCTCGAGCGCAAGCGACGCAAATGGGGTTGGGCCGGCCGCAGCTACTATCGGATCTGCGAGCGCCTGGCCGCCCTGATGCCCGACGCCTTGGTCACCGATGCCGAAGTCATTCGCCGCTACTACCGACGGAGCTACGGTGCACCCTCCTCGATGATCGCCTACGGCGGCGACCTCACACCGCCCGAGGGAACCGCCTCCCTCGACGAGCTTGGCCTCCAGCCTGGCGAGTACCTGCTCTACGTGTCCCGCTTCGAACCCGAGAACAACCCCGACCGCGTCGCACGGGCCTACACTCGGGTTCCTGGCGTCAGGCCGTTGGTGATGGTCGGCGGCGCACCGTACGCCCCCGAGCTCGCCCGCCGCCTGGCCGCGACCGACGACCCCCGGATTCTCTTCCCGGGTCCGCTCTACGGTGAGCACTACCGGCAGCTGCTTTTCAACTGTCGGGCCTACATCCATGCCACCGAGGTCGGCGGCACCCATCCCGCACTGGTCGAAGCCATGGGAGCCGGGCGAGCGGTGCTGTACTATGACACGCCGGAAAACCGCGAGGTGGTCCGCGGCGCCGGCCGGCCGTTCCGTTTCCAGGGTGCAGGCAGCCTGGAACGTGTGCTCTCCGAGCTGATTACCGACAGGAACTGCCTCGACGAGCTGGGCGCCCGCGCACGGCAACGGGTCGCGGAACGCTACCGGTGGGACGAGGTCGCTCGCCGCTACGAGTGCCTGCTGGAGTCGTTGTGCTGAAGGAACGTGCGAAGCTCATCGCCTACTGGGTGTGGACCGCAGACCTCGCGGTGACCTCGGGCGCTTTCCTACTCGCGTGGTGGGCCCGCTCGAGTGTGGCGCCACGCCTCCTGCCCACTTTCTTCCCAACCGAGCTCTATCCTCTGGCGCGCTACCTCGGCTTGCTGCCGCTGGTTCTCGTCATCTGGACCGTCCTGCTGGTAACACGCGAGGCCTACACCTCCCGACGAACCGTCAGCCTCCACCGAGAGGCGTGGCAGGTTGCCCAGGTCGTGGTGCTCGGGACCCTGACCCTCGCCGCCGCCGGCTGGATGCTCCGGCTGGAGTTCCTGTCACGGCCTTTCCTGGCCCTCTTTGCGGCCCTCGACCTGGCATTCCTGCTGCTCGAGAAGCTCGCCATCCGCCTCCTGGCGCGACGGGTACGACGCTGGGGCCTCAACTACCGTACGCTGCTGATCGTCGGCATCAACCCGAAGGCCGAGGAAGTCGCCGCGATCCTCGCTGAGCACCCGCACTGGGGCCTGCGCCTGCTCGGCTTCGTGGCACCCGACGGTGAGGCCGCCGCCGAGGTCGCCGGTTTTCCGGTACTGGGCGGCGCCGCGGACTTGCCTCGTCTGCTCCAGAACGAGGTTGTTGACGAGGTGCTGTTCGTGCTCTCGCGTAGTGATCTCGAGGAGTTCGAGGACGCCCTCCTGCTGTGCTCGGAGCTTGGAATCTGCGCCCGCGTGGCCCTCGTCTTCCCGCACCTCGCCGCCCGCCTCCTGCTCGAGGAGCTCGAGGGCATCCCCCTCTTGACCTTCACCACGACCCCGGCAGCTCCATTCCCGCTGTTCCTCAAGCGGCTCATCGACCTGGTAACCGCCACTTTCGGCTTGCTGGTGCTCTGGCCGCTGATGGCCGTCATCGCCGTCGTCATCAAGGTCTCGTCGAGCGGCCCGGTCCTGTTTCGCCAGGTCCGCTGCGGCCTCAACGGGCGCCGCTTCACGTTGTACAAGTTCCGCACCATGGTCGTGGGTGCCGATCGGCAGCTCGACCAGGTCGCACACCTCAACGAGCTTGCCGGACCGGTGTTCAAGGCTCGCCGCGACCCGCGCGTCACGGGCGTCGGCCGCGTTCTCCGGCGGCTCTCGCTCGATGAGATGCCGCAGCTTGCCAACGTGCTCCGCGGCCACATGTCACTGGTCGGACCGCGGCCGCCGCTGCCGGAGGAGGTGGCCCACTACCAGCGCTGGCAGCGCCGCCGCCTGTCGATGAAGCCCGGGATTACCGGCCTGTGGCAGGTCTCGGGTCGTGCCTCCCTCGACGACTTCGATGCCTGGACCCGTCTCGACCTCGCGTACATCGACAACTGGTCGCTGTGGCTCGACCTCAAGATCCTCGCCAAGACGCTCCCCGCGGTCTTCACCGCCAGAGGAGCAGCTTAGAGGCCCGGGCGGAGCGTCCTCGGGACCGGAAGGCCGGACCGAGGGCCTTCTCGAGGCCGGCCTGGCGGACCCAGCGGGGAGCGACCACAGGCTGCGGAGCTGCCGGAGCCCAAGCTAGCGAATGAGGGCGAAGTAGGCCTTGAGCAGGCAGGCGGTGCGCGGGGTCAGGCGGGTGCGGTTGTAGGCGTCGGCCACCTTGCGGATCGCCTCGGCCTGCGTCGGGTACGGATGGATAACTCCAGCCAGCCTGCCGAGCCTCACGCCCGCCACCATCGCCAGGGTCAACTCGCTGATAGTCTCTCCCGCGTGCCGAGACACCAACGTTGCGCCGAGGATGCGGTCCCCGCCCTTCCGGGTATGGACCTTGAGGAACCCCCCCTCTTCGCCCTCGGCGACTGCACGATCGACCTCGCTCAGCGGCACCGTGTAGGTGTCGATTGCGACGCCGCGTCTCTCTGCCATTCGCTCGTTGAGGCCGACGTGTGCCACCTCCGGATCGGTGTAGGTACACCACGGAATCGTGAGTCGGCTCACCCGCCTGCGCCCGGCGAGGCGGAAGAACGCGTTCTGGACCACGACCCGCGCCGCCGCGTCCGCGGTGTGGGTAAACCTGTAGGGCAGGCACACATCGCCCGCTGCGAAGACTCGCGGGTTGGAGGTTCGCAGGTAGTCGTCCACCTGGACCCCATCCGGGCCGTAACGTACTCCCGCGGCTTCGAGACCGAGACCTTCGACGTTCGGCGCTCGTCCTGTACCAACCAGAATCTTGTCGGCAGTGAACGTATCGATTCCCGGCTCTCCCTTGAGGTGCAGGACCTTGGCGTCATCGTCGATCTCCACCCGCTCGAGGACGGTGGCGAGCCTGACCCGGACCCCGTCACGCTCCATCGCGGCACGCAGCACGGACGCGGCATCACGGTCCTCACGCGCCAGGAACTGCTCACCACGTTCGACGATCGTGACCTCGCTGCCGAGGCGGGCGAAGGCCTGCGCCAGCTCGCAACCGATTGGCCCACCACCGATCACTGCCAGGCGAGGCGGGAGCACTGTGAGGTTGAAGACGCTTTCGTTGGTCAAGAAGCCGGCCCCCGCCAGCCCCGGAACCTCCGGAACGGCCGGACGGGCGCCGCTGGCGATCACGGCGCGCGCGAACTGTAGCTCGGTCCCCTTGACCTCGACAGTCGCGCGACCGGTGAACCTGGCCTGGCCGAAGTAGACGTCGACGCCGTAGTGCGTCGCAAAACGGCGGGCGGAGTCGTTCGGGCTGATGGCGGCGCGGATCCCGCGCATCCGCTGCATCACGGCCGGGAAGTCCACCTCCACCGGACCTCCCGGCCTGATGCCGAAGCGCTCGTCCTCCCGCTTCTCGGCAGCCACGCGGGCTGACCGGATAACGGCCTTGGAAGGCACGCAGCCGACGTTGAGACAGTCTCCACCCATCAGGTGACGCTCGATGAGCGCGACCTTCGCGCCAAGGCCTGCCGCACCCGCAGCCGCGACCAGTCCCGCTGTTCCCCCGCCGATGACGACCAGGTTGTAGCGTCCGTCGGGCCTCGGGTTCACCCAACCGGGTGGGCGCACGTTGTCGATCAGTCTCCGGTTCTGCTCATCGTCGGGCGTCAGCTTCAGGCGCTCCACCGGTGCGCCGGCTTGCGACGACTCCCCGTTATCGGGTGGCATCGACCGAATGTCCACCTCGCACCTCCTCGCCTCATCCGCTGCGGGCACGGCAGCCGGCCGGCCCCTCCTTCCATGGTATAAGGCCGTGTGGCGCACGAGACTCTTGGCAACGTCGACCTCCTCGAGCTGAGCCCTGTGCGACTCGCCGAATGGGAGGAGAAGGACGGACGAGTGGTGGTGAGAAGGCCGCGCCCGACGACGCGCGGGCTCAGAGGCCTCGCCGACCTCATCTCCTACTGGTTGTCGGTGCCGCGGATCCGCCTCGACGAGGTCGGCAGCGCCACGTGGCTGCTGCTGGACGGCCGCCGGACGGTCGGCGAGATCGCCCAGCTGGTGCGGGAGCGTTTCGGCGACCCGCTGGAGCCCGTCGAGGAACGCACCGGCATCTTCGTGCGCACTCTCCGCTACCAGGGCTTCGTCGCCTACCCGGGCTGGGACGCTGTGCCCGGTGATCGAGGCGCAACTGCTCACTCTGGGTAGTCGGCCGGCCGCCTGCTGCTCAGATTCGGAGGGTGATCGCGCGCGACGCTATCTATCGCCTCGGTGTCGGCGTCGCCACTCCCAGCTCTTGGCGCAGCTCTTCCCGGATCTTCGCCAGCTGCCTGTCACGATAGTCCTTGAAGTTCTGCACCTTGCCATCTTTGACGATGTACATGATCGGGTTGTGCCGCACGCCACCGTAGTCGTCGAATCGGATTGCCCCGGTGACCCCTTCGAAGTCGGTGAGGTCGAACTGGATGGTCTTTTTCAGCTCGTCGGCCTGCAGGTACTTCGTCTTCTTCAAGATGAAGACGGCAACACGTGCGGCATCGAAGGCGTGCGCGGCAAAGATATCCGGCACGACCCCGTAGCGTTCCCGGTAGGCGTCGACGAAGTCCTTGACGATCTTGACCTTGGAGTCCGCGTCAAAGGAGGGTAGGGGGAAGTAGACGCCGTCGACGAGCGCGCGGTTGGCATCCAGGACCGAACGGTTGTAGAACGCCGAGGTCACGCACCTCGTCCCTGTGAAGTGTTTCTCCTGGAGGAACTTCAGGACGTCCACCGTGGGCTGTGCGTAGGCGATGATGTAGGCGGCATCCGGCTGCTGGCTGGTCAAAGCGTCGGTCGCCTGGCGCTTCCAGTCCTGGTCGGTCAGCAAGATGCGGCCCACGATCTTGCCGCCTAGGTTCTGCTCGAACTCGTGGCGGAACTCCGGCTCGACGCCGCGCGCGTGCTCGTTTCCGGAGCTGAAGATCAAGACCTTGCGTCGGCCTTGCTCCTTGTACAGGAAGTCCCCGGCCCTGGTTCCTTCGAGATCGTCGGACGGGAACATCCGGAACAGCAGCTTGCTCTTCTTGATCAGGCTCGGTGCCGAAGCGGACGGCGAGATGCAGATCGTGTTTTCGGCTTTGATGGTGGGGATGAGGGCGCTCGCCACATCGCTCTTGCAGCCACCGATCACGACTTCCGCTCCACTCTGGTCGACCAACTGCTTGAACTCGGCAATCGCCTGGTCGGGCTCGGAACCCGAGTCGGCCCACACGGCCTGGAACCCCTGCGGCAGGGAACCGTTGGCCTTGGCCTCGTCGAGAGCGAGGTGAATGGCGTCGGCCATGCTCTTGCCGTAAGTCGCAGCATCGCCCGAGATGGGAAGGAGGATGCCGAGCACCGGAGTCTTCGAGCAGGCGCTCAACGGAATGAGGGCCAACATCAGCCCTCCAACCAGCCACCGGTTCGCTCGCGCCATGGTCCACCTCCCACGGTTCCACACCAGTGTCACATCCTGCGATTATCGATTGTACGACGATTCGAGACTGAGGCGAAACCGCCTTCGCGAAGATCGGGTATCAAACTGCCACAGACGGTTCGGCCCAGGGCCGTGGAACGATCGTCCGGCGGCGACGGTTATCCCCTGTCGAGAGGTTTACCAGGAGGGGCGGGGGCGCCACAATGTCATCAAACTGGGATCCGAATTCGAAGGACGACGCCTGCCTGCGACGTTGGCTTGACTACGCGGCCACGGTACGGGAGGGGGACAGGCCGCCGTTTCCCGCACAGTGGGCGGCGTTCAACGAGGCGTTCGCCGGCCGGCCCGCGACGGCCGGCGCGGCCATCGCATGGATCCCGGGACCCGAACACCTCGAGCGGTCCAACATCGCCCGCCTCATCGGCGAGCTCGGGCTCTCTGGCTACCGCCAGCTTCACGAGTGGTCGGTTCGCGAACGGGAGCTGTTCTGGCGGCTTGCGATCGACCGTCTCGGCATTGTCTTCCGTGACCCGCCGGGCTCGATCATGGATGCCCGCCTCGGCGCAGAGGACGTGCAATGGCTTCCCGGCGCACGATTGTGCTGTGTCGACAGTTGTTTCACTGCGGCGCCGCAAGCAACCGCCATCGTCACCGGCCGCGAGGGAACCGAGGTCCTTACCCGGGTCACCTACGGAGAGCTGAAGGCTCGTGTGGAGCGGTTCGCCGGCGCTCTGAAACGCCGCGGTCTCGGCGCGGGCTCGAGGGTCGCCCTCTACATGCCCATGACCGTGGAGTGCGTGGTGGCCTACCTGGGAGTCGTGAGCGCCGGGGGCGCGGTAGTGTCGATCGCCGACAGCTTCTCCCCGCCGGAGGTGGAGAAACGGCTTCGGATCGCCGGCGCCGACGCCATCGTGACCGTCCAACGGTTTCGGCGCGGCGGCAAGGGGATCGAGCTCTACGACAAGGCCGTGGAGGCCGGAGCGCCGCCGGCGATTGTCATCCCGGATGGCGGGGGCGCGCGGCTGCGGCCCGGCGACGTGTTGTGGGACCACGCCCTCGCAGAGGCCGCGCCGCTCGCAAGCATTCCGGGAGAACCCGAGCGACTCACCAACATCCTGTTCTCCTCCGGCACCACCGGTACCCCGAAGGCCATCCCATGGACTCATCTGACGCCAATCAAGTGCGCCACTGACGGCTATTTCCACCAGGACATTCAGCCCGGCGACGTGGTCGCGTGGCCGACCAACATCGGCTGGATGATGGGGCCGTGGCTGATCTACGCCAGCCTCGTCAACGGTGCTGCGATGGCGCTGTTCGAGGGCGCTCCGACCGGCGCCGGGTTCGCCCGCTTCGTCGAGCGAGCACGCGTCACGGTGCTCGGAGTCGTGCCTTCTCTGGTCCGAGCGTGGCGCGCCTCCGGCTCCTGCGAGGGCACCGACTGGAGTCGTATCCGGGTGCTCACGTCCACCGGCGAGCCATCGAGTCCCGAGGACTACCTGTGGCTGATGAGCCGCACCGGGTACCGGGCACCCGTCATCGAGTACTGCGGGGGCACCGAGATCGGCGGCGGCTACATCACCGGCACCCTCGTCCAGCCGGCCTCACCGGCCACCTTCACGACGCCCGCTCTCGGCCTCGACCTGGTCGTGCTCGACGATGCGGGCCGACCGGTCGGAGTCGATGAGGCCGGCGAGGTGTTCCTGGTTCCCCCCTCGATCGGCCTTTCCGAACGGCTACTCAACCGTAATCATCACGAGGTCTACTTTGCGGGCTGCCCAGCCGGCCCCGAAGGATCGGTGCTGCGGCGTCACGGGGACATGATCGTGCCCCTCGCGGGCGGCTTCTTCAAGGCCGCAGGGCGCGCCGACGACACCATGAACCTCGGCGGTATCAAGGTCTCGTCGACAGAGCTCGAGCGGGTCCTCGAGGCTCACCCGCAGATCGTGGAGTGCGCCGCGGTCGGGGTCCCGGCGGCGGACGGGGGTGCAGAGCGTCTGGTCGTGTTCGCGGTTCTGGACGGAAGCCACGACCACGAACGGCTGTGTGCCGAGCTCGGAGCCCTGGTCGCCCGCCGCCTCAACCCGCTGTTCAGGGTCTCGGAGGTCGTGAGCGTCGACAGCCTGCCGCGCACCGCCTCCAACAAGGTGATGCGCCGCGTGCTGCGGCAGCGTGTTGACAGCGCCTGAGCCCGGACCTTGTGTCACAAAAAGGACCGCCGCCCGAAGGCGGCGGTCCGAGGTTGCCTTGAGAGCGCACTCACATCGTGATTGCAGGCGGCGCCTCGTCGTCCGGCGATCCGGCCCTGCCCATCGGGCGCAGGATCAGGTACAGCGCGATGATGGCCATGAACACCACCGAGAGGCCGTTGGCGAGCGTCTTCGGCAGCGACGTACTCTCGATCAGGTGCTCCCAGCCGGGCTGGTTGAAGAACACAACGGCAGCGATGGCCAGGCCCATCAGCGCTTCACCGGCGATCAGCCCGGAGGCGGCGAGCACTCCGGCGTTCTCCACTCGCGCGCCCTGGGCGGCGTTGTAGCTGCGCTTCTTGACCAGAGAGTCGACGATCCAGCGGATGATGCCGCCGACGAAGATCGCGAACGTGGTCTCTAGCGGCAGGTACATCCCGACCGCGAACAGCATCGGGCTCTTGACCTTGACCATGATCAGCGCCAGCCCCATGACGATGCCGACGATGACCAGCGGCCACGCCATCTCGCCGCCCACGATCCCCTGCGACAAGGTGGCCATCAGGCCCGCCTGCGGTGCGGCCAGGGCGCGGTCGCCGAAGCCGATGCCGCCCTGCTTGATGTTGGAGGCGTTGAGCACGAACAGCGGGATGAACATGAAAGCGCCAGCGAAGAGCACGCCGATCAGATCACCCACCTGCATTTTCCATGGTGTGCCGCCGAGGATGTGCCCGACCTTGAGGTCCTGCAGCATCTCGCCGGCAACGGCCGAGGACACGCAGACCACGGACGCCACGCCCAGCACCGCGGCCACCCCGTGGGTGCCCGAGACGCCGATCAGTACCATCACCAGGGCGGCCACGATCAGGGTCGCCAGGGTCAGCCCCGACACCGGGTTGTTGGACGAGCCGATGAGGCCGACCAGGTTGCCCGACACCGCGGCAAAGAAGAAGCCCGTGATGAGCATGACCAGGGCGGCCATCAAGGCGCCGCCGATGACGCCCGTGAAGTACCAGTACAGCAAAACCATCAGCACGAAGGTCACGAGCACGCCGAACAGCACCAGCTTGAAGTTGATGTCGCGGTCGGTGCGGCTCGTCGTCTCGTGCGCCTCGGCTGACTTGCGCAGGTCCGAGATGCCACGCTTGATGCCCAGCCAGAGGTTCTTGCGCATCTTGTACAGCGTGTACACCGCACCAACCAACATGCCGCCGACGGCGATCGGGCGAACGATGAAGAGCCACATCTGGTTGGCCATTGCAACCCAAGTCGCTTCCGCCGCCGGGTTGGCACCGGTGGAGGCGGCGAAGTCAGCAATCATGTGCGGGCCGATGAAGAACACCAGCAGCGGCACGAACAGTCCCCAGGCGAGCAGGCCGCCGGCGAAGTTGAGGGCCGCCAGCTCCGGACCGATGATGTAGCCGACACCGAGGTAGGCTGGGCTGACGGCGGGGGCGGTGATCGTCGAGACGCCACCGGCGGATACCGCGTAGGCATCGCGACGGAAGCCCAGACGGACGAGGCTGCGGCCGATTTCTCCCACGTGCACCACGTGGTCGTATACCGCCGTGAAGATCCCCATCTGCCCCAGCAGGTTGATGAGCGCACCGATACCCATGGCTTCGAACAGCTGCTTGGCAGCCTCCGACCCGCGCTGGCCCGCCTTGTGGATCTCCGATGCGGCGACCGACTCCGGGAATGGCAGCTCGGGGTCCTCCACCATTACCCGTCGCAACATGGTGACGAAGAGGATGCCGAGAATACCGCCCACCACCATCAGGGCCGTAGCTTTCAGGTAATCCTGAAGGCCGCGGAACTCCCACAGGTGGAGGATGGCAAACGCCGGGATAGTGAAGATCGCGCCGGCGGCCACCGACTCGCCGATCGATCCGACGGTCCGGGCGAAGTTCTCCTCGAGCAGGCTGCCCCCGAAGAGCTTGAGGACCGCCATGCCGATGACGGCCGCGGGGTAGGTGGCAGCGATGGTCATCCCTGCCTTGAGACCCAGGTAGGCGTTTGCCGCGCCCAGGATGACGCACATGAAGAGTCCCAGGATCAGCGCCCTGACGGTGAACTCTCGCATGTCGGTCTCGGGAGCGACAACCGGTCGGAAGGGTTGCTGGCTCATAGATCGACCTCCTCCTCGCAAAAAATCCCCGCGGCGGCTGCCACGGTCAGCTCGTGACACTGCGGGGCATTGTACAGGATTCAAAGGCCGGGAAGACGGTCCCGGACCGAGATCCGCCGGGCCGTCACTCGCGCAGCTTCTGCTCCAGCAGCCGGCCGGCGATCTCCATGTACTGGTCCTCGGTCACGATGCCGATGAGGTGGCCGTTCTTGACCACCGGCAGGCAACTTACCCGGTGCCGCCGCATCAGGCCGATCGCCTCCAGGGTGGTGGTCTCCGGCGCCACTGTGACCGGGTTGGGCTGCATCACCTCGCTAACGGCAAGCGGGCCGTCCATCTGCTGCGGGTTGTAGGTCCCGATCAGACGCATCATTGCGCGCTGAGAGACCAGGCCGACCAGCAGGTTTGCCTCGTCCTCAACCAGCACATGGCGGGAGCGGTTCCAGTCCATGAGCTGGGCGACCAGGTCGACCGGTTCGTCCTGGCTGACCGTGATCAGATCGGTCTGCATGTACTGCTCGACGCGCAGGTAGTTCTGCTTCCAGCCGCCGCTCTCCTCGAGGCGGGCGAGCGGCCACAGGTGCACGGGGTCACCGCCGTGCTGGCGATCGACAGAGGCCGCCGTCAGCGCGCTCAGACGTTCGGCGAGCGGGCCCTTACCGCCCATGTCGGCGAACGACGACAGCAGCCACTGAGCGCCCGTCCGGCCGGACCGCACACGCTCCTCGACCACGCCGAGGTAGGTGTCGGCGTCGCCGCCATCGATCTCGGCGGTCGCCAGTCCGTCCCTCGCCAGCGGCAGGAGGGTGTCGAGAATGAGGTCGCGCGCCGGCCGCAGGCCGCTGTCCACCCACGCCAGCTGCGCGTTCAGCCCATGCTGGGCGGCGGCGAAGAAGTTGCGGTGGGCATCCTCGAACTGCATGTGGCGTGTGATGTCACCGTAGCGCTCGAGCAGGCCGCTGACCAGCCCGAACCAGAACGCCGCGTTCGCCACCTCGTCGCGCACCGTCGGCCCCGAGGGCAGCGCTCGGTTCTCGATTCTGAGGTGGGCACTGCCGTTGGAGATGCCGTAACAGACCCGGTTCCAGCGGTAGACGGTGCTGTTGTGCAGGCGCAGCGCCTTCAGCTCGGGCGCGCGCCCCTCGGCCAGGGCAACGAACGGATCCTCCTCCATCTCGGTCGACAGGATGGCGCGAAAGCGCGCGATGTCCTCGCGGAAGATCTCCAGCGCTGACGCCCGCACCCACTGCCGGCCGAAGCTGACCCGCGGCGCCTGCTCGCGTAGGTGGCGGCCGGCGCGCCGGGTGTCGATCGACTGCTGGAACAGGGCCACGCGGGTTTCCCACCACAGCCGCTTGCCGAACAGGAGCGGCGAGTTGGTGGCCGCCGCCAGCACCGGCCCCGCCACCGCCTGCGCGATGTTGTACATGCGCGCGAACTCCTCCGGCCCGACCTGGAAGTGAACCTGGAAGCTGGTGTTGCAGGCCTCCACCATGATGTTGTCATGGTGGAAGTTGAGCTCGTCAACGCCCTTGATGAAGAACTGGTAGTCACCGCCGCGCAGCCTCGTGAGGGCGTCGTTCAGGGCCAGGTAGCGGGGGTTGGGGGTCATGCTCGCGAGCTCGAGATCGGATCTGTTGAGGCTGGGCAGGATGCCGGCCAGCAGGACCTCGCCGCCGCAGGTGCGCGCCGCCTGACGGGCCTCGGCCAGCAGCTTCTCCATCTGGCGCTCGAGGTCGCCGAGACAGCCACCTCCAAACTCCAGAGGATCGACGTTGAACTCGAGGTTGAAACGGGCGAGCTCGGTGGTGAAGTGGGGGTCGGCGACCTGCTCGAGCACCTCGAGGGCTATGGGCGCCGCGCGCCAGGTGTCGTCGACCAGGAACATCTCCTGCTCGGCACCGATCCGCCTCACGCCCGATTCGATCACGCCGGTCTCGAGCATCTGCTCCATGGCCCGCACGTCGTTCAGCAGGTGCTTGAGGAAGACCCGCAGCTCCTCGACCTCGGACCTCTGGCGAACGTCGTGCTCTCCCATGGAACCCGTCCCCTTCATCCCGGCGCGTGCGCCGGAGTATTGTACTCCCCTTTGCCGGCCGGGCTTCCCCATGGATATGATTAGTCTATTATCAGATGTGTGATATATCGAACTTGACAAAGATAGACTCATATCCTATACTTGTTGTGCGGCATGAGCCGCCACACGGAGGACAACGTCATGCCCCAGGCTAACTACACCATCAAGGCGACGGAGGCGATCCAGGGAGCATTCAAGCTCGCCGCCGACCGCGGCAACCCGGAGACGCTGCCGTCACACCTGCTGCTGGCGCTGCTGCAGCAGGACGGCGGCCTCGCCCCTCGCCTGCTGGAACGGCTGGGGACTCCGGCCGCGGACCTCGAGCGCGAGGTGCTGGCCGATCTCGAGCGCCTGCCCAGCGCTCACGGGGCGGCGGAGCCGGGTCCGTCCCGCGACCTGCGTCAGGTGCTCGACCGGGCGGCTGCCCTGGCGCCGCAGTTCCAGGACGTCTACGTCTCGGTCGAGCACCTGCTGATGGCGCTGGTGACCGTGCCGTCGAGCTCAGCGGCGCAGCTTCTCGCCCAGCATGGCGTCGACCAGGAGACTCTCCTGCGGGCGATCCAGGCGTTGCGCGGGTCCCACCAGGCAACCGATGACAACCCGGAGGGCAGGTACGAGGCCCTCAAGCACTACGGTCGCGACCTAACCGAGCTTGCGCGCGCCGGCAAGGTCGACCCGGTTATTGGACGTGACGACGAGATCCGACGCGTCATGCAGGTACTGACCCGGCGCACCAAGAACAACCCGGTCCTGATCGGTGACCCCGGCGTCGGCAAGACTGCGGTCGCCGAGGGCCTGGCCCAGCGCATCGCGGCAGGCGATGTGCCCGAGATCCTGAAGAACCGGCGGCTTGTGGCCCTCGACATGGGTGCGTTGATCGCCGGCGCCAAGTACCGGGGCGAGTTCGAGGACCGTCTCAAGGCGGTGTTGAAGGAGGTCGTGGACTCGGCGGGCGAGGTGATCCTTTTCATCGACGAGCTGCACACGCTGGTCGGCGCCGGGGCGGCCGAGGGCGCCATGGACGCCGCCAACCTGCTCAAGCCGGCGCTCGCCCGCGGCGACCTGCGCTGTGTCGGCGCGACCACGCTCGGCGAGTACCGCAAGTACGTCGAGAAGGATGCCGCCTTGGAGCGGCGCTTCCAGCCGGTGCCTGTCGACGAGCCCTCGATCGAGGAGACGGTCGCCATCCTGCGTGGCCTCAAGGAGAAGTACGAGGTTCACCACGGTGTCCGCATTACTGACGGCGCGATCGTCGCCGCCGCATCCCTCTCCCGCCGCTACATCAGCGACCGCCACCTCCCGGACAAGGCGATCGATCTGGTCGACGAGGCGGCATCACGGCTGCGCCTCGAGATCGATTCGATGCCGACCGAGATCGACGTCCTCGAGCGTCGCACCCTGCAGCTCGAGATCGAGCGGAGGGCGCTGGCCAAGGAAAAGGACGCCGCTTCCCGCGATCGTCTGGCCGCGATCGAGGGCGAGCTCGCAGAGCTCTCCGAGGGCATCACGGCGATGAAGGCGCAGTGGCAGGGTGAAAAAGAGCTGATCGCCCGCATCCGCGAGCTCAAGCGGCAGATCGATGAGACGCGAGAGGCCGCCGAACGCGCCGAGCGCGACGGCGACCTGGAGGCTGCGGCAAAGCTCCGCTACGGCGAGCTCGTACATCTCAACCGCGAGCTCGAGGGGGCCAGCGAAGAGCTCAAGCAACACCAGGAGACGCACGGCTCGATGCTGTCGGAGGAGGTCACCGAGGAGGACATCGCGGCCGTCGTGTCGCGCTGGACCGGCGTCCCCGTGGACAAGCTGCTGGAGGGCGAGCGGGCTAAGCTGCTCGGCATGGAGGACGGGCTGCGAGGCCGCGTCGTCGGCCAGGACGACGCGATCTCAGCGGTCGCCGCCGCGGTCCGGCGCGCCCGCGCCGGCCTCAAGGACCCTGAGCGACCGATCGGCTCCTTCTTGTTCCTCGGCCCAACCGGGGTCGGCAAGACCGAGCTCGCCCGTGCCCTGGCGGCGTTCCTCTTCGACGACGACAAGGCCATGGTCCGCCTCGACATGTCCGAGTACGGGGAAAAACACTCGGTGGCACGGATGATCGGCGCCCCTCCCGGCTACGTGGGCTACGAGGAGGGCGGGCAGCTGACCGAGGCGGTGCGCCGCCGACCCTACTCGGTGGTGCTGCTCGACGAGATCGAGAAGGCTCACCCGGATGTCTTCCACGTCCTGCTGCAGATCCTCGACGACGGGCGCCTGACCGATGGCAAGGGGCGCACCGTCGACTTCCGCAACACCGTGCTCATCATGACCTCCAACATCGCCTCTGCGATCATTCACGAGCACGACGAGAACCAGCGCGAACAGATGCTCGAGCTGATCCAGGTCGAGCTGAAGCGCTACTTCAGGCCGGAGTTCCTCAACCGGGTCGACGAGGTTCTCGTCTTCCATCGGCTCGGGATGGAGCACGTCGAGGCGATCGTCCGTCTCCAGCTCGAGCGCGTCAACGCCCTCCTCGCCGAGCGCCGCATCCGTCTCGAGGCGACCGACGGCGCCGTGGGCCTGCTCGCGCGCGACGGCTACGATCCCGACTTCGGGGCGCGACCGCTCAAGCGGGCGATTCAGCGCCGGGTCCAGGATCCGCTGTCGGCCATGGTGCTCGCAGGCGAGGTGCTCGATGGCGACACGGTCGTCATCGACGCCGAGGGAGACGGCATCGTGCTGCGCCCGCAGCGCTGACATCACCGACTCCTGGCCCACAAGAGACGCGCCCGACGTCCTTTGCCCCGGATAGGTCCGATGCTAAGCTGATTGATCGGAACGGACAGGCGTTCCGCCGGCAGCCGCCGGACACGGAGGACACCGGGTGGACCAAGGCGCATTCGCCGAGCTTCTGGTGCGCGAAGGACTGGTCGAACGTTCAGCGGCCGACCGCCTGCTGGGCAGCCTCCCAATCGCCGGCTGCCGCATCGACTCCATGGTCCTGCTTGCCGACCTGGCCAGCGAAGACAGCCTCCTCGACGCGATCGGCCGGTTCACCAACAGCCGCACGGCCTCCCGCGGCGAGCTCAGGCACCTGCCGCAGTCAGTCACCCGCCTGATCCCACGCCGGGTCGCCGAGAGGTTCGGCGTGGTGCCGTTCCGCCTCGAGGGGAAGAGGCTCTCGGTCGCCGCTCTCGATCCCAGCGATCTCCTGGTCGAGGACGAGCTCCGCCTGCTCACCGGCTGCACGGTGAGCAGCTACGCGGCCCTGGAGCCGCGAGTCTTCGAGGCCCTCGCGCAGGCCTACGGCAGCCCGGTCCCTCCGGTACTCGGCAAGCTGCTGCGCCCGTCGCGGAGACCGGCCGGCGGCTCGTCAACGGCCGCGCGGGTACCGGCCTCGGCACCTGTGGCCGAGAAGACACCCCCGCCCAGCCATCCGCCAACCCCACCGGCGCCCGTCGCCGAGCCGGTCAAGGCGGCGGCGATGAAAGACCAGCCCCTCGAGCTTTCCGACGAGGAGCTCGGGATGTTCCCTACCCTGGCCCATGGCGAGGAGGAAGGCACCGCGAGCGAAACCGGCGCCCCGCCGCTCGCGCAGCAGCCGCCTTCGGAACCAGCATCGCCGGAGGACCGCCTTGACGCCGCCGCCAGTGCGCTACAGCAGGTCGAGATGCGCGACGACATCGGCGACGTTCTGCTCGAGTTCTGCGCACCCTACCTGCGCCGACGAGCCCTCTTCATCGTGCGCAAGACCTCGGTCGTCGGCTGGCGCGGAGAGGGAGAGGGCGTCGAACCCGAGCTGCTCAGGGCCGTCGACATTCCGGTCGATGAGGTGTCGCTCTTCCATCCCGTCCTGCACGGCGCCGAGTTCTGGCTCGGATCCCTGCCGCCGATGCCGCGCAACACCGAGCTGATCATGGGTCTGGGTGGAGACAGGCCCACCGACTGCCTGCTGTTGCCGGTCCGCATGCGCTCGCGCATCGTCTGCTTCCTCTACGGCGACAACCTCACCGCCGGCGTCGGCCAGGTACCGCTGGTCCAGCTCCGGCGGCTCGTCGCCAAGGCCGCCCTTGCGTTCGAGGCCTACATCCTGCGCAACAAGATCCGGCAAATCTAGAGGCCCGGGCCATCCGCTCGCGATCTACTGCGAGCGGCGATGCGCCAGCCATCGCTGTGCTCT
>JAJDNH010000124.1 GCA_022340775.1 Acidobacteriota bacterium
TGGACGGACCCGGGCTCCTGTGCACTTACTGGGAATGATACGAAAGAAAGGGCTACGCCCAACAATACAAGGACAAACCGCACTCCGTGCGGAGGTCTCATGGTACTCCTCCTTGACGGAAACGCTACTCCTGAAACTCCAAACTGTCAAACCCATGACCGGTTATTCCTTGAGCCCTGGAGCGTAGCCGGACGCAACGATCACATCTGCACTAGGAGTGCATGACTCTTGTACCGATCAGTTTGCACCTACGGCTTGATGAAAACCCGTCGTTGACAGACTCAAGAGGCCCGGGTGGAGAGCCCGTTCGCAGCGAAATCCGCGAGACGGGTGTCAGATGTGCGTTTTCTCGCGTCGGAGCACGCCGTAGTCGTACCTGCAGGTACGTCGGAGGCGGGCGACAAGCGAAAAACGTGCAGGTGATCCCGTATCGCGGATTGGAGCCGAACGGGCCTCTCCGGCCGGGTCTCTAAAGTGGTGCCGAAGGCCGGACTCGAACCGGCACGGCGTAAGCCACACGCCCCTCAAACGTGCGCGTCTACCAGTTCCGCCACTTCGGCACGCTCTGACATTCTAGGTCCTGTGAACGGGCGAGACAAGGCGTCAGTTGCCCGTCTGGCCGCCGGCCGGCTTCTGGGCAGGAGCCGGCTGCGCGGGGGCCGGCTGCGCCGGCGCTTCCTGCTTCTGAGTCGCGGCGGCCGGGGTCTGACCGGTCGGCTCCTCGGCCTTCTTCGCGGGCGCCGCCTCGGCCGGCGTCTCGGCGGCCGGCGTCGGCTTCGCTGCCGAGGCGGTGTCCATGACCGACGACGCGGTGCTCTTGCCCTGCAGGATCGCGAGGGTCATCGACAGCACGATGAAGAGGACGAACGAGCCCGTGGTCAGCTTGTGCATGAGGGTGGTCCCGCTGCGCGGTCCGAAGGCGGTCTGGGTGCCGCCGCCGCCAAAGGCGCCGGCGAGGTCGGCCCCCTTGCCCTGCTGGAGCAGGACGACCATGATCAGGAACAGGCAGACGAGAATGTACAGAATGACCAACAGCGTAATCACGATGACTCTCCCGCGGCAAGCACAGCCGCAGCGCGGATGATAGCGGAAAAGGGCTCCACGTCAAGGCTTGCCCCGCCGATGAGGCCGCCGTCAACGTCCGGCTGGCTCAGGGTCTCGGCCGCATTGGCCGGCTTGAGGCTGCCGCCGTAGAGGATGCGGAGAGCTCCGGCGGCGTTGTCGTCGAACAGGCCGGCGAGCTCGGTGCGCAGGAAGCGGTGGGCCTCCTGCGCCTGCTCGGGGGTCGCTGTAATGCCGGTGCCGATGGCCCACACCGGCTCGTAGGCGACGACCAGGCGCGCCGGGTCGAGCCCCGCGAGCACCGACGCCTGGCGGCGGATCACGTCGAGGGTCTGTTCCGCCTCCCGCTCCGCCAGCGTCTCGCCGAGGCAAAAGATGACGGTCAGCCCTTCCTCCTGGGCGCGGCGCGCCCGCGCGGCCGCGGTCGCATCGCTTTCCCCGAACATTGCTCGCCGCTCCGAGTGGCCGATGATCACCCACTCCACGCCGAGCTCGGCCAGCATCGGCGCCGCCACCTCGCCGGTGAACGCTCCCTGCGTTTCCGAGTGCACGTTCTGCGCCCCGAGGCCGATCCGCGAGCCGGTGAGCAGCATCGCGGTCGCGGGCAGGGACACGAACGGCGGGCAGACGACGACGTCGACGGCGGAGGGCAGGTCCTGCTGGAGCAGCCGCTCGACCAAGGCCGTGGCGTCGGCGACGCCGTGGTTCATCTTCCAGTTGCCGGCGATCAGGAACCTGCGCGTGCTCATCAGACCTCCAGGGCTTGGACCGCGGGCAGCGGGCCGCCGGCGACCAGCTGCAACGAGGCGCCGCCGCCGGTCGAGACGTGGCCGATGCGGTCGGCGACGCCGGCGCGGTCGAGCGCCATCACCGACTCACCGCCGCCGACCACGGTGAAGCCGGTGGAGGCGGCGAGGGCTTCGGCGACGGCCATCGTGCCGGGCGCGAACGCCTCTTTCTCGAACACCCCCATCGGGCCGTTCCAGAAGATGGTGCGGGCGTCGCCGAGTGCGCGCGCAAACGCCTCCCGGGTCGCGGGTCCGATGTCGACCGCCATCGTGTCGGGTGGGATCGCGTCGGCGGCGACCACCTCGACCCGGCGCGGGGCGTCGAGATCGTCGGCCACCACCAGGTCAGTCGGCAGCTCGAGGTCGACGCCGCGCTCAGCAGCGCGCGCCATGACCCGGCGGGCGGTTTCGATCTCGCTGGACTCGACCAGCGAGCGGCCGACCTCGAGTCCCTTGGCGAGCAGGAAGGTGTTGGCCATGCCGCCGCCGATCAAGAGTCGTTGCGCGCGCTCGAGCAGCGCCATCAGCGGTGCGGTCTTGGTCGAGACCTTGGCGCCGCCGACGACCGCCGCGAACGGCTGCTCGGGGTGCTCGACAAGCCGGCGCAGGGCACTGAGCTCGGCCTCCATCAAGCGTCCGGCCGCGCGCCGTCCGGATGGAAACAGCGCCGCGGCCGCCGCCACCGAGGCGTGCTCGCGGTGAGCGGTCCCGAAGGCATCGTTGACGTAGTGGGTGAACCCGTCGGTGAGCCGGCGCGCGAACTCGGGGTCGTTGGCCTTCTCGCCGGGGTGAAAGCGCAGGTTCTCGAGCAGCAGCAGGCCCTCGCCGGCGGACCTCACCTCCGGGCCGACGCAGTCCTCGACGAACCTCACCTCGCGGCCGAGCAGTTCGGCGAGCGGCTCCGCCACCGGCCGCAGCGAGTACGCCGGGTCGGGCGAGCCCTTGGCCTTGCCCAGGTGCGAGCAGGCCGCGACCATTGGGGCACGTTCGAGCAGCCAGCGCAGGGTGGGCAGCGCGGCCACGATGCGTGCGTCGTCCTCGACCCGGCCGCCGGCGATCGGAACGTTGAGGTCGAGGCGGAGCAAAACCCGCGCCGCGTCGAGGCCCTCGAGGTCCTCGAGACGCGGGATGCTCATGCCGTCTCCCGCCCCGCCATGTAGTCGAGGAGGTCGACGCAACGCAGCGAGTAGGCGTTCTCGTTGTCGTACCAGCCGACGACGCGGAAGAACGACGGCGAGATCTCGGCGATGAGCGGCAGGTCGATGACCGTGGAGTGGGTCTCACCGATGATGTCGGAAGACACGATCGACTCGTCGGCGGCGCGCAGGATGCCCTCGAGCGGACCCGCTGCGGCAGCGGTAAACGCGTCGCGAAGGGCTCCCGCCGAGGACTCCTTCTCGGCCACGAAGGTGACGTCGCACACCGAGCCGTCGACCACCGGTACGCGCAGGGCGGCACCGGCAAGCTTGCCGTTGAGCTGCGGGTAGACGAGCCCGATGGCCTTGGCGGCGCCGGTCGAGGTCGGGATGATGTTGACCGCCGCGGCGCGCGCCCGCCGCATGTCCTTCGGGTGCTGCACGTCGAGGATGCGCTGGTCGTTGGTGTAGGCGTGGACGGTCGTGACCCAGCCGTGGGCGATGCCGACCGTCTCGTGGAGGACCTTCACCAACGGCGCAAGGCAGTTCGTCGTGCACGAGGCGTTCGACACGATGTAGTGGGAGGCCGGGTCATAGGTGTCGTGGTTGACGCCCATGACGAAGGTGGCGTCGGCGTTCTTGCCCGGTGCGGTGAGGATCACGCGTTTGGCGCCCGCCTCGAGGTGTGCGGCAGCCTTGGCGCGGTCGCGGAACAGACCGGTGGCCTCGAACACGTACTCGACGCCGAGCTCGCGCCACGGCAGCGAGGCCGGGTCGCGCTGGGCCAGCACCTTGACCGGGCGGCCGTCAATGACGAGCGTGTCCCCCTCGACCGTGAGCGGACGCCCGAACGCTCCGTGCACGGTGTCGTGGGCGAGCAGGTAGCCGAGCATGTCGGGGGAGGTGAGGTCGTTGACCGCGACCAGCTCGAACTGCTCATGGGCCAGCAGGTGGCGAGTCACGAGACGGCCGATCCGTCCGAATCCGTTGATGGCGATGCGATGTGTCATCGAAACCCTCCCTTCACAGTAGACACAACGGAGAGTATAGCCCGCATCATCCACTCGCAACCCACTGCGACCGACCTGGCGGACGCCTGAGCGTGCTCTTGGCCCTTCGCTCTTTCTCGATGACCGCGCCCGTGCTGCGTTGAGGTTGACCTTCATCCTGGGTTAGTATCGAGCTGAGCTCTCTCGGGGAGGAGACATGGAGACTCTACGCGACCTGTTCGAGCATGTGCTGAGTTCGTACGCGGGGCGCAAGAACCTGCTGCGCGCGAAGCGTGGAGGGAAATGGGTCGGTTTGTCGACCGAGGAGTTTGGACGGCGGGTGCACAACCTGGCCGCGGGGCTGATGGAGGCCGGGATCCTCCCCGGCGAGCGGCTCGCCCTGTTCTCGGAGAACCGGCCCGAGTGGCACGTTTTCGATTTCGCCTGCCATCTGTGTGGCGCGGTGTCGGTGCCGCTGTACCCCAACCTGACGGCGGAGCAGATTGCGTACATCGTGGCAGATGCCGAGGCCCGGCTGCTGGTTGCCTCGACCCCGAGCATGCTCGAGACCGCGCTCGAAGCAGCGAAGCAGGTCGGCAACGTCGAGATCGTGGTCATCGATCCACCCGAGGACGGTCCCCCAGAGGGAGTCGGCACGCTGGTTGATCTCGAGGAGCGGGGCCGGGCGGCACTCAAGGCAGCGCGCAAGGAGAAGGACGACCCGTTCCACGTGCCGCAACCGGACGACATGGCGAGCCTGATCTACACCTCCGGCACGACCGGCGATCCCAAGGGCGTGATGCTCACCCACTACAACTTCATCTTCAACGAGACGCGCGCGATGAAGCCGTTCGACATCGGCCCCAAGGACACCGTGCTGTCGTTCCTGCCCCTGTCGCACGTGTTCGAGCGCACAGTCGACTATGCACTCTTCCACCGCGGCGTGCAGATCGTGTACGTGGAGGCGATCGAGCGGGTGCCGAACCGGCTGCTCGAGGTCAAGCCGACGATCCTGGTCTCGGTCCCGCGTCTGTTCGAGCGCTCCTACATCAAGATCATCTCGAACCTGCGACAGCAGGAGGGGTTCAAACGGCAGCTGGTGGACTGGGCCCTGAAGACGGCCCGACGCTACTCTGAGCAGGTGTGGAACGGCGAGCGGCCGTCGGCGGTGTTGCGCGCGCAGTACACCCTGGCCAGGAAGCGGGTGTTCTCAAAAATCCTCGATCGTCTCGGGGGCCGCATCCGCTTCGCGGTCTCCGGCGGCGCCCCGCTGTCACGCGAGGTGGGCGAGTTCTTCTCGATGATCGGCCTGCCGATCTTCCAGGGGTACGGTCTCACCGAAACCTCACCGGTGATCGCGGTCAGCTCGCCGCGGGGCAACCGGCTCGGTGCGGTCGGCCTGGCAATCCCGGAGGTCGAGGTCCTCATCGCCGACGATGGCGAGATCCTGACCCGCGGCGCACACGTGATGAAGGGCTACTTCAACCGTCCGCAGGACACCGCCGAGACGATCGACCCCGACGGCTGGCTGCACACCGGGGACGTCGGCTACCTCGACGCCGACGGATACCTGTTCATCACCGACCGCAAGAAGGACATCATCGTCACCTCGGGCGGCAAGAACGTCGCTCCGCAGCCGATCGAAGGTCAGCTCCAAGCGACGGCCTACATCGGTCAGGCGGTGGTGATCGGCGACAGATACCCCTACCTGACGGCTCTGATCGTACCCAACTTCGAGAACCTCACGGCGCATCTGAGCTCGCTCGGAGAGGGTGGGCTCGAGCAGAGCGAGATGGCGGCCCACGCCGAGGCCCACCGTCTGGTCGACGAGGCCGTCAGCAAGGTCAACGCTTCCCTCGCCCTCCACGAGAAGGTGCGCAAGTTCACGATCCTGCCGCAGGAGTTCTCGCTCGCCGAGGGAGAGATCACGCCCACGCTGAAGGTGCGGCGCCGGGTCATCGCGGAGCGCTACCGTGAGCTGATCGAGGGGATGTACCTCAAGACCCAGCTGACCGACCAATACCACGCCGATTAGAGAGGCCCGCGCGGAGCGCCCGTTTTACTGCGGTTCGCGATACGGGGCCATCTCGTTGAAGTCCTCCGAAAGCAATCGGGAGGGACTCTCCGTCGCTCCGGCGGCCGTGCGGTCCAAGGCGACCGCCCGCCTCGCGTTTCCGGCGGGAGCAACGGCAGGAGGACGGACGAGCGGTCTCGCGGCTCCCGCCGGAAGCCACTCGGGCCGCCTCCCTCAATCTTGAGGCCGATACTCCCATCGCCAAGGGCCGAGGGAGCCCGGCGTCGGCATTCCCCTCCCCACGAGCTCGGCCGTTCGTCGCGCTTCAGGGGAGATGCCGCGCCCGGCACGCCCGTTTGAGCGCACCATTCTCTGGAGCCCGCTACACCCACGTTCTTTGGGGTGGCTGGGGGAAACCTAATCACCTAATCACTCAGTCACTTAATCACAGGGTGGGCGGGGGAGCGTTTAGTTGTGTACGTCAAGTTCTGCAAAAAGACCTGAGGCTCCGTCGTCGTCGTAGCTGCGGGGGCTGTGGGAAGGTGGCGAAGCCAGCTTTCCACAACTCCGCAGCTGGTGTTAGGCCGCCGACTCGAGCTTCCTGAGCGCCTCCCTTTTGTGTTCTTTCAGTAGGTCCATGTTGATGTAGCGAGTGGCCTCGATCCAGTTCTCGTGGATTTCGACCGTCAGTGCGCGGACCAGGC
>JAJDNH010000125.1 GCA_022340775.1 Acidobacteriota bacterium
GGGTTCCTCAAGGTGCCGGCCATGAACGTGGCAATGGGGGTCCCGATCAAGGTTGCCACCGCGACTTCGAACTTCATGATCGGCATCACCGCGGCGGCGAGCGCGGGTGTGTTCTTCCATCGCGGCGACATCGCGCCGTGCGTCGCGGCACCCGTCGCAATCGGCGTTGTCGCCGGGGCGCTCGTCGGGGCCCGTCTTCACCGGCGCATTCCGGCGGGGAGGCTGCGGTTCGTGTTCGTCGTGGTGCTGGCCTGGATCGCGATCAGCATGTTCCTCAAGGGGCTTGCCTCATGAGCACTGCGGTCCGCCTGTCGCGCGCGCTGCGGCCGCTGATGCAAGTCGCCGTGGTCGGCAGCGTGGGGCTGATCCTGTTCGGCATGAGCCTGTGTTTCGTGCGCCATCCGAGCTACCTGTTCTCTCCGGCCGAGCTCGCCATTCTGTCCAACCCCGGGGCCGCCAAGGTCAGCGAGGAAGAGGTCTTTGTCGCTGCCGCCCACCTGGAAGGACAGGCGATCGTGCTGCTCGGCCTCATGACCCTGATGGTGACGCCAATCGTCAGCGTCTTCCTCGCTGTAGCCTTCTTCGTGCGTGCCAGGCAGTGGGCCTACGCGGCGATCAGCGTGGCGGTGCTGCTGCTGCTGCTGCTGTCGGCTCTCCTCGGCCGCGCCTCTGGTTGAGCCCCCGATCGGAGTTTCCCTCGGCGTGGGCGCATGTGGTGGTCCAAGATGGGATAGAGCGCCTGGGCCGTCGCAACACAGTCTCCTCACCGTCTTGGTGACAAGATCCGACTTTCGTCCGTCTCATCTACGATGGATGTCATGCCAGTAGTCGACGACCCGACCGACGGCACCTGGAAGGATGCCGGCCGCCCGCTGTCGTTCACGATGTCCGTGGAGAGCTGGCGGCAGCTGTTCGGCGACATCGCCGACCGCCGGTCGGGCGCGCTCGAGGGCTTGTACGACGCCGTAGCACCGCACCTGTTCGGGCTCGCGGTCTGCCGCACACGGAACCGCGAGGACGCGGCGGACGTGGTCGCCGAGACCTTTGCCCGGGTAGCCCAGCAGGGGCCGCGCCTGCGCTCGGTTCGCGACCCGCGCTCCTGGCTGCTGACGGTGACCCGCCGGCTCACGGTCGACGTGGCGAGGGAGCGGGTGAGGCGCGCGGCAGAGCCTCTCGAAACGGCCGCCTGCATCGCCGCCTCGGCCGCCGAGCCGGGCCGCAGGTTGGACGCGCGACGCGCCGCACGCCTGCTGGCATTGCTTCCCGACCATCAGCGCGAGGTGATCTACCTGAGGCACTTCACCGACTGCACTTTCGCCGCGATCGGGAGGATCATCGGCATCCCGACCTTCACTGCCGCCAGCCGCTACCGGCTGGGTGTGCGACGCCTGCGGGCGCTGATGGAGGAAGCCACATGAGTGACCAAGACGTGGACCGGCTGCTCGCCGGCTTGGTGCCGCCGCCTCCCCCTTCCGGAACGAGGGAGCTTGCCCTCGCCGCTGCGCGCGCCGCCGGCATCCGCGAGGTGGAAGCGGAAGACCGATGGTCGCGCCTGTGGCGGAGCCGACCGGCCCGCCTGGCCTGGGCCACCACCGTGGCCGCGTTGTTGCTGGCCCACGCTGTGCTGACTGTCGAACGGGCGGCACAGGGCGGCCTTTCTCCCTCGCCGGCACCGGTCGCGAGCCGCTCCGGAAACGACGCCGAGCTCGCCGCCATCGCGGAGCTGCCTCCGTTGCGCCTCGGCTTGCTCCCGGCCATCGATCCATTCGGCCGCCCGGCGGCCGCATCCTCCAACCCGTCGACATTGTCATCAAGGAGGCCATCATGACCGCCAGAACCAACACCCCCCCGAGACTGCAGACGCTGGCCGCCACCGCGGTGATCGTGCTTCTCGGTGGCCTCCTCGCGGTGCGCCTGATGGCGCGGGACAGGGCGCCGGAGGCTCCGCGCGCCAGTGTTCCCGCGCCAGGAGCGTCCACCCTGGCCGACCTCGAGGTGCCGTGCTGGTCGTGCCCCGATGCCGTCAGCTGGCGGATACGCTTCCGGACCAACCTCGATCTTCTCGCTCCTCTCGGCAACGGCTCTGCCAACGCCGCGACGTTTTTCGTGCAGTTTGAGAAGACCGTCGGCCGCCGCGCCGCCGAGGCGGCGGCCTTCATGGCCCGCAGGACGAAGCCTGGCGGGATGGGAGACTTTGAGATCGGAAAGGTGGTGCCACCGGACGATCCCCTTCTTCTCGAGGCCCAGCCGTGGGTCGACCAGGCCACGATGCGCTTCTATCCCGATCTGCTGCCCATCAACGGCGCCAACACACCGGTGCCCAACCTCCTCCTCATGCTCAACATGGCGCGCAGCTGGACGGCGCGGGGCGTGGCTGAGGCCAACCCCACAGCCGGCCTCAAGGACTGCCGGCGCGCGATCCGCCTCGGACGCCTGCTGCGCCAGGAGGACGCGGTGCTCATCAGCGACCTCGTGGGGCTTGCCTGCATCCACATTGGTACCCGCGGCGTCTACGAGATCGCGCAGCGCACGGGCGACACCAGGCTCGCCCTGCTGGCCTCCATCGTCATCGGCGAGGTGGCGCCGCAACGCCTGTACACGTCCCAGCGGATCACCTCGGTGTCGCTCGCGCCGTTCGTCGCTAAAGAGGCTTCCGGAGCCTACACGCTCTCCCTCTCGGACAAGCGGCTGGACACGATGGTGGAGATGGCGACCAAGTGCCCGGATCGCAGGTTCAAGGGCGAGGCCCTGCTCGACCTGAGGGTGGTGGAGACCTACGGTACGCCGTCCCAGCAGGAGCGCGCGCGCACCGTCATTGATCAGGTGATCGCCGGCGGCGACCCGGTGATGGCCACGCTAGCGCGCTCCTGCCGCGCCACCAGGCCCGAGGAGAGCATGCTCGAGCAGATGGTCAGCCAGGCTCGGTAGCACCCGGCGAAGAGGTGTACCTCTGGTCGCCGCCGGGGGTACAGTCATAGATCAGAGTGCGCCGTAAAGTCTACGGTCTCATGGTTGTAGCCTTGGCAGCGGCGACCCCGGAGGCGCGGGGCGCCGATGCTGCCACTGACGCGAGTGCGGTCATGGTCGTCAAGCCTGTGCAGGAGCTCACCCTTCCCGAGCCCGATGCCGAGGCCTGGTTTGGCGCCACTCTGGCCTCTGACGGTGACACGCTGATGGTCGGGGCGCGGGGTGCTTACCAGCACCCTTGGACGTGGTCGTCGGGCGCCGTCAACATCTTCTCGGAGAGTGCGACCGGGTTCAGCTGGGACCAGCAGTTCCTGGTGTCCTATGACGCATTCGGCGAAATCTTCGGCACCCACGTCGCTTTCTCCGGAGATCTTGCGGCCATCTCTTCCAGCTACTTCTTCGGCAGTTCTGGGTCGATCCGGGGGTGGGTGCATGTGCTGAGGCGGAGTGACGTCGGCTGGGAGCGTTGCTGCGGCCTGAACCCCGGGTACCCGGAGGGTTTGGGGGCCTTCGGAGCTTCCCTTGCAATCGTGGGCGACGCCGTGGCCGCCGGGGCACCGTCGGCTGACGTCAGTGGCGGTGAGCAGTCGGGCTCCGTCTTGATCTATGAGAGTCCGTCGAGCGGGCATGTGCCTGAACCTGTTCGCCTGGTTGATGCCGGCGCAGAGGCGTACGCTGGGTTCGGGAACACGCTCGCGGCACTGGGGTCCGACACGCTTTTCGTAGCGGAGCCGAACGCCGATGTAGGGGGCAACCAGGACGAAGGTTCAGTCTTCGTCTACGTCCGGTCAGATGCCGGATGGGTTCTGCAGCAGCGGATCGAGGCGCCGGACCCAGAGCCGAGCCTCTATTTCGGCCAAGCTCTTGCTGTCTCCGGAAGCACGCTGTTGGTGGCGTGCGCTCCTCCGCAATTGGAGAACCGCCGAGTTTTTGTGTTTGCCGAGAACGGGGGTGTGTGGGAGCCGGCCGCGGTCCTCCAGCAGCCGCCCGGAGGCGCCCTGAGCTCGAGGTTGGCGGTTGACGGGTCTCGCGCCGCAGTCGCGGGCTACAAGCTGGACGACTCTGGCTTTCCGGCAGGATGGGAGGTGTACGTGTTCGAGCAGAGTGGTGCCGTCTGGAGCCTGCGCGCCAAGCTCTTGCCGCCAGGGACGATTGCCGACCGCGAGGGCGTAGGGTCGGTAGCCCTTCGTGGAGACACGGTGGTGGTTGGAGTTCCCAACGCCACGGTCGGTGGCCAGCAAGATCAGGGTGCCGTGTACGTGTACCGGGTCGGCGCCGCGGTGGGCGTTCCGACGCTACAGACGGGTGGACTGATCCTCCTGATCCTCCTTCTGGTCTCCTCTGGTGTTGCCGTTCTCGCCGCCAACCATCGAGGGTGAGGACATCCCGCACGGGCGCGATCCGGATCCCTCCCGCGGGAGTAGAATCGTGAGGCCCCGGCACGGGGGCTGGGGCTACCGGGGAGGTCGACATGAGACGTTACTCGCAAGCTCTGCTCGCAATCTTGGTGGTCACACTGGTGGCTGCCGGCGCCGCGGCCCAAGGGGTACCGGGAACCGTGCTGCGCCACTTCGCCCTTTCCTTGAAGACGCCCACCGGGCTTGCCTGGGACGGCCAGCACCTGTGGGTGGCCGACCTCGACACGGCCAAGCTGTACGAGATTGATCCGGCCACCGGTGCGGTGCTCGGCAGCCTCGACGCACCCGGCTACCAGCCGATGGGGTTGGCGTGGGACGGCTCGCAGCTGTGGGTGGTGGATGCGCTCGACAAGACCGCCTACGCGGTGGATCCGGCGTCCGGGGTCACGAAGCGTGCGCTGCCTCTCGATACCGGTGCCAAGGGGATCACGTGGGACGGCTCGGCGCTGTGGACGGTGGACGCGCGCGCGGGCGTGATCAGCCGCCTCGACGACGAGGACGGCACCACGTTCAAGAGCTTCCCCAACCCGATGGCGCACGCGCGCGGCGACGAGCTGGGTTTGGCGTTCGACGGCACGCGTCTGTGGGTCAGCGATCGCCTCTCGAACATGATCTACCGCGTGGACTCCGCGACCGGAGCGGTACTCGACTCCTTCCCGTCGCCGGGGCCGTACCCGGCCGGCTTGGCCTGGGACGGTCAGCACCTGTGGTGCGTCGGCTACGAGACCCGCGAACTCTACGAGCTGGAGACGGTGAGCGGGTCGCCGTACGTCATCAGCGAGCCCAAGCACGAGCTGCTGACCTACACGGAGGCGTGGCGGAACTTCGGGCCGGGAGTCGTGAAGACCCTCGACGTCTACATTGCCGTGCCGCACGACCTGCCCAACCAGAAGCTGCTCAAGACGCCGGTGTTCGAGCCGGCACCGACCGACTTCGTGACCGACAAGTGGGGGCAGAAGTGCGCCCACTTCGTGTTCAAGGACATCGGCGCCGGACAGAAGGTGTCGGCGGTGATGACGGTGGACGCGACGCTGTACAAGGTGCGCTGGTACGTGGACCCGGCCAAGGTGGGTGGGCTCGACGAGATCCCTGCTGACATTCGCGCTGCCTATACCCAGAACAGCACCAAGCTGGTGATGGAGGACCCGATCATCCAGAAGGCGGTCAAGGAAGCCCTCGGTGAAGAGACCAACCCCTACTGGATGGCGAGGAAGATCAACAAGTACATCCAGGACCACATGTACTACGAGCTTGCTGGAGGGTGGAACGTGGCGCCGACGGTGCTGGCGCGTGGCTCCGGCTCGTGCTCGGAGTACAGCTTCGTCATGCTCGCCATGTGCCACGCGGCCGGGCTTCCCGCCCGTTACGCCGGCTCGGTCGTGATCCGCGGCGACGACGCCAGCCGTGACGACGTCTTCCACCGTTGGGTGGAGGTTTACCTGCCCAACTACGGCTGGTTCCCTGTCGATCCCTCCGGCGGCGACTCGGACGTCCCGGCGCGGGTCTCCGACTTCTTCGGGGGCCTGTCCAACCGGTTCGTGATCACGACCCTCGGTGCTGGGGACAGCAAGACTCTCGGCTGGGACTACGACAGCGCCGCCACCTGGACCGCCAAGGGACGCGTCAAGCTGATGCAGTACAGAGGCGGCGACTGGGTCCCGGTCGGTAAGAAGTACGAGCCGCGGGTGACCGCCCAGCCCGGCGAGGTGTCAACCAAATAACAGGAATCTCCTGCCGTCGCACCCTGGACGGTGGATGGCGAGCCGCCCGCACCACAGGGATTCTTCAGCGGATGGATCGGGTCGCGTGACGACCTCCGTCGAAGCGGAGGAGAATGTGGGCTGGAGCAGGGGATGGGGGCTCCGCGATGATCGGTTCCCGGCGCATCTTCCAGTCGGTGATCGCGGCACGCGCGAGGTTCACGTGGGGCGACGCTCTCGCCCTGCTCATCGTATCCGTCCTCCTTTACTCCGGGCTGCGACTCGCCTTCGAGCTGCCGGCGGCGATCGCTGGGCCCGAGATCTCGACCAGTCCGGCTGCGCTTCCCTGGTATGCCCTGCTCTCGCTTGCACGGATGGGGGCGGCGTACTTTCTGTCGCTGGTCTTCACTCTCGTCTACGGCCGCCTGGCCGCTCGCGGGGAGAGGATGGGGAAGCTGCTCCTGCCGCTGCTGGACGTGCTGCAGAGCGTGCCCATCCTCTCGTTTCTACCGGTGGTCCTGCTGAGCCTCAGCGCGTTGGTGCCGCAAGGCCTGGCTGCCGAGCTGGCATCGGTGGTGCTCATCTTCACCAGCCAGGTGTGGAACATGACCTTCGCCTGGTACCAATCGCTGACCACGATTCCCGGGCAGCTGCGAGAGGCCGCCGATGTCTTTCGATTCAACGGCTGGCTGCGCTTCAAGGTGTTGGAGCTCCCCTTCGCCGCCATCGGCTTGGTGTGGAACAGCATCATGAGCTGGGCCGGCGGCTGGTTCTTCCTGATGGCGGCCGAGATTTTCCAGGTCGGCTCGCGCGACTTCCGGCTACGCGGTCTCGGCAGCTACCTGCAGGAAGCGGCGAACCAAGGCAACATCACAGCCATCGTCTGGGGTCTCGCCGCGCTCGTCGCCATCATCGTCGGTCTCGACCAGTTGGTGTGGCGGCCCCTCCTGGCCTGGAGCGATCGCTTCAAGCTCGAGATGGTCAAGCATGAAGAGCCGCCGACCTCCTGGTTCTACGAGGTCCTTGCCGCCTCGCGCCTGCGCCGCTGGCTGCGCGAGTCCGTGTGGCGGCCCACCGAGGAACGGGTCGATCGGTTCATGGTGCGGCGCTTCCCGGTCAGGCCATCAGGACCAGCCACGGTGGCCGCACCGAGCCGCCTGCGCCTAGTGCTGCTCGCGGGGCCCCCTGCGGCTCTGCTCGCCTACGGCGGGGTGCGAGCCGTCCACCTGCTGACCGCCGTTTCCAGCAGGCAGTGGCTGCAGATCGCCTTCGGCACCGGAGCGACGGGGCTACGGGTGGCGATCGCGCTCGCGCTCGCCCTTGCCTGGACGGTGCCGCTGGGGGTGGCAGTGGGGACCAACCCGCGCCTTGCCAGATGGCTGCAGCCGCTGGTGCAGATCGCAGCGTCGGTGCCGGCAACGGCGCTCTTCCCGGTTTTCCTGTTGCTCGTCATCGGGATGCCGGGCGGCCTCAACCTGGCCGCCGTGCTGCTGATGCTGCTGGGTACTCAGTGGTACCTGCTGTTCAACGTCATCGCCGGGGCAATGGCCATCCCGCAGGAGCTGTCCTTCAGCTCCGACCTGCTGCAGTTGGGCCGCTGGCAGCGGTGGCGCACGCTCATTCTACCGGCCCTCTTCCCGTACATCATTACCGGCGCCATCACCGCAAGCGGCGGCGCTTGGAACGCCAGCATCGTGGCCGAGCAGGTGGAATTCGGGGGCCGGACGCACGCGGTGATCGGAATCGGGGGGCTGATCGCCAGGGCGACGGCCCTCGGCGACTACCCACTGCTTCTGGCCGCGACCCTGAGCATGGTGCTGGTCGTCGTGACCATCAACCGGTTCCTCTGGCGACGCCTTTACCGTGTCGCCGAGGAGCGCTTCCGACTGGAGTGAGCTGATGACAGCAACATCCGCGCTGCTGCAGCTGGAATCCGTCGACCAGGTGTACGGGGCGGGCCAAAAGAGGTTCACCGCGCTCGAGGGTATCTCCCTGACGCTTGCCGACAGCACCTTCGTTGCGCTGCTCGGACCTTCGGGCTGCGGCAAGAGTACCCTGCTGCGAATCGCCACCGGGCTGCAGCGGCCGACGGCGGGACGGGTGCTGTACCAGGACCGACCGCTGGCGGGCGTGAACCCGCACGCCACCATCGTCTTCCAAACGTTCGCGCTGTTCCCGTGGCTGACGGTGCAGCAGAACGTCGAGATCGCCCTCAAGGCGCGCGGCGTCCCTGCATCCGTGCGGGCCGGCCGTGCCGTCGATCTGCTGGACCGGGTCGGCCTCGATGGTTTCGAGAGTGCCTTTCCCCGGGAGCTCTCGGGAGGCATGCGCCAGAAGGTCGGTTTTGCGAGGGCGATGGCGGTGGAACCGGAGCTGTTGTGCCTCGACGAGCCGTTCTCGGCGCTCGATGTCCTGAGCGCCGACGCCCTCCGGGGTGAGCTTCTCGAGCTGTGGTTCGGCGGCCGTATTCCGGCGCGCGCCATCTTGCTAGTGACCCACAGCATTGAGGAAGCAGTCTTCATGGCCGAACGGATCGTGGTCATGGACAAGCAACCGGGCAGGATCGTTGCCGACCTCCAGGTAACTCTGCCACAGCCCCGCCAGAGAAAGTCGAGGCCATTCCTCGCCCTGGTCGACCGGATCTACGGGATTCTGGCCGGCCAGACCCAGCCCGAGCAGGTGGAGATGGGGACCGCACCGGGTGAGCCGGGGCCGACGCGCGGCCTCCCGGACGTGACCATCAACAACCTTGCCGGCGTGCTTGAGCACTTGCGGGAGCTGCCGCAAGGGCGTACGGACATCTATCAACTGGCGGGGGAGTTCACGGTCAGCTCGGACGAGGTACTGCGTCTGACCGAGGCCGTCGAGCTGCTCGGCATGGCCACCATCGCCGAGGGCGACATCATCCTGACGCCCCTCGGAGAGACCTACGCCGAAGCCAGCATCCTCGCGCGCAAAGAGATCTTTGCCAGCCGCATTCGGCGCCTGCCGCTCTTCCAGTGGCTGATCGAGATCCTTGAGCAGGCTGAGGGGCGGCGGCTGGAGTGGGACGACGTCCTGGGTACGTTGGAGTCCGAGTTTCCGGCCGAGGAGGCCGAGCATCAGCTGGAGACGGCGGTCAACTGGGGGCGCTACGCCGAGCTGCTGGTCTACGACGACAACTCCGGCATGCTCTTTCTGGAGCTCCACCCAGCCGAGGTCGACAGCAAGCAGCCGCAGTGAGCACCCAATGCTACGACGAGGGTTCCCTAGCGACTGGATCGCGGCGTCGGGGGTCTGGAACGGTGCGGTGCTGCTCATGTCCGCGACCACCTTCCAGGTACCGTTGGGCTGACTCTTCCACACGGTCAGGTACCGACCGCGCGCCATCCGCGTCGAGTCCGCCGGCTGCAACCTCTGGGGGGCCGGGGACGACTCAGCACGTCATGGGATACAACCCGTGTTTACACTATGTTACATCGCTGGGTTCGAGCCTGGTCAGAGCAGTTTGAATTCTGCTGGGAACAGCTCTTGATTTAGGCCGTCAATGGATGCATATTCTCGCCGCAGGGAGCTCGAAAGGGGGGTGGTGATGGGTCTCCGCGGCGATGGCGTGTGGTTCGGATTCCTGCAAGCCGGCGAGAAGAGCAGCCCGGTCGTGCGCGACACCTCGCTCGACACCGGCAAACCATCCAGCATCTACCTCTTCAACCTGAGGAGGGGTGCGATCCTGGAGTACCAGCTGGCAGTTGTCGAAGGCAAGCTCCGAGAGCTGACCGAGGCCGAGGCCGCTCTGGTCGACGAGCTGCGCGACGCCTTTCAGGCGGCGCGGGCGTCGTTCACGCCGCGGCGTGCTCGGCGTCCGAAGTACTCGTCCAGGGCTTTGAGCCGGCCACTGCGTTCCGAGGAACCGGAGGACGAGTACGTGGACGAGATTCCGTACCAGCTGCTCGGCGACGACGATGTCATGCCCGGCGCCGACGGCTTCGACGATCTCCAGGTCGAACCGAAAGAGCATCGGCCCGGAGCGTAAGAACTCCCCCCGCCCGCTCGTTTCCGATGTCCTGCCAAGGGCTCAGAAAAGGCGCAACAGGTTAATACTCAACGGCTTCACCGATGCCGACGACGCGGCTCTCGAGGCCCTGGTCCCTGACCTTGGCGACGAACTCGCCGGGCTCCACGTCAATCACCTCGAAGGTCTTGTAGTGCATCGGGATCACCAGCTTGGGGTGGAGCAGCTCGGCAGCCTTGACGGCGTCGTCGATGCCCATCGTGAAGTTGTCGCCGATCGGGAGCACGGCGACGTCGATCGGGTTCATGTCGCCGATCAGCTTCATGTCGTAGAACAAAGCCGTGTCCCCGGGGTGGTAGAGGATCTTGTCGTCCATTGTCAGCAGGAACCCGCACGGGTTGCCGGTGTAGGTGCCGTCGGGGGCGCACGAGCCGTGGTGAGCGATCGTCAGCTTGACCCGTCCGAACGGGAAGTTGTGCGCGCCGCCGATGTGCATCGGGTGAACCTGCGCGCCCCTCTCGGCGCAGTAGTTGGCGAGCTCGAACGGCGCGACTACGAGCGCGCTGTTGTTCTTGGCGATTTCGAGGCCGTCGCCAATGTGGTCGCCGTGGCCGTGGGTGAGGAGCACGGCGTCAACCGCCAGCTCCTCCGGCTTGGTAACCGCCAGCGGATTCCCGCTCAAGAAAGGATCGATGACAACGCTTCCGGCGTTGCCTTCGATCAGGAAAGCAGAGTGACCCAGGTAGGTGAGCTTCGGCATGGTTGCCTCCCTTCTTTCGGCATGGATGTCCAGCGGCACGATCCGGCCGGGGCACTCCGAAGAGGCCGGTGGGCTCCTCCGAGCCGTGCCGCAGGTCCATAGTAGCCCAAACGGACGGCACGGTGCCGCTGGCGGCGAAGCTGGTAGACTGAGTGAACGCGGCCCGCGCCGCTCGGCCCCGTGGGTCCCTGCCCTCGGGGTCTGTTTCGTAGCTGATCCGAGACGAGAGGAGCGACATGCAAGCGGCACCCTTTCATCCGCCCCAACGGACGTTGATGGGCCCAGGTCCCTCGGACGTCCCAGCTCGCGTGCTGGCGGCGCTCGGCCGTCCAACGATCGGTCACCTGGACCCGGAGTTCGTGGCCTTCATGGACGATCTCAAGCGGCTCCTGCAGCACGCCTTCCGTACCGCCAACGAGCTCACCCTGCCGGTCTCCGGGCCCGGCTCGGCGGGGATGGAGACCTGCTTCGTCAACCTGGTAGAGCCGGGTGACACCGTGATCGTGTGCCAGAACGGGGCCTTCGGTGGCCGCATGCGCGAGAACGTCGAACGTTCCGGCGGCACCGCGGTGATGGTCATGGACCGGTGGGGGGACGCGGTTGATCCTGGCAAGGTCGAGGAGGCGCTCGAGGCCCATCCTGAGGCCAAGATCGTTGCCTTCGTGCACGCCGAGACGTCGACGGGGGCGCTCTCCGATGCCCGCGGCCTGGTCGAGCTCGCCCACCGTCACGGTGCGCTGGCGATCGTCGACGCGGTGACGTCGCTCGGCGGCGTACCCCTCGAGGTCGACGGCTGGGAGATCGATGCCGTCTACTCGGGCAGCCAGAAGTGCCTGTCCTGCGTTCCCGGTCTTTCTCCGGTCAGCTTCTCGCCGAGTGCGGTCGAGGTCATCCGCGGACGCCGGACGAAGATCCAGAGCTGGTTCATGGACACCAATCTGGTCATGGGCTACTGGGGAAGCGGCCAGCGCCGGAGCTACCACCACACGGCGCCGATCAACGCCCTCTACGGCCTACACGAGAGTCTCGTGATGCTGGCAGAGGAGGGTCTGGAGGCGGCCTGGGCCCGCCACCGCCGACACCACCTCGCTCTACGGGCCGGGCTCGAGGCGATGGGCCTGCCACTTTTCGTGGCCGAGCCGGTGCGCCTGCCGCAGCTCAACGCCGTCAGCGTGCCGGAAGGGATCGACGAGGCCGAGGTGCGACGGCGCCTGCTCCAGGACTTCGACCTCGAGATCGGGTCGGGACTCGGGGAGCTGGCCGGAAGAGTCTGGCGGATCGGCCTGCTGGGGCACTCCGCCCGACGCCGCAACGTGGTTCTCTGCCTGACGGCTCTCGAGAGCGTGCTCGGCGACCTGGGCGCGCGGGTCCAACGCGGCGTGGCCGTGCCAGCAGCGCTGGCCGTCCTGGATCGCTGACCTCTGACGTCGACCCCAGAAATCAGCGGTTCAGTTGCTTCCTCCGTGATGGGGAGGAAGACCATTGATTGAACCGAGCAGCGATGGCAGATCGCGCCTACTGAGTGGCATCGCCTTCCTGGTCGCCCATGGCAGTGGCGATCTGGCTTCCGTACTTCGCGAGCAGGCTCGTCTCCACGTCCGTCGCAGGCGGGATGCGTTGGATCTGCTTGGCAGTGCGCTCAAGGGAGGCCATGCCCCGGTCGAAAGATGCTAGGGCCTGCTTGTAGGCCGGCTCGCCGATCTTGTCCTTCATCGCCTCCAGCTGCTTGCGCTGGGCTGGCATCTGGGCCCGGGCCGCGTCGAGCTGCTGTGTGACCTGGGTCTGCATGATCAGGGTCTCGAGCCGCATCAGATCCTTGAAGAACGACGTCGGATCGAGGCCGTGCTGCTTGCACCACCCGGCGTACTTGGGGTCCTTGATGATGATGTTGAAGTCGTAGCGGCCCTCGGAGAAGGCGCGGTCGGCAAGCTTGTCACCATTGCCGTCGTTGTCGAGCCGGTTGAGCGAGTCCATGTTGGCAAGCACGTTCTGAAGGCGCTTCTCGTCCAGGTGGACGCCCTTGGTGAAGACGACGACGGCGTTGATGAACGCAGTCATGTGCTGCTCGGCCGCGGCGAGATCCGGCTCCTGCTGCGCGGCAGTGACCACCGCCATCCATCCCCCCGCGATCAGTACCAGCAATAGAACAATGGCAAGTCCCGGTCTTCTCATGGCCCCTCCTTACGGCGCATGTGTACCACAGCCTGCCGGCACTTTCGAGTGGGGTGGTGTCGGCCAGCACTCGGGTTTCCGTTGGACGCCTCGGGGCGTGTGTGGGACTCAGGGTTGTCGACTGGTTCTCCGCCAACCCGGCTGGGAGGTCGTTTGTTCGTGAGCTTGCAGAAAACCACGCACTGAAATACTCTTTTCTGAGATTGAGTTTTATAATCTAACGATGGAGAACGAGTGACACCTGCGGGAAGAAGCCGTCCCGCGGCCGCGGGCTCGGGACAACGCGACCCGAGCCAAATGGTCGGCACCGCCTTCGGCCACTTCAGGGTGACGGGACCTCTGGGGGCCGGCGGGATGGGCGAGGTATGGCGCGCCCAGGACACGCGCCTGGGCCGCGAGGTTGCCCTCAAGATGCTGTCCGAGGAGCTCGCCTACGACCCCGAGCGGATGGCTCGATTCACCCGCGAAGCCAAGGTGCTCGCGAGCCTCAACCACCCCAACATTGCGGTTCTGTATGGTCTCGAGACCGTGTCCCTGTCACGTCCGTCCGGGTCGGCGGAGACGACACCGGAGGGTCTCGCTGGCGGCGATCAGCCGGTCACGATCCTGGTGATGGAGCTGATCGAAGGGCAGGGGCTCGACGAGCTGATCGCACGGGGCCCGATCCCGTTCGACGAGGCAGTGTCGATCGCGTTGCAGGTTGCCGAGGGATTGCAGGCAGCGCATGAGCGGGGCATCGTTCACCGCGACCTCAAACCTGCCAACATCAAGGTTCGTCCGGACGGCACCGTCAAGGTGCTGGACTTCGGCCTCGCCACGACCTGGACGGAGGGATCGGCCGAAGACAGTCAGTCGCTGTACCCGACCTTGACACAGCACCGGACCGCGCTCGGGGTGCTCATCGGGACAGCCGCCTACATGAGCCCGGAGCAGGCCCGGGGCAAGCCGGTCGACCGGCGTACCGACATCTGGGCCTTCGGCTGTGTTCTGTACGAGATGTTGACCGGCAGCCACGCATTTCTGGGGGCGACCCTGTCGGACACCATGGCCGCAGTGCTCAAGGATGAGCCGGACTGGAACGGCCTGCCGGACGGAATCGAGCCGGTCGCCCGGCACGTGCTGCGGCGTTGTCTGGCCAAGGACCCGGCCCGGCGCTTCCACGACATCGCAGACGTTCGCATCGAGCTCGACGAAGCTGTATCGGTGGCCGAGCCGGCTCATGAAAAGCGCCGGCGCGGATGGAAGAAGTCCGCCGTGTCCGTGATCGCCGCCGGCGCTCTCATCGCGGCAGCCGTGATTGCGGTTCAGATGGCGATGCGGGGCCCGGCGGCCTCCCTGCCGACCTTCAGGGCGCTCACCTTTCGTGCCGGTCACGTTTCGTCGGCGCGGTTCGCCGCGGACGGAAAGACCGTGGTGTTCGGGATGTCTACCCGCGGTCAGCCGCTGACGATACGGACCACACGGGCGGACAGCGTCGAGTCGATGGCTCTCGACCTGCCACCGGCGGACATTCTCGGCATCTCCCGCACCGGGCAGATGGCGATCTTGCTCGGCCGACACTGCGAAGGCTCGTGGGTCAGCGTTGGCACCCTGGGTGCCGCCGAGTTGGCTGGAGGCGCGTCTCGTCCCATCATCGAGCGCGTCAATGACGGAGATATCTCCGCCGATGGAAGCCGGATGGCAGTTGTCCGGGAGGTCGGACAGACACAACGGCTGGAGTACCCTCTCGGCAAGGTCCTATTTGAGACGCATGGTTGGATCAGCCACGTGCGCATCTCGCCCGATGGCACGCACGTCGCCTTCCTGCACCATCCCTACTACGGCGACGACCGCGGCCAGGCAGCCATGGTGGACACCGCCGGCAAGCTCACCACGCTCAGCGAGGAGCTGTCCGACAGTCTGCAGGGCCTGGCCTGGTCGCCGGACGGGAGATCGGTTTGGTTCTCGGGCTTCGTCTTTGGGCGGGGTGGGGTTCTGTGGAGCGTGCGCCCGGGCTCGCGGCCGGTGGAGCGGCTTATTTCGCCGGTCGCGATGCGGATCCAAGACCTGTCACCGGACGGACGGGCGCTGGTGATCGCCGGCGACTCCCGAGCCGAGATCGCCGGCCTGCTCGCCGGCCAGGACCATGAGCAACGCTACGAAGGCTGGAACGACGACTCGATCGGAGGCCTCGCCGCGGACGGATCCCTGTTCGCAGGCAACATCCAAGTGTCGACGGTCAACGGCGAGTACGCCGCCTTCGCGCGCCGCGGCGACGGCTCGCCACCGGTGCGGGTGGGGTATGGGGATGTCTTCGGTGTGAGCCCTCGCGGCCGGTGGGTCTTCACCCAGAGGCTGACCGGCGACCGGCGGAAGTTAGTCCTTCTTCCCACGGGTCCAGGAGAGCCGCGCGTCATCGACCTCGGCAACGTCAAGCCGGTCAGCTCCGGGTCGTCCATTCTCACGTGCTCCCTCGATGGAAAGCGGGCGACGTTCGAAGGGTTCGTCGGCGATGTCGGGCCACAGATCTACGTTCTCAACGTGGACCAGGGAACGCTCCAGACCGCCGGCCCGGTCGGTGCGAGCGGTCCGGTGATCTCGCCGGACGGAACACGGGTGGCGTGTCTGGCGCCGGACGGCACCGTCACCGTCTACTCGCTGGCGGACGGCCAGCCATCGCCCGTGCCCGGTCTCGCCGCCGGCGAAAGGCCAATCCAGTGGTCACGCGATGGACGCTCACTGCTGGTCTGGAACAGCGATTTCCCGGCCCAGATTCACCGGGTGAGCCTCGGCAACGGCCACCGTGAGCTGGTCCTCCAGATCATGCCTCAGAACCCCACCGGCGTGCTATACGGACAGATCCTGATGGCCCCCGGCGGCGACTACTACGTGTACCGGTACCGCCGCGACCTCAGCACCTTGTTCCTGGTCAACGGAATCCGATAGCGCGCAGCCCACTGTGGCAGCGGCGTCCGTCGCCAGACCTGAAGGTCCCTAGACTGCCGGAGAGCGTCTTGACAGACCAGAGTAATGAACATATGTTCGAAACTGGGAGGCAGGGTGGCACGACCCGAGAAGCTCAGAAGAGTCGGTTGCGAGATGCGGGGCCAGGGTTTCAAACCGGTCGGCCGGGCATTCACCGAGCTCGAGGTCGAGACTTTGCGCCTGGACGAGCTGGAGGCTCTACGGTTGGCCGATCTCGAGGGCCTCTACCAGGAGGAGGCCGCGGAGCGCATGGGCGTCTCCCGACCGACGTTTGCCCGCATCCTCGACCGTGCCAGGTCGACGGTTGCCAGGGCGCTGGTCGAACAGCATGCCCTGGTCGTCGGTGAAGGTCCCGTTGTTGCAGGCGGGGGGGGTCCCCTGCCGTGCCCCGTTCACGGCAGGGGTCGGCGGCGTGGGCGCGGCTGCTGCTGCCGGGGTTGGCAGGGACAGGACACGGGCGGACAAGAGTTCCACGATCACCACGAGAAGGAGTAGTCCAGATGAAGATTGCAGTTCCGATTCACCAGGGGAAGTTCAGCGCACACTTCGGCGGTGCCGAAGCGTTCGTCCTGTACGCGGTGGACGAAACCAGCCGGACGATCGGAGAACGCCGGCTGGAGAGGCCGCCCGAACACGGGCGGGGGGTGTACCCCATGTGGCTGCGACAGCTGGGGACCACCGTTGTCCTTGCCGGAGGCATGGGACCTCGGGCGGTGTCGATCCTCCAGCAGCACGGAATCGAGGTCGTGCTGGGCGTCGATGGTGAGGAACCCGATTCCCTGGTGCGCGGCTACCTCGAAGGCACCCTGGTATCGACCCAGCAGGTGTGCCATGAGCATGGCTACCACGACTGTGGCCACGACAACGGGGACCACGGTCGGGGGGGATGTCACGACCAATGACGAGGACGCTGCGAAGGCGTCACGAGCAAGGAGGTGAACAATGCCGGGCCAGGGCTCTGGGCGAGGACGAGGCAAGGGCCAGGGACGAGGTAAAGGTATGGGGCGCGGGCTGAAGGGCGGCGCGGGAATGGGTGCCGAGGGCTTCTGTATCTGTCCCAAGTGCGGCCACCGAGAGGTGCACCGCGCGGGAGTGCCGTGCCTCGAGGAGCGGTGCCCCTCGTGTGGCGTTGCCATGCTGCGGGAAGGCTCACTGCATCACCAGGAGGTCGAGAGCCGGCGCGCCGGCGGCTCGACCGGGAGCTGACACCTTCCGGCGTCGAGGTCTCTCGATGGCCGCCGCCCGCCGGTCGTGCCGTCAACCACGTCCGTGCGCTTCAGCGTGCTGTCCGACCTTCTCCGCCTGTGGCAGGAGCTCCTCGACGCGCACGTGCCTGCCCGTGCGCGGGAAGAACGCAGGAACCTTGTGCTGATAGGCACGGTAGGGCTCGCCGATATACCTAACGAGGTCCTTTTCCTCGAACAACTGCGTTCCCACCACGATGTAGCCGGTCGCGGCGGCCGCGAAGACAAGGTGGCCAACGGTCATCCTCGGTATCGCCCAGAAGGCGACGATGAAGCCGAGCATCAGAGGGTGGCGCACATAGCCGTAGAGCCAGCTGGTCTGGAACCGCGGCTCGGGCTGTGGCTTGGAGAGCATCCGGTTCCAGACCTGTGACAGGCCGAACAGGTGTGTGTGACTGATCATGAAGGAGCCGAGCAGCACCGTTGTCCATCCAACGCCGCAGAGGATCCACAGCAGGTCTCGTCCAGCCGGATTGCCCACGTTCCAGACGGCCGCGGGAAGCGGACGCCACTGCCAGAAGAGAAGCGCCAGCACCGCACTCGACGCCAACACGAAGGTGCTGCGCTCTACCGAAGGCGGCACCAGGCGCGTCCACGCCCGCTTGAAGGCAGGCCGCGCCATCACGGTGTGCTGGACGGCGAACAACCCCAGCAGTAGCAGGTCGATGACCAGTGCCACGGCAGCCGAGGTGGTCGCGCCGGAGTTGATGGTCTTCGGTACGCCGACTCCGGTCAAGAAACCGATGGCGTAGAGGAACACCAGAAGAAAGGCGACATAACACAGGACACCGTACAGAAACACCGTGATTCTCTTCGACATCTTCTCCTCCCATTCTGAGCCGCAGCTGATCGGCTCGGGCTGTTGTTGAGGACCTGGCTGAGCAGGTCCGGGTTGGCGCGGGCCGCGATGATCTCCGCTGCTGTCTTGCGGGCGTTCTTCACATGAACATCTCATGAGACTGCGTCTTAGTATAAGATAATAGAGAGCCGAACGCATGTCATGAGGCAGATGTCCCAAGACTGTCATCTGTTTTGTGGGGTTTCCGACCTTTCCCTAGGACCGGCGACCCGGTGCAGCGCCAAAGCCGGCTTCTAGAGCGCGGACAACCGCCTCCGCGCGGTGGGAGACGCCGAGCTTGCCGAAGAGGTTGGTGACGTGGTTGCGGACCGTCTTGGGAGCAATCGACAAGGCGGACGCAATCTCGGCATTGCTTCGACCCCGGGCAATGAGGTCGAGGACCTCGATCTCACGGCGTGTCAGCCCGAAGGACTGTCCCCTCGTGTGGGCGACAGCTGCCTCGGGTGGCTGCTCGAGGAACGCATGAACCTCCTGCCACAACCTGATCCAGGCAGCGTCCTGCTCTTGAAGGATGTGGTTGCGCCCGTCGAGGGCGACGAACTGGGCGTCGGGAATCAGGGTGGCAAGGCGTCTGCCTTCGGTGAAGGGCACCATGTTGTCACCCCGGCAGTGGAGAACCAGGGTCGGAACCCGGACTTGCGGCGCCACCTCCTCGATGTCGATCTGGTGAAACGAAAGCCAGAGCCTCTGTGCCATCTGGGCTGCGGCGCTCCGGCGCTCGAGGTCGGCAAGCGAGGTGACCAGCTCTGCCGGACCGTCGGGCAGAAGCAGGCGGGCGAAGATCTCCCTGTAGGCCGGTGCGGGGCGTCCCCAGCCGCTGCCGATCAGGGTGGCCAGCGCCCGCACCTCGTCCACCATCTCGGCGGACTGGTGGCCCGCCAGGGCGCCCTGGACGTAGCTCCCGTAGAGCACGAGCCGGGTGACGCGATCGGGATGCCGGGCCGCAAATGCAGTCGCGATTGCCCCTCCCTGGCACAGGCCAAAGAGCGGAAAACGGTCGAGCCGCGCGGCATCGACAACTGCCTCCAGGTCCCGGACCCAGGCGTCGAGCCCGAGGGTCCCAACGTGGCGATCGGAAAGCCCACAGCCGCGGAGGTCGTATCGGACGAGCTTGTGAGTGGAGGCGAGCTCCTTGAACCACCTGCTCCAGACCGGGTTCTCCCAGTCGAGCTCGAGATGAGTGAGCCAGGTCGGGGCCGCGACCAACGGTGGCCCCGTGCCACTCATGCCGTAGGCGATGCGTGCGCCGTCGGCAGAGCGACAGAAGCGGACCCTTGGTAGTGACGGTTGTCCGCCATCGAATCGGACCACGGTGCCAGGACTGGCAGGCTTCGACTGGGGTGACCCGGTGTGGGGGAGTTTCGGAGAACCGCCCGTCTTTCCTCGGTTCATTGCAGCTCCTCAGTCCTTCCCCTATTCCGATCGCAAGTTCTGAACCTACGGGACATCGGGATGCGGCACTGTATTCCGGCCCGGGGCCGACATGTCCCGTGCCAAGGGGTGCCTTTTCAGACTGCGCCAAGCCCCTGGCAGGGTGATTCAGGAGTGATCACAGCGATGAGCCGCGCATCGTCGACCGAACTGGGTTGTGGAAACGGTGTCAGGTGTGCGTCCTCCCATGCCGCGGCCTTGGAGCATCGGAGCCGGGATGAGCAGGGCGGGCTTACCCGGAGGCGTCGAGCCGTGCCGCTGCCGCCAGCAGGCGGCCGATTTTGGCTTCGTCCAGCGGTTGTCCCGGAACCACCTTCAGGTGGCGCATCGCCTTGCCGTTCCCTTCAAGGTCGAAGCCCCGGTTCAGGAGCTCGGCGCCCCGGAAGAGCTGCAGGTTGACGTGATGGGCGTGTGGCATGATCGCGCAGACGACCCGCCGGCCGACGTAAGCCAGTGCATCCCAGCGCACCGCTTCCTCGAGGTCGGGGGCCGTCCGCTGCGCCACCTTCCGCAAACGAGCTACCGTGTCACGGAGCTCGGGATTGATGCCCGCGATTACCTGGTTCGGGGTCTTCATCTTGTCCTCCCTGACTGGTGGCATTCTATCATTTTGCGCCTGCGTCGCATCCGCGATAATGGGTTTCGCTTCAGCCGAAGCTCACTGTGGCCATGGAGACGGTGGGAGACCAGGGGGGAGAGGACAGTCCAAGGCGCCGAAGCCTGCAGAGAATGGTGCTCAAAAGCGGACGCCCAGGCCGATCAGCCCGCGGGTCTCGTCGAAGCCGGGGTTGTTGTAGTACTCCAGTGACAGGAGGACGGACAGCGTTCGGTTGAGGTTCAGGTTCGCCGACAGTGCGGTTCGGGTGCTGTCCGGCCGCACCTCGATGAGGCCGCCGTCGGCGCCGATGCGGTGAAACACCGACAGGGACTTGGTGTAGTCGAGGGTCAGATAGGTCCGTCGACCAATGGTCGCTCCGAGAGAGACATAGAGGCTGTTGTAGGAGTCGCCGCCGAACTGGACGTTGGTATTCGAGACCGTCAGGTCGATCCCGCTTCCCATGACGTTGTTGGCCGAGATGCCGAGCCCGAGGCGGTCGCGGGCCGGCTCGCCGCGGTTGTTGGTGTCTCGCCCGCGGGAGACCCAGGTGATGAGCCCGCGAACCGGGCGGACGGTGACCCTGACGAGGGCGGACTCGAAGAGAATCCCGTCCAGGAGCCGCGGATCGACCGGGCGCTCGTCCAACAGGTCCTGGGTGATGGTACGAACGTCGACCGACTGCCCCCGGTGGTAGGTCCCCTGGACCTCGACGTAGTGGCTCACGGCGTAACGGACGTTGACGAAGAGGTACGACAGGCGAGAGCCGCCCACGCCCCCGGGCCCTTGGGTGTCCAGCTCCAGCGCCTGATAGACGAAAAGGCGGCGGTCGACCGGCACGAAGTTGTTGAACACGAGCACCGAGCGCTCGGTCAGGCCTCCGTGCTGGATTCCGATCCACCCGAGAACGTGCCGGCGTCCACCCGCACCATCCAGGGCGAGGTAGGCGCCTCCCTTCTTGACGTCGGGTGTGTAACCGGCGTCGGCGATCTCCGGCTCCAGGCCGGCGAACACGCCGGTTCGCCAGGCGCTCGACCGCGACCTGCCGTGGAAGCGGAGCTCCACTTGGGCTCCCCCGAGTGAGCCGAGTGCGCCGAGCTCGTTGATCCACAGCTGACCTGCACGGAGGTGCAGCAGGCCCGAGGGCGACCGCCAGCCGGCCCATGCCTCGTAGAGAGAGATCCGCTGCTCGCGATCGGACGAGGGGAACGTCGCGACCCGGCCATCGACCGCCCATTCCAGGCCATTGTCGTCAGACCCAGAGTGGAGGCTCATGGTTGTGATGAGCTCAGTGAGGTCGCTGCTCCCGGAGTCCAAGTAGCGACGGCTCGCCCAGCTTCCAAACAGGGAGAATCGGCCTGACGGGCCTCCTCCCCCGGTTGCCAGGACGGGTCCAGCGTAGGCGGCTCCGAGAAGAGCCGCCACGACCATGAGGAGAGTCTTCCGCCGGGCTGTCATCACTGCCCCCGCCTGCCTCGGCGCGGAGTCCGAGCGTGGGACGGCACGGTCGTGAAGTGATCACTCTGCCCGTTGGGGTGACAGCCGTAGCAGGCGCCGGACTCGTAGACGTAGCCGCTGACCTCGCTGTGGTGCTCGTCGGTCGTGGAGCGCGGGTGGCAGGCCGGCACGGTGCAGGTGAAGACCGCAAAGACCTGAGGGTCCGGATGACAGTCGGAGCACAGCCGGTTGGCGTGGGGGCCCGACGTGATCGGGAACCAGACGTGGTCGAAGGTGCCGTAGCTCCAATCCGGATCCGCAGCGTTGTGACAGGTCTGGCAGGTGGTGGGGAAACCGGCGGCGACGTGATTGGGGTCGGTGGCGCCCTGGTAGTCGGCGAGGTGGCAGTCGACGCACTGAGACGGCAGACCCTGGTAGACGCCGCTGGAGTGGCATGCCTGGCAGGGTTGCTGGGCGTGCACACCGACGAGGGGGTAGGACGAGTGATCGAAGCTGCCATCGCCCCAGCTGGAATCCGCAGGGTTGTGGCAGGTGTCGCAGGTGGTGGG
>JAJDNH010000151.1 GCA_022340775.1 Acidobacteriota bacterium
CGACCTCGCTGCGGCGATCTCGGCCTGCTTGAGCCATCTCTCCGCGTCATATCCCGCCAGGCAGGCCATCGAGTTGGTCAAATTAGCTCCATTGATGGTAGCCAGGCCGTCCCGCGCCTGGAGGCCGGGGATGGGGATGCCGGCGCGCTCCATCGCCACCTGGCCGGGCAGGCGCTCGCCGAGGTAGAACGCCTCGCCTTCGCCCATCAGGAGCAGGGCGATCTGGCTCATCGGTGCGAGGTCGCCGCATGCACCCACCGAGCCGCGCTCGCAAACGACCGGGGTCACTCCCTGGTTCAGCATCGAGATCAACGTCTGTGTGATCTCGAGCCGGCAGGCGGAGTGGCCGCGTGCATGGACGTTGGCGCGCAGGAGCATGGCGCCGCGCACGTGGTCGATAGCGACTGGATCGCCGATACCGGCGGCATGGTTGTAGATCAGGTACTTCTGGAACTCGCGGACCTGATCGTCGTCGAGCACGACCTCGGAGAACTCGCCAATCCCGGTGTTGACGCCGTACATGATTTCCCGCGCCTTGATGCGCTCCTCGATGAAGGAGCGGCAGGTACGGATCCGATCCGCGGCGTCCGGGTGCAGCTCGACCTTCTCTCCGCGGCGTGCAACCGCCTCGACCTGCTCGACTGTGAGGGTGTGACCGGTGAGCGTGACTGCCATTCGTTCCTCCTCGGTCTGCGGGGCGCTCGAGCGTCGACCCGCAGTGTCGGGTCTTTCGCTCCCACCCACCCCGCAGCGACCGGAAGGACCGGCCCGCGTACGCCGATTATCGCCGGGCTGCAGGCAGTGTCAAGATGTCCCGCCCCTCCACCCGCTGACGGAGTGACGGAGTGACGCAGACCCCTATTCACCGGGAAGGTGGAAGACGGGAAACGGGAAACGGAAGACGTCCCTCCGCCCGCCACTCTTGCGTCGTCGGCGCCGTCGCCGTATTATCCGCGGCACCCGCCGAGAGGCGGAATATCCCGGCGTGGCACCGGCCGCGCTACGGAGGGAATGACATGCCGGAAGAACGACTCCAGAAGATCATTGCCCGCAGTGGACTCTGCTCACGACGTGACGCCGAGGGGATGATTGCCGCCGGCCGGGTGACGGTCAACGGACACACCGCGAAGCTGGGCACCAAGGCCGATCCCGCCGTAGATCACATCAAGGTTGACGGCAGGCGAATCAAGGCTCCTGCAGTCCATCGTTACGTGCTGATCTACAAGCCGCGCGGCGTGATGACCACCTGCGAGGATCCCGAGGAGAGGATGACGGTTCTCGATCTTGTCCGTGGCAAGTTCAAGGAACGCCTCTTTCCGGTTGGACGCCTCGACTACCAGTCGGAGGGGCTTCTCATCCTCACCAACGACGGGGAGCTCGCGGCACGGATCACGCATCCCAGGTATGGAGTCGTGCGCGAGTACAAGGTGAAGGTCAAGGGCGATCTCCGGCCGGAGGAAGTCGGGCGTGTGCGTCGCGGCGCCCGAATCGAGGGGCACCTGGTGTGTCCCCGCTCGGTGGTACGCGAGAAGATCACCGCGAAGGCCGGCAACAGCTGGTGGCGCGTCGAGGTTTCCGAGGGCAGAACGCACGAGGTGCGTGAGCTGTTCTTCAGAGCCGGGCATCCCGTCCAGCGGTTGCGCCGGACTGCAATCGGGCCGATCCGCGATCCCCAGCTCCCTCCGGGCGCTTTCCGGGAGCTGACGGAACAGGAGCTTGGAGCGGTGCGAAGGGTCTGCGGTCTCGTGTGACCGTGGTTCAGCGAGCGCCTGGTCGGCGCCAAGGCCAGGCGATGATGACTCGGGCCTTCCTCGTTTCGTGGAAGTTGCCTGCGCATTTAGCACTTAGGCACGAGGCCGGTGCCTCACGAGGAACGCGCTGTGACCTGGCCGCATGTTACAATCGCGCGCCTCGTGGAGGTGGCCTTTGGCCGTTGAAGACCCACAGCAACCGATCGAGCAGCTGATTGCGAACCGGAAGGCGAAGCTTCCCTCGCTGCGTGAGCTGGGCATCGATCCGTACCCTGGACGGTTTCGCGTCGACCTCTCGGTGACAGCGGCCCGCGAACGCTTCGACCAGCTCTCTGCGCAGCTCCTAGAGGAGAAGCCGCAGCGGATCCGCTTGGCGGGCCGGGTCCAGGCCATCCGCGGACACGGCAAGGCTGCGTTCGTGGATCTGTCTGACGGCCGCGCCAGGATCCAACTTCACCTGCGGCGGGACCGCCTCGATGAGAAGGTCTGGAGCATGTTCAAGCTGCTCGACCTTGGGGACTTCCTCGGCATCGAGGGAACCTTGTTCAGGACCCGGACCGACGAGCTGACGGTGGCGGTGGAGGATGCCCAGCTGCTTTCGAAGGGGCTGCGGCCGTTGCCCGAGAAGTATCACGGCCTGAGTGACAGGGAGTCGCGCGCCCGTCAGAGGTACCTGGATCTCCTGGCTAACCCGGAGTCGCGGGCGGAGTTCGAGATCCGGAGCAGAATGGTGTCGGAGATCCGGCACTTTTTCGAGAACCACGGCTTCATCGAGGTCGAGACACCGATGATGCAGCCGATCGCCGGGGGCGCGATCGCGCGCCCGTTCACGACTCACCACAATGCGCTCGACCTCGAGCTCTACCTCCGGATCGCTCCCGAGCTGTACCTCAAGCGTCTCATCGTCGGCGGCTTCGAGCGCGTCTTCGAGCTCAACCGCAACTTCAGGAACGAGGGGATCTCGACGCGCCACAACCCCGAGTTCAGCATGCTCGAGTTCTACTGGGCATACGCCGACTACGAGCTCCTCATGGAGTTCACCGAAGAGCTCATCACGACCGTTGCGGAGCGCACCGTCGGTGCGTTGACCCTGAGCTGGGGGGCGGAGTCGATCGACCTGTCGCGCCCGTGGCGACGGCTGAGCCTGCGAGAAGCCATCCTGGAGCACTCGGACCTGTCAGAGCGCGACCTGGGAGACCGGGCAGGCATGGAGGCCGCTGCGCGCCGCCTGGGAGTGGAGCGGATCGAGGAGAGGTCGAACGGCAAGCTCCTCGCAGAGCTGTTTGAGGTCACAGCCGAGGAGCGGTTGATCGACCCAACGTTCATCATCGATTTTCCCCGCGACATCTCGCCACTGGCCAAATCCCGTCCGGACAACCCGGAAGTGGTAGAGCGCTTCGAGCTCTTCATGGGCGGGCTGGAGCTGGCAAACGCGTACACCGAGCTCAACGATCCCATCGAACAGCGCCGTCGCCTGGAAGAGCAGGCCGAACGTACCGGCGGCATCGTCGATGAGGATTTTCTCCTTTCCCTCGAGCATGGGATGCCGCCGACCGGCGGTGAGGGCATCGGGATTGACCGCCTCGTCATGCTGCTGACGAACCGGTCCTCCATTCGCGACGTCATCCTGTTCCCCCTCTTGCGACCGCGCGACGGGGAGTAGGACGGTGCGGGCGGAGCTGCATCTGGCGCGGCGGTACCTCGGGAGGTTGCGGCGGCGGACTCACGTCGCGACGGTCTCGGGCATCTCTCTTGTCAGCCTCGCGCTTGGCGTCCTGGCGTTGGTGATCACACTGTCGCTGCTGGAGGGGTTCCAGTCCACCATCAGGCGGGAGCTCCTCCAACGCTCGGCCCATGCCCGTCTGGCGCCGGCTTCCGGGCGGGTGCTGCCCGACGCCAAGGCGCTGGTCTCTGTCTTGCGCGCCAAGCTCCCCAACGTGGCAGTGACCGAGATCGTGAGCGGTACCTGCCTGGCACGGTCGTTCGCCGATGCGATTCCGGCGCTCGTAGAGGGGAGGTCGAACACGCACAGGGTCGCCATCGACCACATCCTGGCCGCCCGTCTGGGCGTAGGCCCGGGCGAGCAAGTCGAGGTGATCTCTTCGCGGCGCCGTCTGACTCCCCTGGGGCCGGTGCCCGTCCGGGTGCGGCTCGAGATCGCCGATGTCGTGGCGCCTGAGCCCGGCCGGGAGAGCGGAGCTCTCACCGTTCCTCTCGACGTTGCCCAGCGACTGCTGTGGGGAAAGCCTGTCGTGCAATCGATCGAGCTCCGGGACCCGGCTGATCCGTGGCACCTGGCGAGGCAGGTGCGGCAGGCTCTTGCCGGCCGCTTCCCCGGACTACGGGTGGACGGTCTGCAACAGCTCCACCGGTCTCTCCTGCTGGCGCTGAGCATGGAACGCATCATGATCTTCGTCGCCGTCGGCCTGATGCTGGTGGTGGCATCGCTCAACCTCCTGTGCAACGTTGCCATGATCGCGGCCGAGAAGAGGACGGACCTGGCTGTGCTGTCGGGGCTTGGCCTAACACCGTCCGGCCTGCGTCGCCTGTTCGTGCTGCTGGGACTGGCGATCGGCACGATCGCGACGGTCGTCGGCGCCGGGATGGGCACACTCGTGGCCGTCACGCTCGACCGAACTCACGCGCTGACGTTGCCGAGAGGTGTGTTCATCGTCTCTTCGGTTCCGTTCAGAGTTCGGCCCGAGATGGTAGCCACCGTGTCCCTGGTGGCTCTCGGCCTGGCGATCCTGGCCTCATGGTTGCCGGCACGCTCGGTCGCCAGACGCGATCCCGCGGAGGGCCTTCGCTATGAGTGAGCGAGACCGGATGGTCTGGCTGCACGACGCCGCCAAGGCGTACGGCGAGGGGCCGCGGAGAGTTCAGGTGTTGCAGGGGCTGGACCTGGAGGTGCGGAAAGGGGAGTTGGTCGCGGTGGTCGGCCCGTCGGGCGTTGGCAAGAGTACCCTCCTGCATATCATCGGGCTCCTCGATCGTCCGGATTCAGGAACCCTGGAGCTTGACGGGACCGACGTCTCGTGCCTCGACCTGGAGGCCCGTGCCAAGTTGCGCAACACATTGATTGGGTTTGTGTTCCAGTATCATTACCTGCTTGACGAGTTGGATGCGCGAGACAACGTGGCGCTGCCGCTGCGGATCGCTGGGCGCACCGGGCACGCGGCCAGGGGACGAGCCGAGGAGCTCCTTACACGGGTTGGGCTCGCCGATCGGGCCTCGCACTTTCCGGATCAGCTGTCGGGGGGCGAGTTGCAGCGGGTCGCCGTGGCGAGGGCGCTGGCCATGGAACCGCCGTTGCTCCTGGCTGACGAGCCGACCGGGAACCTCGACCGCGAGAACTCCGAGATGTTGTTTTCACTGGTTCGGGAGCTTCATTTGATGGAGGGTTTGACTTCAATTATAGTGACGCACGACGAGGAGATGGCGGGTCGGTGCGATAGGGCGTTTCGGCTTGCGCCAGCGGGGGAGCGATCCGGAGATGTTTGAGAGGTTCAACGAGCACGCTCGCCGTAGCCTCTTCTTTGCGCGCTACGAGGCGAGCCGTGGGCAGGGTCGGGCGATCGGCTCCGAGCATCTTCTGCTCGGCATGCTCAGAGAGGCCGACGATGCCCTTGCGGATGTCCTGGACAGGCTCGACCTCGATGTCCAGGAGCTGCGTGACGAGCTGGTCGGGGAACAGGTGCCGCTCCAACGGGTCAGCGCTTCCCCCGACCTCCCGCTCGCTGAGGATACGAAGAAGGCTCTGGCGTATGCGGTGAACGAGGCTGACAGCATGGGCCACCAGACCGTCGGCAGCGAGCACCTCCTGATCGGCCTGCTTCGCGTCGAGGAGAGCCTCGCCGCACGCTACCTCGTAAGCCACGGTGTCGACCTCTACCAGCTCCGCGAGGAGGTCAGCCGGTTCCTGCGGGAACAGGAGATGGAGGCAAGTGCACAGGCCACGCCCAACCTAACCGAGTACTCTCGCGACCTGACGCTGCTGGCTGCAGAGGATGCCTTCGACCCGCTGATCGGACGCGAGCTCGAGGTCGATCGCATCATCCAGATTTTGAGCCGAAGAACCAAGAACAACCCGCTTCTCCTGGGCGAGGCCGGCGTCGGCAAGACTGCAATCGTCGAGGGGTTGGCGACGCGGATCATCGAAGGTCGGGTGCCGCTGATCCTCGCTGACCGACGCATCCTGGCCTTGGACCTGTCGCTGTTGGTGGCTGGCACCAAGTACCGCGGCCAGTTCGAGGAGCGTCTGAAGGGACTTCTCAAGGAGCTGCAAGAGCACCCCGAGATCATCGTGTTCATCGACGAGATCCACTCCCTGATCGGAACCGGATCCGCGGAGGGTTCCCTCGATGCTGCCAACATTCTCAAGCCGGCGCTTTCGCGCGGTGAGATTACCTGTATCGGCGCCACAACGGTCAGGGAGTATCGCAAGTACGTGGAGAAGGACCGTGCGCTCTCGAGACGCTTCCAAGCAGTTTCGGTTCGGCAACCGTCCGAGTCCGAGACCATCCACATCCTAAACGGCGTGAAGTCGCGCTACGAAGAGTTCCACGGCGTCAGCTACACGGATGACGCCGTCGTCGCCTCGGTCACGCACTCAGGCCGTTACATCCCTGACCGGTTCTTCCCGGACAAGGCGATCGATGTCCTCGACGAGGCCGGAGCGCGAGTGAAGCTCCGCAAGGCGAGCTCGACGACCTCGCTGCGCAAGGTACAGAAGGAGATGCAGCGGATCGTCCGGCAGATGAAGGACGCGATCTCCCGCAAAGAGTTCGAGCATGCTGTCGAGCTTCGCGAGGAGGAGCTCCGGCTGCGTGAAGAGCTCGAGATGCTGGAAAGGACCCAGGGACAGGGCGGAGAAGATGAGGTCATTGTGAGCCGGGGGGACATCGAGGATGTGGTGGCCTCCTGGACCGGGATCCCGGTCACCTCGATCAAGGAGGACGAAGCCGAGCGCCTGCGCCGGATGGAGGAGATCCTCCGCCAACGCGTGGTGGGACAGGACAACGCGATCGAGGCCCTGGCACGTGCTATCCGCCGCAGCCGCCTCGGGCTCACGAACCCCGGCCGGCCGATCGGATCGTTCGTCTTCCTCGGCCCATCCGGGGTGGGCAAGACGGAGGTGGCGCGTCAGCTGGCCCGCTTCCTGTTCCAAGATCCGCGTCACATGATCCGTTTCGACATGTCCGAGTACATGGAGAAGCATACGGTGTCACGGCTGATCGGCTCGCCACCCGGTTATGTCGGATTCGAAGAGGGCGGACAGCTCTCCGAGCAGGTCCGGCGCAACCCGTACTCGGTTGTGTTGCTGGACGAGATCGAGAAGGCCCACCCGGACATCTACAACCTGCTTCTTCAGGTGCTGGAAGATGGCCGAATGACGGACAATTACGGGAACGTCATCGATTTTACCAACACCATCATCATCATGACGTCGAACCTCGGAAGTCGCAGCCTGATCTCAGATGGCCGCGTTGGCTTCGCCGGTGAGTCCGAGGCGCTGGCGTTCGCGGCGATGACCGAGATCA
>JAJDNH010000153.1 GCA_022340775.1 Acidobacteriota bacterium
TGATCTCGGCCTGTAATAGAAGTCCTGCACGAGCTGGTACGACCGGAAGTCAACCCGCGCCAAGTAACCGCTGTCGGCGCGGAAGCCCGGCGACAGGACGTCGTAGTAGACCGACGTCGTGAAGTAGCGGCTCCACTTGTAGTTGAGAGCCAGGGAGCCTCCGTTGCCAGAGTCGGTATCTCCTTCGCTCCCGGTCTGGGAGACGGCACCCTGGTAGGTCGCCGTTAGCCGCCCGAACCGTTGAACGCCATCCATCGAGATCACGCGGTTGAAGTCGGAGCCGAAGTCCCGCTCGGTCACCATTGCGCCGATGAATGATCCCTTGGGCCTGGTGCCCCAGGTGGCACGAAGGACGTGCCACCAGGTGTCCCGCGGTCCTCCGTTCAGCCCAAACCTCTCCGCCGGCACGTCCTGCTCCAGAGCCGAGATTCCGTACAGCCCCAGGCGCTTGCCCTTGGTGGAGAGCTTCACCCCCAGCTCCGGCTTGACGATGTTCCTGGTGTCGAGCAGGTCGATCGGAGTGTTGAACGACTCCATGCCGTCCATGAAGAAGGGCCGCTTCTCGGAGAAGAACACCGGGTAGCGGTTGTTGATCCGCTGGTACGTGTCGTCCGCCTCGACCTGAGAGAAGTCTGGGTTGATGGTCCCCTTGAGGCTGGTCCGGGAGGACGGCATCCACTCACCGGTGACCCCGAAGGCGCCCTGCGTGGAGACCCCGGACGTTGAGGGCCCGGTCTCCTCTTGCGTCCTGGTATCGACACGGGACACAACCTCGCTCGGGATCACCCGCCATTGCCCCTGAGTGCGAGCGGCGGGAACGTGGGTCACGATGATGCGGGCGAAGCTGTCAAGCGGGTCGCTCGAGCTTCGGCTGCTGGGAACGGCAGAGTCGCCCTCGAAGAACTTCCTCGGAATGAAACGGGTGAGCGAGAAGTACCAGCTCCCGCCCCCGCCCCTCTGGAGGTAGTTAATGCTTGCAAACGGGATGCGGATCTCGGCCGACCACCCCTCCCTGTCGATGATGGCGGCGTGGTCGAACACTATGTCGAAGTCCAGGTTGAGATCACCCGAGGCGAGGTCATAGGTTCCATCTGTCACGTCGTTCATCGGTGTAATGGCCAAGAAGTACGCCTGCTTGGCGGCACCGAACGCATCGAGGAGGATCTCCAGGTGCTCGTCCATGTACTGGTCGCGGCGGTAGCGCGTCCTCCAGATCTGCTCGGGATGCGGATCGAAGCACCTCACGCCTACAATCAGTGCGTCGTCGGTGGAGAACAGGTAGAGCACCGACTTGCGTGATGGGGGCGTGTTGTCGCCCGGATCAATCTGGACGAAGTGGTCCCACCGGAACGCCTTGGCATACGCAGGATCGTCCAGCTTCCCGTCGACCTTGACCGGACCGGGGACGTACGGCACCTTCCAGGTCGGCATCTGCACCGCCGCCGCGGCGGTTGTCGTCAGACACACGACCCCCGTCCATACAAGAGACACAGCCAGCGAGCCGAGCGGGATGCGCCCACCGTGCAACCTCGGGAAGCCACCCGAGAACCGAGGCCGATGCTTTGCCAGTCGCATCAACTGCCTCCCCTGTGATCATCGATGCTGTCGACTTCGAGCTGCGGGTGAGTACCCCACCAAGTCTGAACCACACTTACACACGCGGAGTCTTCGCGTCAACTAGCGACCTGTTGCGATTCGACCATGCAGCCTTGTGGCATGTTCAGCCGTCGAGTGGGCGGGGGTCGTCTTCCGTTTCCCCTGTCCCCGGTTGGGAGGGGGAGCGTTTCCCGTCTTCCGTTTCCCCTCTTCCCGGGAGGGCGGGGGTCTCCGTCACTCCGTCACTGGGTGGATGGGGGTCGTCTCCCGTTTCCCGTTTCCCGTCTTCCCGGGTGGGCGGCTGGCTCCCCTTCTCACCTCCTCACCTTCTCACTTCCTGACTGCCGTCCCCCTGCTATGCTCCTCTCACATGTCCTGGCTGCGCCGCGTGCCGCGGATAGTGATCATGCTGGGAGTCGTCAGCCTCCTGACCGACCTCTCCAGCGAGATGATCTACCCGCTGCTGCCCATCTTTCTGACCGCCGTGCTGGCGGCCGGCCCGGAGGCGCTCGGGGTCATCGAAGGAACCGCCGAGGCGACCGCGGCGCTGCTCAAGCTGGTCTCCGGAGCCTGGTCGGACCGCGTTCGGCGGCGCAAGCCACTGGTGGTCGGCGGCTATAGTCTGGCCTCGGTCGCCCGGCCCCTGATCGGGCTCGCCGGCAGCTGGCCGGTGGTGCTTGCGCTGCGCTTCGCCGATCGCCTCGGCAAAGGGCTGCGGACCTCGCCCCGTGACGCCTTGATCGCCGATGCCACGCCGGCAGACCAGCGCGGCGCCGCCTACGGAGTCCACCGCGCCATGGACCACGCCGGGGCGGTGCTCGGCCCACTGGTCGCGGCCGCCCTCCTCAAGCTGGGCGGTCTCCAGATTCGGCACATATTCCTGCTCGCCGCGGTTCCCGGAGCCGCAGTCGTGATCGTCCTCTTGTCGGCGGTCCACGAGAAGCGACCGACTGCTCCTTTGAGAACCCGACCCGCAGGCAGCGTGAGGGCAACGGCTCGCGAGCTGCGGCCTCTGCTCGCCGCCCTCGCCGTCTTCACCCTCGGCAACTCGACCGACGCCTTCCTGCTCCTGCGCCTGGCAGACATCGGCGTCACCGCGGCCTCGGTGGCGGTGTTGTGGTCCGCCCTGCACGTGGTCAAGCTGACCGTCAACACTTTGGCCGGCCGCGTCTCCGACCTGGCCGGGAGGCGGCCCCTCATGCTGGCCGGGTGGGGCGTCTACGCGGCCGTCTACGCGACCTTTGCGATTGCTCACGGCCGCGTGGTCTTCATCGTCGCCTTCCTGATCTACGGGGCCTTTTTCGGCCTCACCGAGCCAGTCGAGAAGGCGTGGATCGCAGATCTCGTTCCCGCTGCCTCCCGCGGAACCGCCTTCGGCCTCTACCACGCCACGATCGGTCTCGTTGCGCTGCCGGCCAGCGTGCTGTTCGGCGTGCTGTGGAAGCTCCTCGGCGCGCCGGCCGCGTTCACAACCGGCGCCGGGCTCGCCGTCCTCGCAGCCCTTCTTCTGCTGAGAGCGCCCACAGGAAACCCCCGGAGTGGGCCCGAGCGGCTTCCGGCTTGAGATGGAGTGCTCCGGGGAAGGAAGCCCGAGCCCTGGCCGCGTTCTCCGGGTAGACGGGAGTCGCCTGACCCACTGCCCCCCTTTCTTCCCGGGCGGGCGGGGGAGCCTAATCACCTAATTACTTAATCATTTAACTACTTCGTCCCTACCTGTACCCGAACAGCATGGCGTAGAGGATCAGGAAGATCAGGGTCAGGCCGATGATCAGGGCGGTCATCCCGAACACCCTGATCCAGCGCAGCTTCCTTCCTGGCATGCCGCCGGCGATCCGCTCGTCCGGATTCTCCATGGCCATCAGGTCCTCGTACTCGACCGGCTTGTCGTGCTCGAGCTCGTCGAGAGCGACACGGCCGGTGAAGATCACCGGATCCATCGGGAACTTGTCCGGGCGGAAGTGAGTGTTGAAGAAGTGGATTGTGAAGATGAAGGCGGTTGCCAGCAGGGCCTCGTCGCTGTGGATGATGGTCGCGACGTTGATCATCCAGCCCGGCAGGAAGAGGGTGAAGAAGGTCGGGAACCACAGCATCAGGCCGGTGCCGCCGATCACGAAGATGCCCCAAAAGACCGCGAAGTAGTCAAACTTCTCCCAGTAGGTGAAGCGACCGTATCGCGGACGGTCGCCGCGGCCCAGGAACCACTTCAAGCTCTGCACTACCTGCTTGACGTCGGTCCAGTTGGGCACCATCGAGTCCTTGTCGAACAGGAACTGGAGCCAGGTCTTGCCGGAAGCGCCCTTCATCTTGAAGACCTGCCGCAGGTGGTAGAGGAACAGCAGGATCAATGTCACGGCCGCGATGCGGTGAAGAGTTCCGGTCACATTGAAGCCGCCGAGCGAGTGCGAGATGAACGCCGCCCACCCCATGTACGAGAACTTGAGCGTCATGCCGGTGATGGCGAGGGTGAAGAAGCAGAGAATCATCACCAGGTGCATCAGGCGTTGGCGAAGCGTGAACCGGATGTAGAAGCGCTCGCGAACGGCCCGCTTGTGAGGCTCCCACTGCTCGCGCGTTCTCCACAGCCTGAACAGCCACAGCAGGGTGTGGATCATGAACACCGCCAGGGTGCCAATCAGCAACGTGGTCATGAACACGTAGGCGTAGTAGAGGTAGGGGTACTTCTTCGGGTCGTGGTGGGTGGCGTGGGTCAGGTAGCCCGCGAACTGCCTCTGTGCTCCGGGGTGACACTGGGCGCAGGTGTGGACCACGTTCTTGTAGCTGAGCGTCGACATCGGGTTGTCCGGCGGCAGGATGTTGTGAGTGCCGTGACAGTCATAGCACTTGGCCGCCGCCTCGTCACCCAGCCTGGAGACCTTGCCGTGAACGGTGTCGAAGTAAGTTCTCGCCTCGGGCTCGTGGCACGAGCCACACTCCCGCATCATCTTGGTCCGGAAACCCTTGATGTCGATGCGGCTGATCTTGTGCGATGAGTGGCAGGTCTCACAGGTCGGCAGCTTCTCGGGCTTGGCGGTGCTGTTCCCGGGCCAGTGAATGCTGGTCTTGAAGACCTCCTCGATCCCCTTGTGGCAGGTCCCGCAGGTGTCCGCGATGTGCCTCGGGTTCACCGACGAATCGGGAGAGCTCTTCGGCAGCTCGTGATGGGCGGTGTGACAGTCGGCGCAGGTCGCCGAGACCACGAGCCCGGCCTCCAGCACACCCTTGCCATGGATGCTGTGGACGTAGCTCTGGACGATGTCGCGTTGGCCGGCCTTGAGCCTCTTGGCCGCCACGCCTCCGCGGGCGTGACATTTCCCGCACAGCTTGGGGACGTTTCTCGCGAACGTCGGCGAGGTCGGGATTCGGTGATCCTGGGTGGCATGGGCCGTGTGGCAGGTCAAGCAGACAGGTGCGTCGGGGTCACCCTTGGCGGCCAATATACCGTGGGTGCTCGTCTTGTACTGGGCCACGACGTCGGCGTGGCAAACGCTGCAGTCCACGGGGCGCGTGATGGCCGCACAGGGACGCTTGAGGACCGTGCTGACCTGGCTGTGGCACTGCGCACAGGCAACCGTGGCATGGTCCGAGTTGTTGTATGCCTCCTCGTCGATGTAGAGCGAGACCTTGACGCCGCCCTTGTTCATGGAGAGGTTCTTTTCGCCGTGACAGCGCATGCACTCCTTGTTCGCGACCCTCTGCAGATTCAACGGCGTGCGCCGGATCTTGTGCGGCCGGTGGCAGTCGACACACGAGGGAATCATGTGCGGCGCCTTCTCCCACAGCTGCCCAGCGATGACCTTGACGTGCACTTGCTCGATCCGGGAGTGACACTGGGTGCAGGTCTTGGCGACGTTCTTGGGGTTGATGCTCGAGTCCGGATTATTGACGTCGAGGATCAGGTGGGAACGATGGCACGACGTGCACACCGCCGTCACCCGCAGCCCCATCTTGAACAGCCCCTGGCCGTGGATGCTGAGGGAGTAGTTCTCGAGGATGTTCTTCTCGGGAATGTTGCGCTGCAGCGAGACCTTGGTGCCTTCGTGGTGACAGCGACCACAGAGGAGCGGCACGTTGAGCTTCGCCGTCGGCGAGTTGGGGTCCTTGCTCGGGAGAATGTCATGGTGGCCGTGGCAGGTGATGCAACTTGGCGCGAGGGGATCACCTTTCAGCGCCGCCCGGGCGTGAACGCTCCGTACCTGTCTCTTGGCCTCCTCGGGGTGGCATTTCCCGCAGACCTTGACCTCCAGCTCCTCGGTCTTCGGCTGCGTCATGTCGTGGCCGCGGTGGCAGTCGACACAGCTCGCGTTCGGACGGACTCCGGGAGGCGCCCCGTGCACTCCGTGCTCCACCTTCTTGAGCTCCTTGGCGTGACACTGCCCGCACAGGGCGCTCGCCCCTAACGCGCTGGTCGGCGCCTTGGGATCCGTTGGCGAGAGAACGTTGTGGGTACCATGGCACCTGATGCAGCTGGCAGACGGGTCGTCCTTCGGAACCACCCACTTCCCATGAGGTCCGCGGTTGAGCTCCTCGGCCACGTCCCCGTGACAGCTGCCACATTCGACCGGCTTGACGTCTTCCTTGTGCGGAAAGTCACTGCCCTCGAGGTCCGAGTGGCAGGCGATACACTGCAGGTCGGC
>JAJDNH010000157.1 GCA_022340775.1 Acidobacteriota bacterium
TCCACAGTGCGGTTGCGTCGAGATCGCTGCCGGCGGGGCCACGAAACCGGTAGCGCTGGACCGAGAAGTCGAACAGCAGGTGCCGGGAGGCGTTGAGACGACCTCCCACGCTGACGTCAACCGCCGTACCATCGACGTTGAGATCGTAGTTGACGCCGTCGCCGGCCGTGACTTGGAAGGTGGCCATGAAGCGCCGGCTCGAGGGAATCTGCAATGAGAGCTCCACGACGCCGAGATCGTGCCGGAGGCCGCGCACGACCTCGACGCGCTGAGCGAGATCGAGGCTCACGCTTGCACTCTGCCGGTACCTGAACCCGAGGCCGGCCTTCAACTCGCGGTCGGTGAGCCGGTTCGAGAAATCGGTCCCGTACAGCACCGAGACATCCAGGTCCACAGCTGCCAGCTTCGCGCCGCGAACCCACCAGCTGTGGCCCGCACCACCCTCCAGCCCGCGGTAGTCCGTACGCTGAATAAAAGCGAGCCGGTCGGAGAATGCGGCCGATGTTCCGAACAGGCGCAGGGCTGCTCGAGAGATTCCGTTGTCGTAGTTGACCCCCAGGTCGAAGGCGCCGCCATTGTGAGTCATCCCCTGGTCACGGTCGCGGCTGGCGAGGCCCTGGAGAGTGACGCTCAGGGTCGGGAGGGGTTGGAGAACGGCGTCCAGCCCGGCCGCGATGTTGGTGCCGTCGGCGCGGTCTTGGGCTACCACGGTGGCACCGACGTGGCTACCCCTGCCGAGCTCGCGGTTGACCTTGAGGGCGAGGTCGGTGGCATCAACGCTTCCCGGTTGCTCGGGGTCGGTCACGTCACGGGCCGCGACCAGGAAGACGGCGGTGCGGCCCTGGCGTCCGTCCAGCTTGAGCCCCCAGTCTGGGTTGACGATGCGACGCGAGTAGAAGGCGGCGATGGGTGTGTCCCACACCTCCGCGCCAGCCGTGAAGAAAGGCCGCTTCTCGGGGTAGTACAGCGGAAACCGCTGGTTGCGGTCCTGCTGGGGTTGGTCGACCTCGACCTGACTGAAGTCCGGGTTGACCGTGGCCCTGGCGGTCAGGGAAGGACCGAGACCCAGAAGCAGGTCGGCGCCGACGTCGAATGAGGCCCCGCTGGTCTGTCCCCGGCTCTTCATCTGTGTGCCGACGGCGTGGGGAACCACGGCTCGTTCGGGCCGGCCTGCCGGGACGTCGAGGAGGACGTCCGCCGCTTGCAGGAGCCATGGGCCGGCGCTCCGGTACGAGGGCGGCCACGTGTCCCAATCACCGTGCACCGGGTCCCAACGGGTGAGCTGAAGGCGCCATACCTGCTCACCGCTGCCCCGATATCGAATCGTCGACAGTGGGATCCTCATCTCGACCACGAAGCCGGTGGGCGTGAGAGCTCCGGCCGATTCCCAGATACCGTCCCAGGAGAGGTCGAAGTCGTTCCCCGTCATCAGGCCGTCGTCCTGGGCGCCGTTCGCGTCACTTCCAAAGTAGTAGCCGTAACGCCCGGTGCGGTAGGGATCGAGAATGACCGATACCTCGTCGTTCTTGATCTCGTCGCGGAGGTTGAAGTCGCGCCGAACATCATTCACCGGCTTGCGGGCCTCGAAGGCAAGACAGAGAGCATCCGCAGTGAGGCCGATCCACGCCGCGGTCGGATATCTTGCTGGGCCCTCGTCGGGTTCGTAACGTCCGAACCCCGTGACATGAAGAGCGGTGGCCCATTCACCCGGCTCAAGCCTGCCGTCGATTGTAGGTGGATGATCCAGGAGTGGTACCCGGAGCGGCTCGCTGGCAACTCCTATATGAGAGGGAAGGGCCAGGATCAGAAGTGCCGGCAACAGGAGACGCCGGCCCCGCCGTGCAGCGAGTCCAGTGATTGTCGGGCCTGAGCAAAGAGCAACGACCGTGTTGGCCCCCACCACACCTCCGTGCAGGGTTTCAAGATACCTCAGCCCTGCGGTCGGTCACCGCGCCTGCGAGACTGGATCTCTTCCTGGGCTGTCATGTCGCTATTGTCTCATACCAGCGCAAAATCAGGCGGTGGACGGTTTCACGTTGTGTTGTGATCCCTCGGCCCGTCCTACGCGAGCTGGTGCCCGTCGTCCCATAGCGAGCGGCCGTGGAGCTCGACATCGAGTTTGAGAGTCAACTCGTCGAGAGCCTTCTTGACAAGGTGGGCACTCTCCTCGGTGGTGGCAGTCTTGGGGAGCTCCAATGGGGAGCCGAACTGAACCAATGCGCGCGCAAAAGGGCGGGCCAGCAGCATGCGGTCCCAGGACCGCAGCATCCAGTAGGAGTGTGCAGAGAACGAAGCCATGATGATCGGTTTGTCGAGGGCGCGCGCGAGCTCGATGATGCCAGGCTTCACTCTGCGGGCCGGGCCGCGAGGCCCGTCGACCGTGAGGGCCACCTGATCGGCCCGTTCCTCCCGCATCCATTGGATGAGCTGGTCGAGGGCCCGCTGCCCGCCTTTCCCCGTGGAGCCTCGGGCCATGCTGATCCCCAGTGGTGCAAAGGACCGGGTGGCGATCTCACCGTCCGCCGAGGCTGAGGCCATGCTCAGGATCTGGCGGCCGCGAACCGAAAAGATCGGGCATTGCATGCGTCCGTGCCAGACTGCGATCGGTGACCCCTTGAGCTGATCCAGCCACTCGAGCCCGCGGACCTCGAGGCGCTGGGTAGCGCGCCACAGGCGGAGGACCTGTCCGAGAACCGACCCGGTGACCCTGGCCTTCAACATGCGGCGCATTGTAGCGAAGCCAATGGGAGGGCGGCGTCCCGGGTACTCCAGCCTGACCGGTCCGCTACAATCGTGACGTGACCCTGCGAGTCGGCGTACTCCTACGCAGCCTGCGAGCCGAGCAGTGGCTCAAGAACGGTTTTGTCCTCGCTCCGCTGGTCTTTGCCGGGCGGCTCACGGACAGCGGATCGTGGGTGCAAGGCCTTGCAGCTGTGGCCGTGTTCTGTGCTGCTGCCTCGGCCACCTACCTGATCAACGATGTGCGTGACCGGGAGGCGGATCGCGCGCACCCCTTGAAGAAGATGCGTCCGATTGCGTCCGGCGAGGTCACGGTGCCCGGAGCGGTGGTGATGGCTGCGATCCTGCTCATCGCGGCGGCGGCCGGTGGGATGTCACTCGGTTGGCCGTTCCTTTCCGTGGTCGGGGGCTACGTCGCACTCACGTTGCTCTACTCGGTGGTGCTCAAAGACTTGGTGTTCGTCGATGTGCTGGTGGTAGCGGCCGGCTTCGTGCTGCGAGTTGTTGGCGGGGCGGTGGCGATCGGCGTTCCGGTCTCCCACTGGCTGCTCCTCTGTGCCTACCTGCTGGCACTCTACCTCGCCCTCGGAAAGAGGAGGGCGGAGATGGTGCTCCTCGGCGTAGGGGCCGGCAACCACCGCGCGGTCCTGGGCCACTACAGCCTGCCGTTGGTGGACCAGGCGATCAGCGTCGTATTAGGCGCCACGGTCGTCGCCTACAGCCTGTACACCGTTGCGCCCGGCACGCTGGCCAAGGTCGGTTCTGCAGGGCTGATGGCCACGGTGCCGGTCGTGCTGTACGGCCTCCTTCGATACCTTTACTTGTTGCACCGCCACGAGCTAGGCGGAAGCCCGACGCGGGCGTTGCTGACCGACAAGCCGTTGCTGGTCTGCGTGGCAGTGTGGCTCGCCGTGGCTGCGGTGGTGATCGCGTGGCCGTGACGCCAGCTTCGCGCTGGCCGGCGCGCGCTCGAAAGGGTGGGTTTCTCAGGGTTGAGCGGCGCGGTCTGCAATCCTGGCGGCGGTCGCCCGTGCCTGCCGGATGCAATCATTGACCGATACCCCGTGGTAGGAGGATCCCACCAGTACCAGGCCGGCGTCGCCGGTCGCGCGCTCGGCAGCAGCCACGCGGTCAAGGTGCCCGAGGGTATATTGTGCGATCCCGCGCGGATGACGAACGATCCACGTCAGATCGGGTTCGGGGTCGCCTCCAAGCATCGCTTTCAAGGCGGTTCTGACCCGGGACAGCAAAGCGTCGTCATCGAGGTCGAGCACCGAAGGGTCCCGTGCGCCCCCGAGCATCGTGCGGAGCAGGAGCCGACCTGACGGCGCCTGGGCGGGGAAGATATCGTGGCAGTACAGGCAGCCGAGGATGCCGAGCGGCTCACAGCCTGGCACCAAGAAACCGAAGCCGCGGACAGGGCGGCCGAACGCTCCGGGGTCTCTGTAAGAGGTCATGACTACGGCAATCGGTGCGGTCGGGATGCTGGCTAGGGGATCGACGGCGGCGGGAGCGACCGCACCGACGAGACCCGAGGCCGCGTGCGCCGGGACGGCAAGCACGACCTTTTCGGCCTCGATCTCCAGATCGTCGCCTGACAGCCGGAAGCCGGAGGAGGTCCGCTCGAGCCTGCGCACCGGAGTTTCTAGGAACAGTCTGTCGGCGAGGCGTTCGGCGATGTGCACCGGCAGTTGGCCCATGCCGTCCTCGAACGTTGTCAGGGTACCGCCGGGCCCCGATGGACCACCCGTGGCGGCTCCGGTCGTGCGGGCCTGCCGCCGCTTTGCGAACAGGGCGCGGGTCAACGAGCCATGCTCCTCTTCCATTGCCGCCATGCGCGGGAAGGTCGCCGCCAGAGAGAGCTGCCGTGAGTCCCCGGCATAGACGCCGGTGACCATGGCGTCGACCAGCACCTCGGCCGCGCCTTCTCCGATGCGGCGGCGGGCGAAGTTGAACACCGACTCGTCGCCTGCCGGCCTCTGCCGGCCCAGTATCTCGGCCAGGACGCGCATCCTCGCTGACACGGGCAATACATCCGAGGTCAGGAACGCGGGTGGTGACATCGGGACCTTGCGCAGGCGGCCCCGGCGGGCGATGAAACGGTCGGCGGCGGCGTCGTCCGCGCGCAACAGGGCGCCGCCGAGACCCTCGCGGCGGGCCAGCTCGAGTGTGTCGGGGGCGTTGTCGAGGAATCCCTGCGGTCCCCATTCGAGCACGTGGCCGTCGCTGTGGCTTGAGAAGACCTTGCCGCCGGCTCGTTCCGATGCCTCGACCACGCAGAGATCCCGAGCTCCGTGATCGTGCTCGAGCCAGGCTGCGGTGGCCAAGCCGGCGATGCCGCCGCCGATGATGACGATGTCC
>JAJDNH010000178.1 GCA_022340775.1 Acidobacteriota bacterium
CCTGTCTCGTAGCAGTTGCCTCCTTCGCTCCAGCAGTCGGTCTCCTCTCCCGGCATCATGAAACCATAGGTCGCCGATTCGTCTGGAATCGTTAGTGTGAAGCCGGTCGGCCCGGTGAAGGCGGTGAGGGTGCCGATCACCTGCTTCGGTGAACAACCGTCGGGGTAATGCCAAGTCGGCGAGAGCACGACGCGCTCGCCGGGTTCTAGGAGGCCGTTCAGGTTCGATGCCCCGCCGCTTGCCGGGTGGGTGTCCACGTCGATTCCGAGTGCCGACATGTTCTGCTGACAGGGTGCTGAAGAAGGTACGGCAAGATGAGCCACGGTTCCCAGAGACGCCTTGATGTAGGCGGTCATGTAGCCCATGTCGAGATACTCGCGCTTGTCGTTGATGGTGTGATAGTACTGATTGAAGTCGTCCTGGTCGTCCTCGATGACAAGGACGGCGGGATAGCCACGACTCCAGAAGGAGGCGTGGTCACTGGCCGTGATCCCGTCCGAGTCGATGATGGGCGTGAGCGATCCGTTGAGCCCATAGATCGACACGACGTCATTGAACATCGTTGCGATGGCGAGATCGTCCGGGTAGCCGGCCGAGCCGCTCGTCCGTGTATGGATCCGGAGCGTGGGACCGTCCAGCTGGTCCCAGCCGATCATGTCCATGTTGAAGACGCCGACGATGTTGTCGCCGGCCGCTTGGGCGGCGGCGGCGTAGCTCGAGCTTCCAAGCAGCCCCTGCTCCTCGCCCGTGAAGAAAACGAAGCGGATCGTACGGTCGAACCAGTACTGACTCAGGATCTGGGCCGCCAGCATGACCCCGACCGATCCGCTGGCGTTGTCGTCGGCCCCGGGGGCCACCGAGCCGGAAGGCTGGTCATCCAGATGAGCGGTGATCAGCACGATCTCGTCCGGATGGGTGGAGCCCAGTTTTTCTCCTATCACGTTGCGTCCCGAATAGCCGCCCGAGATCCAGTTCTGGAAGGTGGGCGCGAGATCGCACTGCTGGAGGTACTCGTAGACGTACTGGGTTGCCTTCTGGATCGGCGTGCCGGAGCTCGTGTGTCGAGTTGCGATCGTGTACGGACTGCCTTCGATCGTGACCTGGTTCTCACCACTGAGGTCGCCGTCGCTCGCGTAAGTGGCAGCTTGCGTGACAGCAGCGATGATGTCGGCGACACGGGGGTCGTAGGTGATCGTTGGGAGCCTTGGGACGTGCGACGCGGGCGTCAACGCCATTGGCACCTCGCTGAACAGACCGAGATCGAACCCGAGCCTTCCCAGTTCCTCTCTCCGGCCCGGGGCATCCCGGACCACAACTCTTCTGCCGTCGTCGAGAAGTACCCGGAAGCGACGCCTTGCCTCGGTCCGGGCTCCCTCCCTCCGCTCCAGAGCGATCAGGTATCGGACCCCGGTACTGTCCCTGTCCAACACCTGCGCTCCGAAGGGATGGCCGGCCGACGGTGGTGCCAACACGAGAGCATAGGTGACACCCGCCGAGTCCTGGAGGAGAGCGTGCACCGGCAAGGCCAGCTCGGTGGCCTGGTCCCTCAAGTCGACGCGCATCAGCGCGCTCGGCTCCGTGGCGGCGATTACGGTGTGCGGGCCTGCGAGCCCGAGGCCCACGAACATGGCAACGGCAAGGGCAACCATGCCGACAGGACGACCCCAACCTGAACTCATCATTGCCTCCCGCCTCAGTCTTTGACGAGTCTTCCTCGCTTGTGGTGGGGCTACCCTAGCATGGTGCACGCAACTTGCCAATCCTGCGGGTCTGCCCGGGAAAGCGCGGACCTAGGTGAGAACACGGAGTCCGCGGAGGTGGTTTCTGCCGTCCCATGGGCCGCAAGCTCGGACCCCTACTTGGGAGGTGACTTCAGAACCTCCTGGAGGTAGTCGCTGTACATCGACTTCCATGCCTCGGGCTCGAGACCCCCAACCACGAATTCCAGCTGCTCGTCCGACAGCTCGATGCCATCCTCCCCGGACGCCGGTGGGCGCCGCGGCGGGCGGGATGGCCCGTCCTCGGGTGGAGTCCACTCAGACATTGCCGCTTCCTTTCCCGCGAGCGCTCGGGCCCGCTCGTCAAACCTCGAAGTTCCTGACTCCATTTTACCGCCTCTTGCTGCCGCTCTACGTCGGGGGAGGTGACGTTCCGTCACGCAAGGGGGGTAGACAGCCGGGCCGATGCCGCCCGATCATGGTCGTGTGAAGCAGCTCAGTCTGGGGAGGTCGACATGAAGGGCGATGGTTGTGGCGCCGTTCGTCTGACCGATAATCCCGAACGGTCCTACGGGTCGCAGGTGTGGTTCCGACACCTGATCCCGCTGCTGGCCGCTGCAACGACGGCTGCCGTTGCCTCGGCTGGCATTGCGGACCGACTGCAGCCATCCCAGCTGGTCTATCTGGGGGCGTTCCGCCTGCCACCAGTGATGAGTGACTCGCCCGCGGTCTGGGAGTGGGGCGGCGGAGCGATGACGTTCTATCCGGCCGGCGACCCGGCAGGCGGCAGCGACGGGTTTCCGGGTTCGCTGTTCCTTACCGGCCTGGACAGCGAGAACTGGGTGTCGGAGATTGGTATCCCTGCGCCGAGCCTGTCACGCGATGTGGAGGAGCTCCCCGAAGCTGTGACACTACAGCCCTTGGCCGATGTCAGGGGCGGCCTCTTCGCGACCTTTACCGAGCTGCCGCGCGTCGGCCTGGAGTACCTGCCGGCTCAGGCCGGCCAGCAGGCGGGTGTGCTTCACCTGGCATGGGGTCAGCACTACCACGAGGATCCAGGCGTTACAATTGCGCCCACTCATGGCTGGTGTGACCTCGACCTCGCTCATCCTGACACGCAGGGCCCGTGGTGGATCGGAACCGCAGCCGAGAACGAGGCCGGGTTCATCTACAGCGTCAACGACTACCTGTTTACGATCCCGGACGCCTGGGCAGATACCCACACCGGCGGCAGAAGGCTCGCGACCGGGAGGTTCCGCGACGGCGGCTGGTCTGGGATGGGCCCCAGCCTGATCGCCTACGGACCCTGGCTCGACGAGGACCCGTCAGGCACTCCGCCGCCGGCGAACGCCGAGCTGTCCCACGTTCCACTCATTCTGTACTCGAGCACCCTGGGTAATGAGGGCCACCGGCTCGCGGCCTACAGCAATGCAGATGCCTGGACCGGCGGGGCATGGATCACGTCCGGATCGCGTTCGGCGGTAGTCTTCGCCGGTACCAAGGGCTCTGGTTACACGTGGTACGGCTTCTACACTCCTGAGGGCGTCGATCCGCCTCCCCTGTTCGGGGAGGGTGCGCCTTGCGTGTACACCGTCGGGGACATCATGTGCGTCCGTCCGGACGGCGAGACTGCTTGCACTCAGGAAGACATGGCGCCCTGCCTCGGCGCGCCGACGCTGGCGGCGAGCCGAGGGTGGTGGGCGTCGCGGTTCGACGCCGTGCTGATGTTCTACGATCCGGATGATCTGGCATCAGTGGCTGCCGGTTCTCTGGGACCGTACGAGCCCCAGCCGTACGCCATGTTCGAGATCGACGAGCACCTCTTTCTCAACGCCGCCATGCCGGACGTGGCGATGTACAACGGCTACGGCGATCAGCGGAAAGGGCGGCTCGGGGCGGTGGCGTTCGACCGTGGGAACGGTTTGTTGTACGTGCTCGAGCAGTTTGCTGACGAGTACCGCCCGCTGGTTCACGTGTGGAAGGTTCAGGGATCGCCTGCCGCCCAGGGCCGTCCTCCAGCGCGGGTGCGGGGACGGGCACGCCCGGCCAGGGTGCGGTAGGGGGGACCTCTGAAGCGGGCTGCGGCGAAGCCACGGTCTCAGGCCGCACCCTTCGCGGTCCGAGAGCCCGGCCTTGAACAGGACCTCGGGCTGGTTCGCCCGTCCGGGGGCCTCGCTCGATCTCGGTTGAGCTAGTTCCCCGCTGGGGCCGGCTCTGCAGCCACGACGCCTTCGGCAATCACGATCTCGACCCGCCGGTTCTTCCGCCGTCCTTCGGCGGTTGCGTTGTCGGCAATCGGCCGGCTCTTACCGTAGCCCACGGTTGTGATCCGGTCACCTGCGACGCCCTGTTCCTGGAGCAACTGGCGGACTGCCTCTGCTCTCTGCTGTGACAAACTGAGGTTGTAGGCATCACTGCCGGTGGCGTCGGTGTGGCCCTCTACCCGCAGGTTGAGCTCCGGCATGATGAGGAGGATCCCGGCCAGCTTGGCCAGGGCCAACTGGGCCTCAGGCTTGAGAGTGGCCTGGTTGACGTCGAACAGGATATCCGGCAGGTTGACGATAAGCCCGCGCGCCGACTTCTGCGTCTCTGCCACCTTGGAGAGGGCACCCTGGAGCCGGGATGACAGCCGCTCCTTCTCGCTGCGGAGGTCGGTCATCGACTGTTCCAACTGCTCCTTCTCGGTGCCCATTCTTGTCAGCTCGGACTGGGCCGAGGCAACAGCCGCCGCAGCGGCCGCCTTCTGCTTGACGGCATCGGCAGCCGCCGCCTCGGCCGCGGCTTTTTGACTGGCCGCTTCGGCAACAGCCTGCTCGCGAGCCGCCTCGGCCGCAGCCTTCTGACGGGCTGCCTCGGCGAGGGCGACTTGTGACGCTTGCAGGCTGGTCTGAGCCTCCGTAAGCGCCGCCTGCGCGCTCTTGGCGCGGCTCTCGGCCGCTCCCGCCCGCTCCTCGAGCGCCTTCATCTCGGCCTTGCGGGCGGCGATCTCTTTCGCCAGCCGCTCGGCCTCCTTGCGTCGAGTCGTGATCTGGATCGAGTCGGAGGCGAGCGCGACCACGCGCCGGGCGAAGTCGACGCGTTCCTTTGTGCGCCGGCTGGCGGACGCGAGGGCGCGAGCCTGGTTGAGGGCGATCGTGGATTCTCGGTAGATCTCCGGCGCGTAGGAGCCGGCGCCGCTGCGATCGGCCAGCTCATGTGCCTTCTCGGCCTGCAGGAGGTCGAGCGGCTTCGAGCTGTCCCACGCGATGTCCGCGATCGAGCTCAAAGCGTGCGCAGGTGCTGGAGCCAGACCCGAGTAGGCGAATGCCGTCGAGGGCGCGCGCTTGTCTTTGCTCGGGCTGCCGGTGAACATGATCATCTCAGAGGGTCTCTCGACGAGAGAGTAGGGCTCCGCCGTGACCAGCAGCGCAAACGTCTTCTGACCGGTGGAAAACCGTACCTTGCCCTTGTCGCCGTCCAGCTGCAGCTCGCCGAGGTTCTCGGCGTTGCCGTCGCGGGTGACGGCCCAGGCCACATAGCAGGTCACGTCGCCGCCGAAGAGGATGGCCGGTTTCATGTCTCGGTAGTCAATCTCGATCTGGGTCTGCGCCTCGTGCGCCTGGACTTTGGCGCGCACCTCCGCCCTCGGTGCTTCGGCTGACGGCACCAGATCCAGCTTCACCGTTCTTCGTTCCGGGTAGGTGACTGCGTTCAGCGTGATCTCGGCCGCTGTGGCCGCGGTCGCTCCGAAGAGGAGAGCCGCTGTCACGATAAAGCTTGCACGGCGTTTCATGGAGAGGTCCCTCCTATCAGTTCTGCGCACGCAGGACGTTGAGGGCCGAACCGGCCCTGAACCATTGAATCTGCTCGGCGTTCAGCGTGTGGTTGACCGGGAAGCTCTGCTCGCTGCCGTCCGCGTGATGAAGCACGACGGTGAGCTGTCCACCGGGCTTCATCTCGGCGAGCCCGCGGATCGAGACCCGATCATCGACCCGGATCTTCTCGTAGTCGGCCGGGTTTGCGAACGTCAATGGGAGCATGCCCTGCTTCTTGAGGTTGGTTTCGTGGATGCGTGCGAACGAGCGTGCAATGACGGCCGCCCCGCCGAGGTGCCGCGGCTCCATCGCCGCGTGCTCGCGGGACGATCCCTCGCCGTAGTTCTCGTCGCCGACGACTACCCACCGCACGCCCCTCTCTTTGTAGGTCCGGGCGAGCTCGGGTAGCTTGACGACCTTGCCGGTGTCGATCTCGACTCCGTTGCCGGGCTCGTCGGCGAAAGCGTTCACGGCTCCCAGGAGCAGATTGTCTGAGATGTTGTCGAGGTGACCGCGGAAGCGCAGCCATGGACCGGCCTGCGAGATGTGGTCGGTCGTGCACTTGCCGGCTGCCTTGACCAAGATGGGCAGGCGCTCGAGATCTCGACCGTCCCACGCCGGAAACGGAGTGAGCAGCTGGAGGCGGTCGGAGCCCGGGCGAACCTTGACGTCAACCGCTGCCGGCTTCTCCGGAGGCGCCACATACCCTTCGGCCTTGAAGACGAAGCCGTTCGCGGGGATTTCCGGAGCCGGAGCGGGCGGCTCCAGCTTGAACATGCTGCCGTCCTGCGCCTGGACCTCGTCCCGAGTCGGATCGAATGAGAGTCGGCCGGCCAACGCGTAAGCGACCACGATCTCTGGGCTGCCGATGAACGCGTAGGTCTCTGGACTGCCATCGTTGCGCTTGCGGAAGTTCCGGTTGAACGAGGTCACGATGGAGTTTCGCGTGCCGGGCTCGATATCCTCGCGCTTCCACTGCCCGATGCAAGGTCCGCAGGCGTTGCCGAGCACGATCCCGCCGAGCTTGGACAGCGCCGCCATCTGCCCGTCGCGCTCGATGGTAGCCTCGATCTGCTCCGAACCCGGCGTCACCCAGAACGTGGTCTTGAGCTCGGCTCCCCTGGCGAGCGCCTGTTCCGCGACATCGGCTGCACGGGTGATGTCCTCGTAGGACGAGTTGGTGCAGGAGCCGATGAGCGCAGCCGTCAGGTTGTCCGGGTAGTCGTTCTCCGCCACGTCCGTGGCCATTCTCGACACAGGGTGGGCGAGATCGGGAGTGTGCGGCCCCACCAGGTGCGGCTCCAGCGTGTCGAGGTCGATCTCGATCAGTTGGTCGTAGTACGTTGCCGGATTCGCCTGTACCTCGGGGTCGGCCGCCAGCAGATCGGCGTTGGCGTCGGCCAGCGCTGCGATGTCGCCCCTTCGGGTGGCCTCGAGGTAGGTCTTCATGCGTTGGTCGTAAGGGAAGATGGAGCACGTGGCGCCGAGCTCGGCGCCCATGTTGGTGATGGTGCCCTTGCCGGTAGCCGAGATCGAGGCGGTACCCGGTCCGAAGTACTCGATGATGGCGTTGGTACCGCCTTTGACGGTGAGAATCCCGAGCAGTTTGAGGATGACGTCCTTTGGCGCAGTCCAACCATGAAGCGAGCCGGTCAGCTTGACGCCAATGACCTTCGGCTGCAGCACCTCCCACGGGAAGCTCGCCATCACATCGACGGCATCGGCACCGCCGACTCCCACCGCGATCATTCCCAGGCCGCCGGCGTTGGGGGTGTGTGAGTCGGTGCCGATCATCATGCCGCCCGGGAACGCGTAGTTCTCGAGCACGACCTGATGGATGATCCCGGAACCGGGCCTCCAAAAGCCGAGGCCGTAGCGCGCAGCCGCCGACTGCAGGAAGTCGTAGACCTCGCGGTTCTCCTCAATCGCCCATGTGACGTCTGCAGCAGCGCCGGAGCGGGCGCGGATGAGGTGGTCACAGTGAACCGTCGATGGTACGGCCGTAGTGTCGCGCCCGGAGAGCATGAACTGGAGTAGCGCCATCTGTGCGGTGGCGTCCTGCATTGCGACCCGGTCCGGGCGCAGCATGATGTACGCCTTGCCCCGCTCCAGGCGCTCGTTCTCGGCATCGTCGAGGTGCCCGAACAGGACCTTCTCGGCCAAGGTGAGCGGCCGACCGATCCTCTTTCGGACGATCTCAAGCCGGGCACGGGTCGTGTCGTAGACGCGGCGGACCATCTCTGGGGTTGTCTCAATGGTTGGCATGGTGACGACTCCTTCCGTCGGCTTCCGTGAAGGGCTTCACAAGGTGCTCGTCTCGGAGGAACATCGGCCCTCCGGGCGCGTATTGTAGTACATCCGTCGTTGGATCGAGGACGCGGTTGCGAGTGGTGATAGACTCGCAGGACCAAGCTGGAGGAAGGAAAATGAATCTCATCGAGGCGATACCAGTGATTCTGGTGCTGGCGTTCCTGGCTCTGGTCGTCTACATCGTCGTCAGGAGCCGCTACAAGAAGGCGGGGCCGGACGAAGCGCTGATTGTCTTCGGGCGGAGGAAGCTGCTCGGCCGCAAGGTCCGCAGTGAAACGGGCCAGATCGAGGGGTTCCGGATCATCCGTGGCGGCGGCACCTTCGTGTGGCCGGCCTGGGAGCAGCACGAAATCCTGTCGCTGCGCATGATGACCCTGGACATCGACCTACGTCACGTGTACACGATCCAAGGCATTCCGATCAACGTCAAGGCGGTGGCACAGGTCAAGGTGCTGGGCGACATCGGCCACATCCGTCGCGCCGCCGAGGGCTTCCTGGGGCTAGCCGCCGATGATATCCAGGCGACGATCAAGGAGACCGTGGCCGGCCACTTGCGTGGGATCATCGGCACGCTGACCGTCGAAGAACTGTACCGCGACCAGAAGAGCTTCCAGGAGAAGGTCCGCGACGAGGCTCATAAGGACCTCGACGGGATGGGTTTCGAGTTCCGCTCGTTTGTCTTCCAGGCGATCCAGGATGACGAGGGCTATCTCAACGCCCTCGGCCAACCGAAGATCCAGGAGGCGCTCAAGAACGCCCGCATCGCGACCGCGCAGGCTGACCGGGACGCCGCCATCGAGGAGGAGCAGGCGAGGCAGCAGAAGGAGCAGAAGCGGATCGTGGTCGACACCGAGATTGCAGAGTCGGACCGAGCCCTGAGCCTCAAGAAGGCTTCGATCAAGAAGGAGGTCGACGTCGCCGACGCGCAGGCGGTCAAGGCAGGCGAGATGGAGCTCAAGGTCCAGGACATCAAGATTGCCGAGCAGGAGGTCGAGCGCCAGAAGCTCGAGCTCAACGCCGAGGTGCGCGAGCAAGCCGATGCCAAGAAGTACGAGGCGGAGCGTCTGGCCGACGCGGCGCAGTACCGGGTCGAGCGCGAGGCGGCGGCGGAGCGCAAGCGGCGTGAAGAGGCCGCGCAGGCGGTCAAGGCCGAGGGCATTGCTCAAGCGGAGGCCGAGTCGACCAAGCGCCGCGAGATCGGGCTCGCCGAGGCCGAGGCGATCCGGGCCAAGGGGGAGGCCGAAGCAAAGGCCCGGCGGCTGCTGGCCGAGGCGCTCAAGCTCTACAACGACGCCGGTCTGTCGATCGAGGCTCTCAAGGTGCTGCCGGAGATCGCGGCCGCGATCTCGGAACCGCTGGCGCGCGCAGGGACGACGACCATCATCAGCAACGGTGGAGCAGGCGAAGGCACGGGTGCCGGCCGACTCACCGAGGACGTCGTACAGGTGTTGAGCCAGCTCGGGCCGGTGACCCGCCAGCTCTCGGGTGTCGACCTCAACAAGCTCCTGAGAGACCTCTCGCGCCTGCCGGGCGCGGTCGCCGATCGCGTGAGCGGAGAGGCCACAGCAGCGAGCTCAGAGGGCGACGGGGACTAGGTGGTTCCTTCGAAGCAGCTCGCGGCCCTCATCTTCTCGCTCGAGGATGCGGACTCGCCGTTCGAACGCATGCACCAGCTCGCCCTGGCGTGGCGGAGCATCCGTGAGCTCAGCCGCCAGGAGCGCCTCGAGTTGGCGCGGCACGCCGGCTTCGACGGCGCGGAGGAGCTGGTAGAGCGGCTGGCCGCCCGTTCGGGCGGCCTGGCGCCGGCCTTCTTGCTCGAGGCGATCGAGAGCGCTCGCAAGGCCGACCCCTCGAAGCTGAGGGCACTGTTTGCAGGCCTCCGCGATCCGGCTAGG
>JAJDNH010000183.1 GCA_022340775.1 Acidobacteriota bacterium
GCCACAACGGCCCGAGCAACGACCACGCCAACCCCAACCACCCACCGTCAGCGACCGACCTGACGGGCAGCGTCGCATCCGGTGGAACCCTGACACTGACCCTGCAGGCCAGCGACGCCGATGGTGACGCACTCCAGCTTCGCGTGGTGTCCCAGCCGGCGCATGGTCGGGCCGGAGTCGGAGGTACGACGGCCACCTACATTCCCGACCCGGGCTTCACCGGTGCCGACTCGTTCACCTACGCCGCCTCCGACGGAATGGCGGACTCGAACCTGGCAACTGTCACCGTGAGCGTCGGTCCAGGTTCGTGCACGCTATCCTGCTCCGCCACCGTGCCCGACAACGGACTGGTTGGGGATCCGGTTCGGTTTGCCGCGGTCGCCACGCCCAACGGGTGCTCGGGCACGCCTGAGTACAGCTGGTCCTTCGGCGACGGCTCGACCTCCAACGTCCAGAACCCACAGCACACCTACGACGTGAGCGGGACCTTCACGTGGACCGTGACGGCCACTCTCAACGGCGCCTCGTGCTCCAAGACCGGGACCATCGTCATCGATAACGGCGGCACCTGCTCCGTCGAGTGCAGCGCCGACGTCCCGAGTGGCGCGCAGCCCGGGGAGACGGTTCAGTTCGCCGCGCTCGCGACGCCTAACGGATGCTCGGGCACGCCTGAGTACAGCTGGTCCTTCGGCGACGGCTCGACCTCCAACGTCCAGAACCCGCAGCACGCCTACGACGTGAGTGGAGCCTACACCTGGACCGTGACGGCCACTCTCAACGGTGCCTCGTGCTCCAAGACCGGGACCATCGTCATCGAAAGCGGCGGCACCTGCTCTCTCGAGTGCACCGCCGACGCCCCGGACTCGGCGAGGGTCGGCCAGCGGGTCCGGTTCTCGTCAGAGGTCACTCCCTCGGAGGGCTGCAGCGGAACCCCGACACTGCTCTGGGATTTCGGCGACGGCAGCTCCTCGAACCGCTCTGACCCGCGCCACACGTACAGACACACCGGGTCCTTCTCCTGGACGTTCACGGCCTCCTTGGAAGGGTCCACCTGTGCGAAAGACGGCACGATCAACGTGCTCCGGAGCGGCGGTGACGAGCACGGCGGACGCCATGCCCGGGTACGCGCCGTGGCCGGCTCCGGAAGCGGATCCGACTGACGTACCACACCGCCTTTCAATCTCGCGGGCCCGCGCTCGAGCGCGGGCCCGTCCTATTTTGGTCCCGTCTTCCTCAGCGAACCGACTCCCCGGACTGCTGGGACCGGGCGCCAACGTGGGCAATGATCTGGTCGAACTTCTCCTCGAACGTTTGCCGGAAGGCTCCGTGCAAGAGCGCAATGCGCTCGTCGGTGAGCCTGGCACTGAAGCCGCCATCGGCAACGTCGAGCGCATACCTGAGCTCGCTGGTCCCCATGCGCGAAAACCTGACGACAAGTTCGTCTCCATCGAGCTCCAAAGTGACGATCTCGCCCAGCTCGCGGCCCGAGAGCTCCTTGCGCACCCGATCGACGAACGCGACCGGACCCATCCCGGGCACCTCAAACGCCTGCATCGGGACCTCCTGGGTTCACGCTACCACATTGAGGCCCGCCGGCGGTGGCGGTGTCTGGCTCCAGCAGAGAGCGAACAAGGTTGATCTTCGCAAAATCACCACCGCTGACCCACGTCATCCACCCTTCTCGGCCGACGAGGCGCCTGGTCACGGCCCGCAATGAAAGCCCCTCCCTCCTCAGCTCCCGGGCCTGGTACGCCAGCTGTTCCCAGTGCTTGATCCGGTGTGCGAGCGCGGGACCCGGATTCTCCACGAAACCGGCATGTGAGCACACCACCAGCTGTGGCCGGAGGGACGCCGCCAGGTGCAACGACTGGAGCTGGGTCCAGGCATCCTCCGCGCGCCGGAGATAGAGCACTCGCGGCGAGATGTACAGATCTCCGGTAAACAACAATTCCGCCTCGGGCGAATGCAAGCACACATGGTCGGAGGCATGGCCCGGCGTCGGGATAACCTGGAACCGGCGTCCGGCGATGACAATCTCCTCTTCCATCGCCCGGACCTCCACATTGGCGGGCTGGCCCCAGACGATCTTCCTGTACAACGGGATGCGGTAGTAGCTCTTGAGGATCGGGACCGTACGCGGCGGCGCCACGATCTCCACGCCGAGCTCACGCGCCAGCAGCATGTCACCCCCGACGTGGTCCTCGTGGTGGTGGGTGTGGACTATCCGACGTACGCCGTGGAACCTGCTCCACTCCAGTAGCTCGGGCGCCGTTTTGGGGCAGCCGCTGTCGATCAGGGTGTCCCCGAGAAGGAACGCTGAGACCTGGTATACCGGCCGGCCCAGGATGGTCGGTTCGAGCTGAATTCGGGTCAGAGGGCCGTGAGTCGTGGTCTTCAGCATGGCCGTTGCCCAGTGTGGCCCGGACACGCAGCTCGCGCAACAACACGGGCGCACAACGTCAAGGGGCGCGGCTCGCGCCGCGCCCCGTCGTCACTCATCGAATCGGCGATGCTACTCGAACTGGCTCGGGTCCTTCTTGAACTCGTGGATCGCTTTCTTGTTGTTGATCGCCGTCTTGAACTCGACCTTCTTGTGGTGGTCCTTGCCGTCATGGCAGCCGTTGCAGGTCTCCTGTTTGGGTAGGATGAGACCGTTCGCCTTCGCCTTCTCGACATCCTTCATGATGCTCATCTTCTTGTAATCGGCACCCGGGCCATGGCAGGCCTCGCACTGGACGCCGGCCATCGCCTCGTCGCTGTTCGTCGCGTGGCACTGAAGGCACTCGGGCCCGAACTTGCGGTCCTTGGCTGCCTTGGCATTCTCCGTCGCCTTGGCGTGGACGGTGTTCTCCCACGACGTGAACTCCACTCTGTGGCACATCTTGCACTTCTGCGCACCGACGTAGGCGTGGTCGCCGGCTTGCGCACCGGTCGCGAACGGCACGATCAAAACCAGCGCCGCGATCCCCCATTTGATCACGCTTCTCATCCCGCATCCTCCTTTCGCTGACGGACTCTCTCTCCGTCATGCGTTTTCAAACATGATTCTAATCATTCCCACTCGCCTATTGCAAACCTGGAGCGCTGCCTTGCTGCTACCAGCGGCTTGGATCAAGACCCTCGAAGACCAGGAGCTCGCCGGTCGAGGAGCGCCGGTTCATGATGAGCTGGCCGGTGGCGGGGTCGACGGTCAACGGAAGGTGCTCTGCCTGAGGCACCGGCTCTGCGCCGATGTCGAGCGTAGCCTGCTTCTTCCACCGCCATCGTCCGGGCTTGGCGGCCCACAGCTCGAGATGGTCCTTCCCTCGACGTACCTGCCAGAGCACGCGGCCGTCGGGCCTCCAAACGAGCTGGGTCGAGGAGTTGCCGATCCGCTGTGGTTTCCCCCCTCTTGGGCTCACCACCCACGCCCCTTGGTTGGGATCGGACGCGTCGGTCCAGACCACGTAGGCGATCCACCTTCCATCAGGGCTCCAACGCGGATAGTCGCCACCGACCGGGGTCAACTGTCGCGGAGTACCACCGGCAGCGGAGATCACCCACACGCCCGTCGGAGATCCGGCGGCGTACGCCAGGAAACGGCCGTCAGGTGACCACGACGGAAACTCCGAAGCTTCCACGCCCCTGGCCAACGTCACCGGATGACCGCCTGAGCGGGAGATGACACGCAGCTCGACGACGCCTCCGGCACCGGGAGCCAGGTAGGCCACCCTCCGTCCCTCCGGTGAGAACGCCGGACACGAGCCCGTCTCCCCCTCCGGCAGTAGAGGGTGCTCCCCCCCATCCGTACCACGCAACAGCAGGACACGTCTGCCCGCCGCGGTCCGCCGGTAGACGATCGTGCCGTCTGCGGCGACACTCCCCCACCCCGCGCCCACGACCCCACACAGGCGGCAGGTCCAGGAGCCACCCTTGGGGTTGACCGCCACGATCTCGTTGAAGGTGCGGCTCCGCACCATGGCCAACCGGCTGCCGGAGGGGTCGAACGCAGGGTCTCCGAGATCCTCCAGCGCCGGCAATACGGTCAGCGCACCAGATTCTCCGAGGCGCACCAGGCTCCCGTCGACAACCGCCACCATCGACCGCCCGCGCGAGGCCCACGAAACTCCGCCGAGCTTGCCGCCAGGTGCCAACCACTGCGCTGGCTTCTGAGTCTCTCCCCTGGGTTTGGTCACATAGATCCCGGCCTGCGTGTCGTTGGGACCGCCGAGCAGGGCCAATCCGCCGCCCGGGCGGGGCTGCGCTCCCCACCACGAGACCTCCCGCCGGCCCTTCAGGAAGGGAGACACGGCATCGCTCCCGACATCGAGTACCCATAGACTCCCGATGCCATCTTCGACCCGAGAGAACACCACGCGGTTGCGGTCCAGCCATATCCCACGCGAAGCGTTCTCGACGCTCGCGAGGGCGGCTCCGCCGACCGCCGGAACGATCTCCAAGCGCTGGCTCTCACTCCCGACGGCGGTAACCGCCAGCGCACTGCCATCAGGGGAGAACCGCGGCCAAGCCAGTATCTCGCCGGGGCGGGCGCGTTCAACCAGCCGTGGCCGTCCCCCGACCGAAGGGAGCGCCAACAGCTCACCGCGGTTCCCGGTCAGGTGTTCGACCACCAGAGTGTCGCCCGCCGGGCTCCAAGCCGGATGCCACAGTAGTCCAGGGACCTCCAGCAGCTGAGTCGGGTGCCACGCTCCCGGGTCGGGCCGCTTCGCCTCCATCCCCAGCCGCCCCAAAACCGCTCCTGCAAGCAGCCCGAGAACCAGCGCGGCAGCGGTCAATCCACCGATCACCGCTCCCCGCCTGCGGCGCTGCTCCCGGAGTGCGCTGACGCGGGCCGACGAAAACCGGCGCGTTGGCGTCTTGTCGAGCCTCGCGCCCAGCGTTTCGCGTACCGCCACCAGGTCCCGAGCGAGCTCGCCCCCGTCACCGTAGCGTCGTGTGGGGTCGCGCTGCAGGCACCGGCCGACCACCGCCGCGAGCTCGGGAGGCACCTCGACCGAGCACGCCTCGACCGGCGTGTACTCCGCCCGCGCCACCTTCTGCAGCACACCAACCGGGGTTTCGCCGACGAATGCCCGCCTGCCAGTCAGCATTTCGTAGAGGACCGTGCCACAGGCAAAGACATCGGTCCGGGGTCCGACGGGTTCGCCCACCGCCTGCTCCGGCGACATGTACGGGCAGGACCCCAGGACCATCCCCGGCTGTGTCAGGGTCTCCTCGGCCGGACGCCCCTCCTCGCGCAGCAACCGGGCAAGCCCAAAGTCGAACACCTTGACGAAGTCATCGTCAGTGACCATGACGTTCGAGGGTTTGAGGTCACGATGCACGATCCCAGCGGAGTGAGCCGCTGCCAGTGCGCGCGCGACCTGCTCGGCGAACAGGACCGCCCGGTGGAGGGAGAGGGGCCCGTCCTCGAGCAGACGGTCGAGGGAGGTTCCCCGGACCAGCTCCATCACCAGGTAGGGAAGCTCCTCGCCGGTTGCAGGATCCGACGACCCGACGTCGAAGACTGGAACCACGTTGGGATGCAGAATTCTGGCCATGGCCCGCGCCTCGCGCTCGAAACGCTGCCGGGCCGCCTGGTCCGAGAGGAGCATCTGGGGAAGGACCTTGATCGCCACCTCTCGGTCTAGCCGCTCATCCCGAGCCACCCACACTGCGCCCATTCCCCCCCGCGCGAGGAGCCGGGCGAGCCGGTACCGGCCGAGCAGCATTCCCTCCGTAATCGTGACGGTCAACCTTCCCCAATCATACGATGCCGGGGCCCCAGGTCTGTGTTTGCCGAGGCGGCAGGGTCAATCTCCGGCGCTCGGGGAGCCCTCTTCCGGTGGTTCCGGCAGAGGAAACAGCCACTCCTGGAAAGCGTCGAACGCCCCCGCCGGCTCGTGGCAACGGCGACAACGGGCCTCGTACATTTCTGCGGCCCCCACGACCACCTGCTCATCCGATGCAATCAGGCGCTGCGTGTAACTCGCCTGAGCTCCGCAACGGGTGCAGATGGCAGTAATCTTCTGGACCTGCTCCGCGATCGCCAGCAGCTGCGGCATCGGACCGAACGGCACCCCACGGTAGTCCATGTCGAGCCCGGCCACGATCACCCTCTTGCCGAGGTCGGCCAGGTGAGAGCAGACGGTGGGGAGGTCGTCGTCGAAGAACTGCGCCTCGTCGATGCCGACGGCCTCGGTCCTCGGGTCGAGTCGGTGAAGGATCTCCTCGGCGCGCTCGACGACCTGAGAGGGCAACCGCCACTTCGAGTGCGACACAACCTCTCTCTCGGCGTATCGACTGTCGAGAGCAGGCTTGAAAACCTGCAGCCTGAGCCTGGCGATCGCAGCGCGCCGCAGTCGCCGGATCAGCTCTTCGGACTTGCCGGAGAACATCGGACCCGTGATCACCTCGATCCAACCTGAACCCGGTCGCAAGACGCTCATCGGCCCTCCCGTGCGGCCACAGAGTACCACCAGGCCGCGCAGCTGGGGGCGCCTTGTCCCGTCCCCCCCGGGTCACATTCCCTTGGCAACGGGCACCCGAGGCGCTCGTCTTCGTGCTGCCGGCTGAACGACTGCCGATCACCGAGACGCGCAAGGCGGTCACTCTCCCTCAACATCGTGGCGTGCCGCTTGACGGCCTGGTCGTCAACAGGAGTCTGCCTAGCTTGTCGGCGGAGCAACCCTCCTTCGCAGCTCGGCAGGAGCAGGCAGTCCACTACCTCGAAGAGATCGAGGCCACCTTCCCGGAGTTGAAGAAGCTTCGGATGCCCTTCGTGCGTCGCGAAGTCGTGGGCAAGGACGCCCTGACCGAGGTTCCCACCACGGTGGAGGCGACTCTAGGACAGGCCGAAGCCGGTCCGGGGGACCGGCCGCCCGGACGAGTACCAGGGCGTCAGTGCGCCCAGCACCGCATCCTCGAACGCGTGCGCACGGTCGATGAGGTCAAGGGTAAGAACACCGAACGTTCCCCGGCCTGACCGCACGTCGTGCTCATCGGCGAAGTCGTCGATCGCGTCTCCGAGCTCGATGCCACCAAGCACAGCCCGCGCAAGCTCCGCAGGCAGCTGCAGGCCCGGTCCGCTGCCGATCCACGTGCAGTCCCCGTCCCACGCCGCGGCCCAGTTGCGCAGGACCACCACGGGGGCGGCTGCATCGAGAACCACCACCCCGCCTTCGAGACCCAAAGCGAGATCCGCGGCGGTTGCTTCAAAAGCGGCACGGGCGCGCTGCTGCGCTCCCCGCACCCCCTCGGCCTCGGTCATGGGCATCTCGGACACTCCACTTGGAACCCGCACCGGCACGGTTTCTACCTGGCCGTCCGCCGGCCACCCCAGGGCCGCCAACCGAGTCAGAGCGTGCCGCACTGCTTCGAGCTTGGCCGCGCGCAGAGTTCCCACCGCGAGACGCACTACACGCCGACCTTCCTGCACACCGGCTCGAGGCAGCAGGCAGGGCACCGCGGCTTGCGCGCCACGCACACCCGGCGACCGTGCAGGATCATCCGCATCGAGAATCCGACCCATTCCTCTCTCGGTAGCAACTCCTCCAGCTCCGCCTCGATCTTGAGGGGATCGTCGGCCGAAGTCAGACCCAGCCGGCGCGCAACCCGTTTCACATGGGTGTCAACCGCGATTCCGGCCGGTATCCCGAACGCCTCCCCGAGCACGACGTTCGCCGTCTTGCGCCCGATCCCGGGAAGCTCGACCAGCGCCTCCACATCCTTCGGCACTTCGCCATTGTGGTGTTCGGAGATAGCGGCAGCGGCCGCCGTAAGCGACCGCGCCTTGTTGCGGAAAAAGCCGGTAGGCCGGATGACACTTTCCACCTCCTCGACCGGCGCCGACGCCAGCTGGGAGGGCCCCGGCCAGCGCCGAAACAGCTCGGGGGTCACCTGGTTGACGCGGGAATCGGTACACTGCGCCGACAGCACCGTGGCCACCAGCAGCTGCCACGGGGTCTGATAGTCGAGCTCGCACTCGGCCCCCGGGAACTCTGCAGCCAACAGCTCCGAGACAAGTCGCGAACGCTCTCCCCGGTTCATGCCCGGATTGTAGCTCGGCTCGCGAGATTGCCCCACACCGGAGGAGACCGGCAGGGTAGAGATTGAGGAAGGGTATCCGCGTCGTCGGAATCAGACGAGCCTCGGCGATCTGCGCTTACGAGCAGCCGTCCTTCATTAATATGAGCGCTTGACAATTTTTGAATTTCCAGTCAACCTAACCGTCAGCAACTCTCGTTCATGCCCCCGGGGGGGGTGCCCCGTGGAATACGGGATGCCGCGGGGCCCAACACCGAGACGACATCCTCGAGAGCCAGGAGGCAGGGTTTGACCCACTCGATCCCGCGTGAGCAGTGCGGCCCGGCATGCCCGGCCACGCTGCTTCCCTGGTTTGGTTTTGCTTAGCTTGGCACCGTTCGGAGCAAGAGCACGAACACTTCAGCGCTCGTACTGGACTCTATGGGAAAGAGGAGGTTGCAGTAATGGCCGAGACGACTCAGATCGCCGACACCACCGCTAATCCGGCGCCCCTTGGGCTGCTCGGGTTCGGTATGACCACGGTTCTGCTCAACGTGCACAACGCCGGAATCATGTCCCTCGGGACCATGATCCTGGCCATGGGCATCTTCTATGGCGGCATGGCGCAGATCTTCGCCGGCTGGATGGAGTGGAAGAAGGGCAACACCTTCGGGTTGACTGCCTTCGCGTCCTATGGCCTGTTCTGGGAGACGCTGGTCTTCCTGATTCTCATGGGCAAGTGGGGCTGGTTTGATGCCGCTTCGAAGACCGGCATGGTCGCCTACCTGTTCATGTGGGGCCTGTTCACGTTCGTGATGTGGATCGCGACGTTGAAGCACAACCGTGCGCTTCAGGTCGTCTTCTTTACGCTGTTCATACTGTTCTGGCTGCTTGCCATCGGAGAGGCAACCGGTAGCGCAACGATCACGCATATCGCCGGCTGGGAGGGCATCTTCTGCGGCTTCTCCGCGGTCTACCTCGCTCTCGCACAGGTTCTGAACGAGACCTACGACAAGGTGTGCCTGCCCGTCGGCTGATTGAGCACACGACGAGAGGGCCGAGATCGGCGACTCCCGACCCTCCCACGAGCGACCCCGGTCGAGAAAGGAGAGGGGGATGAAGCTCCAAGGTTCGCTTTCACTCAAATTGGTACTGGTTCTCACTATCGGACTCGCACTGATCGGCTCTCCGCTGCTTGCACAGCAGCCCAACCAGCCCGACGTCCAGCACCTCCTGCAGAAGATCCAGGAGCTGCAACAGCAACTCGCGACCCAGCAGCAGCACAATATGGCGCTGCAGCAGAAACTGGAGGAGCTGCAGAACACCGTTTCGGCTCTGGCCAATACCCAGAAGAAGCAGGATGAAGCCATACAGCAGATGCCGGAGAAGCTGGCCGAGGTGTCCCCGGTCAAGCCTGGAGGTCACGAGAAGATCACGATCAAGGGTTTCATCAGCTCGACCTTCTACTCCCAGGACCAGAACTTCGCCTTCTCGAACGGCCAAGCGGCCGAGTTCCCCGTCGGCTCGCAGTTCACGACCAACAAGTGGTTCTCCGGTGGTGACGTCCGAAACACCCGGCTGGACATCGGGTTCAGCGGGCCGAAGCTGGCCAACTGGACGTCGGGCGGTCTGGTCGAGACCGACTTCTTCGGCGGCTTCAACGGCTCCGGCGCCTTCAGTCATCAGCAGCCCTACATGCGGCTGCGGCTGGCGTACATCCAGCTCGACAAACCTGGCACCAGGATCCGTATCGGTCAGGACTGGAGCCCGCTGTTCGGCGAGTGGCCGGTCTCCTCCTCCCACATCGCGTTCCCCCTCGGGTACGGTTCGGCAGGTTTCGTGGGCTGGCGTTTCCCCGGTTTCTACCTGTGGCACGACCTGAGCGCCAAGGGAGCACGAACCAAGACCCAGCTCCAGGTTGGTGTGTTCGAGGGCTCGTGGTCCGGCCCCGGCGACAACGTCAACGGCGGCACTGCCGGCAACGTCTCCTTCCGGCCCCAGGTCGAGGCCCGGCTGAACTTCTCCCAGAAGCACTGGAAGATCTACGTGGTCGGGCACTGGGACCAGAAGGACCTCAAGGGCGCCAACGACATCAACCCGATGCCGGCGATCACCGACAAGATCACCGGCACCGCCTTCGAGATCGGCGGCATGGTCACGCCCGGCAACTGGCTGATCCACGGCAACGCCTACTGGGGCAAGGGCATCGGCCAGCAGTTCGGCGCCATCACCCAGTTTGGCGATATCTCGTCGAACGGAGCCTGGCTCCAGGTGGGCTACAACTTCACCAAGAACTGGAGCCTGTACGGTTTCTATGGCTACGAGAACCCGAATGACCAAGACGTCATGGACTGGGTCGGCGCCAACGGCCGCACGAAGAACCAGATGTACAACCTCCATCTCCGCTATGCCATCGGACCGTACTGGTTTGGCCTCGAATGGTTGCACGACAAGGTCGACCTTGGAACGGCAGGAAACTCCGTCAAGGGCAACCAGCTCGCGGCAAGCTGGCGCTACGTATTCTGAGGGTATCGGTATCAGATAGAATTGATTCTTGTTCGCGATCCTCGCCGGGGAATTTACCCCGGCGAGGATCTCCCGGGTGCTGAAAGGAGACCCCTCATATGGCTGAGCCAAAACAGACCGGAACCGAGGTTTCCGAGGCCCAGATTGCGGTCCACTGGAAAGAAGAAGAAACCTACCAACCCGCCTCCAGCTTCATCGCACAGGCCAACCTGACCGACAGCAACGTCCTCGAGCGCTACGGGCTGGACAACTTCCCCAACTGCTTCAAGGAGTACGCGGATCTGCTCGACTGGTATGAGTATTGGCACACCACGCTCGACCACAGCAAGCCGCCGTACTGGAAGTGGTTCGTCGGCGGCAAGCTCAACGCGTGTTACAACTGCGTCGATCGCCACCTGCCGAAGTACAAGAACAAGACCGCCCTGCACTTCGTGCCGGAGCCCGAGGAAGAGCGGATCGAGCACATCACGTTCCAGGAGCTGTACGTCCGGGTGAACGAGTTCGCGGCGTTGCTGCGTGACTTCGCGGGCCTCAAACGCGGCGACCGGGTCACGCTTCACATGCCGATGACGGTTGATCTGCCGATCACGATGCTGGCCTGCGCGCGCCTGGGTGTGATTCACTCCCAGGTCTTCTCGGGCTTCTCGGGCAAGGCCTGCGCCGACCGGATCGTTGACTCACAGAGCAGGGTCCTGATCACCGAGGACGCCTATTACCGCGGAGGCAAGCTGATCGACCACAAGGAGAAGGCCGACATCGCGGTGGCCGAGGCCGAGAAGGAAGGCCAGAAGGTCGACAAGGTCCTGATCTGGCAGCGCTACCCTGGCAAGTACTCGGCCGAGACGCCAACCGTCGAAGGCCGCGACTTCTTCGTCAACGACGTGCTCAAGAATTACAAGCGGGCGGTCGTCGAGCCCGAGAGGATGCTGTCGGAAGAGGTGCTCTTCCTGATGTACACCTCCGGCACCACCGGCAAGCCCAAGGGTGCGCAGCACTCCATCGGTGGCTACATGGCCTACGTCACCGGCACCTCGAAGTTCATCCAGGACATCCACCCGGAGGACGTCTACTGGTGTATGGCCGACATCGGCTGGATCACCGGTCACTCGTACATCGTCTACGGGCCGCTGGCGCTCGCCGCCTCGTCGGTAATCTTCGAGGGCGTCCCGACGCACCCCGACGCCGGCCGTCCGTGGCGGGTCGCCGAGGAGCTGGATGTCAACATCTTCCACACCTCGCCGACTGCCATCCGGGCCTTGCGCCGGGTAGGACCGGACGAGCCCGCGAAGTACAACTACGACTTCAAGCACATGACCACCGTGGGCGAGCCCATCGAGCCCGAGGTCTGGCGCTGGTACTACAACGTCGTCGGCAAGAAGAAGGCCGTCATCGTTGACACCTGGTGGCAGACCGAGACCGGGGGGTTCCTGTGCTCTACGGTCCCGGCCCTCCACGCCATGAAACCGGGAAGCGCGGGCCCTGGAGTTCCGGGGATCCACCCGATCATCTTCGACGACGACGGGAAGCCGCTCCCTGCCGGCTGCGGCAAGGCCGGCAACATCTGCATCCAGAACCCCTGGCCGGGTCTCATGCAGACCATCTGGGGCGACGACGAGCGCTTCGTCAGCCAGTACTACCGGCGCTACTGCAAGAACCCCGATAGCAAGGACTGGCGGGACTGGCCGTACTTCGCCGGCGACGGTGCGGTTGAGGCGCCCGACGGCTACTTCCGCATTCTCGGGCGCATCGACGACGTCATCAACGTCGCCGGCCACCGTCTCGGCACCAAGGAGCTGGAATCGGCAGCCCTCATGGTGTCGGAGGTCGGCGAGGCGGCGGTGGTGCCGGTCGCCGATCCCATCAAGGGCAAGATCCCACACGTGTTCGTCTCCCTCAAGCCCGGGATTCCCGCTTCCAAGGAGATCGAGCAGAGCATCACGGACAAGCTCGCCTCCGAGATCGGACCGATCGCCAAACCGGGACGAGTCTGGATCGTCCCCGACATGCCCAAGACTCGCTCGGGAAAGATCATGCGGCGCGTTCTCGCGGCCGTGGCCAACAAGCAGGACACCGGCGACACGACAACTCTTGCCAACCCGGATGTCGTCGAGAAGATCAAGCAGCTGGCCTGATCGTCCATTCGTTCAACCCTCAGCCGGGCCCCGCGGGGCCCGGCTTTCTTGTCACCCTCCCCTTCCAAGGATGGGCGCGCGTAGTGACACGACGGCAGCCTCGGTGGTACCGTTAGCGTTGGGGCTTGATGTTCAGGGTCATCACCGAAGGCGCCGCCTACCGGGAGCACGTCTTGCTCA